>NZ_QUAL01000169.1 GCF_003579925.1 Jiangella rhizosphaerae | reverse complement strand
CCGACGCTCACACCGGCACCCCGCCCCGTCGAGCAGCACCCCGGCACACACGATCCTGACAGAGAGATCTTGGAGTTGTTCGGCCATTGCTGGACGAAATGTCCGGTAGATACCCGAACAACTCCAAGATCAACGCGGGCGGTGGCGGGCGTCAGGCCGCGCGGACGCGGGGCTACTCCGTCGTGATGGCGCGCAGGACGTCGAGCTTGGCGGCGCGGCGGGCCGGCCAGACGGCGGCCAGCACGCCGATGATCGCCGCCAGGATCACGAAGACGATCAGCTGCCCGCCGGGGATCGAGAGCACCTCGAGCCCGTCGTCGGCGATGGCGCGCTGCAGCGACACGCCGAACAGCAGGCCGAGCGCCACGCCGAGCACGGCGCCGAGCACGGCGATCGCGATCGACTCAAGCCGGATGGTGCGGCGCAGCTGGCGCCGGCTCATGCCGACCGCCCGCAGCAGCCCGACCTCGCGGGTGCGCTCCATCACCGACAGCGCCAGCGTGTTGACGATGCCCAGGACGGCGATGAGGACGGCCAGGCCGAGCAGCGCGTACACCAGGAACAGCAGCTGGTTCACCTGGTCGCGCGACTGCTGCTTGTACTCCTCCTGGTCCTGGACGGTGACCGTCGGGATGTCGGCGGTGGCCTCGTCCAGGCCGTCGTGGAGCGTGGCGAGGTCGGCGCCGTCGTCGGCGATGACATAGAGCAGCGAGTCCAGCGACGGCACCGCGCCGTCCTCGAGCGTCTGCTGGCTGACGACGACACCGCCGGCCAGCAGCGGCGACTGCGCGTAGATGCCGGCCAGCTCGATCTCCTCGTCCGAGCCGGGCAGCTGCAGCCGGACGGTGTCGCCGACGGACAGGCCTTCGGACTCGGCCTGCTGCTCGCCGATGAGGAACTGGCCGGGCCCGAGTTCGTCGGTGCCGTCGACCATCTCGAGGTCGGCGGCCCGGCCGTACGCGACCGGGTCGAAGGCCTGCAGGAAGGTCTGGTCGCCGTCGACGATGCCGCCGGACATGCGCACCGAGACCACCTCGTCGACGCCGTCGACCTGGCCGACCTGCTGGGCGATGGCGGGGGAGAAGGGCTGCCCGACGGCGTTGGAGATGACGAACTGGGCGCGGACGCCGTCGTCGAGGGCCCTGTCGACGGTGGCGTTGGCCGACGCTCCGACGATCGAGATGGCAGTGACCAGCGCCATGCCGATCATCAGCGCCGACGCCGTCGCCGCCGTGCGGCGCGGGTTGCGCAGCGCGTTCTCGCGGGCCAGCCGGCCGACCGTGCCGAACGCCGACGGATACCAGCCGGCGACGACGCGCAGCACCGGCGTCGCCAGCACCGGCGCCAGCAGCGCCACGCCGATGAACACCGCGAAGATGCCGGCGCCGACCATCAGCGCCGCGTCGTCGACGTCGGCGAACAGGCCGGTCGCCATGGCCGCGGCGCCGAGCAGCGTCAGCGGCGCGCCGACCCAGAGGTGCACCCGGCGCGACGACTCGGTGTTGACGACGTCGTCGCGCATGGCCGCGATCGGCGGGACCTTGGACGCCCGCCGGGCCGGGATGAACGCGGCGACCATCGTCACCACGATGCCGACCACGTACGAGATGACGATGGTGCGCGGCTGCAGCACCAGCCCGCCGGCCAGCTCCAGCCCGAATGCCCCGAACACGGACTTGAGCAGCTGCGCGACGCCCAGGCCCAGCAGCAGGCCCAGCGTCGACCCGACGACGCCGACGACGAACGCCTCGAGCAGCACCGACCGGGTCACCTGCCCCCGCACCGCGCCCAGCGCGCGGTACAGCGCCATCTCCTGCGAGCGCTGCGCCACCAGGATCGAGAACGTGTTGAGGATGAGGAACACGCCCACGAACAGCGCGATGGCGGCGAACACGAGCAGGAACGTGTTGAAGAAACCGAGCCCCTCCTCGATGGCCGACGCGGTCTCCTCGTCGACGTCGGCGCCGGTCAGCGCCTCGAGGCCAGCCGGGAGCACGGCGCCGATCTCGTCGCGGACCTCCTCGGCGCTACTGCCGTCGGCGGCCGTCACCGAGATGCGGTTGTAGGCGTCCTCGCCGTCGAGGAACAGCTCCTGGGCGTAGCCGGTCTCGAACACGGACAGGCTGGCGCCGGCCAGGCTGCCGGACTCGCCGAAGCGGACGACGCCGACCAGCTCGGCGCTGACCCGCGGCTCGTCGCCGGAGCTGACGAACTGGACCTCGTCGCCGATCTCATAGCCGGAGTCCTCGAACGTGCGGTCGTCGAGCGCGACCTCGCCGGGGCCGGCCGGCAACACGCCGTCGACCAGCTCGAGCACCGGGTCGCCCTCGGCGTTGGGGCCGTCGTGCCAGTTGACGGCGATGCCGGGGGCGCCCTGGGTGGTCATGACGTCGCCGTCGGTGTCGAGGACGAAGAAGCTCTGGTTCTCGATCTCGCCGTCGGCCCGCTCGACGCCGGGCAGCTCGGCGACGTCGTCGACCAGCCCGGACGGGATGGTCGTCGTGGTGCCGGTGGCGAACCCGGAGAAGAAGTCCGTCTCGCCCGGCAGGTCGGGCCGGACGACGACGTCGGACGACAGCCCGCCGAAGATGTCGTCGAAGGTGCGGTCGATGGTGTCGGTGAACACGTACGACCCGGCCACGAACGCCACACCCAGCACGATGGCGAACGCGCTCATCGCCAGCCGCAGCTTCCGCGCGGCCAGGCTCTTGAGGGTGGCGCGGATCATGCCTGCTGCCCCACGGTGTCGAAGCCCTTCATGCGCTCGAGCACCTTCTCGGCCGTCGGGTCGCTCATCTCGTCGACGATCTGCCCGTCGGCGAGGAACAGCACGCGGTCGGAGTAGGCGGCGGCACCGGGGTCGTGCGTCACCATGACGATGGTCTGCTCGAACTCGCGGACCGAGCGACGCAGGAACGACAGCACCTCGGTACCGGACCGGGAGTCGAGGTTGCCGGTGGGCTCGTCGGCGAAGATGATCTCAGGCTTGCTGACGAGCGCCCGGGCGCACGCGACCCGCTGCTGCTGCCCGCCGGAGAGCTGATTCGGCTTGTGCCCGAGCCGGTCGCCCAGGCCGACGGTCGCGATGACGTTGTCGAACCAGTCCTTGTCGACGTCGCGGCCGGCGATGTCCAGCGGCAGCGTGATGTTCTCGCGCGCCGTCAGCGTCGGGACCAGGTTGAACGCCTGGAAGATGAAGCCGATCTTGTCGCGGCGAAGCCGGGTGAGCTCCTTGTCGTTCAGCCCGCTCAGCTCGGTGTCGCCGATGTACACCTGCCCGGACGTCGACGAGTCCAGCGCGGCCATGCAGTGCATGAGCGTGGACTTGCCCGACCCGGACGGGCCCATGATCGCGGTGAACCGGCCGGCGGCGAACTCCACCGTCACGCCGCCGAGCGCCACCACTCGTGTGTCGTCCTTGCCATAGATCTTCGTCAGGTCAACGGCGCGGGCCGCCGTGCGCGGCGAACTGGGTTCCGTCGTCACCGGTGCGCTCCTCGTCAGCTGGTTCGTCGATCGTGTTCCACGCTAGGGCGCGGCGCGGCCGGGATGATCGGCGAACCGCACGGTCTGCGGGCTCCACCGTGAGGAGTAGGACGCGCTCCGGCGCCGTCCTGCGGGCGTACGACCCGGCTGACCGTGGCGAGGCCGTTACAGCGCGCCGGGCTGGACCAGGCCGCTCTCGTAGGCGTAGACGGCGGCCTGGACGCGGTCGCGCAGCCCCAGCTTCGTCAGGACGTTGCCGACGTGCGTCTTCACCGTCGTCTCGGAGACGACCAGCTCGGCGGCGATCTCTGCGTTGGAGTAGCCGCGCGCCACCAGCGTCAGCACCTCGCGCTCGCGGTCGGTGAGGTGCTGCAGGGTGGCCGGCGTCGGCGAGTCGGTGGCGGGGAAGCGGCTGGCGAACATGTCCAGCAGCCGGCGGGTGATGCTCGGCGCCACGACGGCGTCGCCGCGCGACACCGTCCGGATGGCCGTCACGAGGTCCTCGGCCGGCACGTCCTTGAGCAGGAACCCGCTGGCACCGGCCCGCAGCGCCTCGACCACGTACTCGTCGAGGTCGAACGTCGTGAGGACGAGCACGCGCGGCGCGGTCTCGCGGGCCGCACCGGTGATCTGCCGGGTCGCCTGCACGCCGTCGACCCGCGGCATCCGGATGTCCATCAGCACGACGTCGGGCTGCAACGCCCGGGCGTCGGCCACCGCCTGCTCGCCGTCGCCGGACTCGCCGACCACCGCGATGTCGGACTCGGCCTCGAGGATCATGCGGAAACCGGTGCGCAGCAGCGGCTGGTCGTCCACCAGCAGCACCCGGATGGGCTGGGCCGTCATCGTGACATCGCTCCGTTGTCGCCGTCGTAAGGGATCTTCGCCCGCACCTCGTAGCCGCCGCCGCGGCGCGGTCCGGCCGCGAGGGTTCCACCATAGAGGGCGACCCGCTCGCGCATGCCGAGCAGCCCGTGGCCGGTCCGGCGGCCCTCCAGCGCCGCGGCGACGCCGTGGCCGTCGTCCCTGACCTCGACGTGCACCTCCGACGGCAGGTAGCGGACGTGCACGGTGGCCGTCGACGGGCCGGCGTGCTTGATGGTGTTCGTCAGCGCCTCCTGGATGACCCGGAACGCCGCGAGGTCGACGCCGACGGGGACGGCGCCCGGCTCGCCGTCGACCGTCACGTCCACCGGCAGGCCGGCGTCGCGCATCTGCTCGGCCAGCTGGGCGAGGTCGCCCAGACCCGGCTGCGGCGCCAGCGTGGCCGGCTGCGCGCCGCGGTCGTCGCCGTCAGGCGCACGCAGGACCCCGACGACCCGGCGCATCTCCGCCAGCGCGGACCGGCCGATCTCCTCGATCGCCTCCAGAGCGTCGGCCGTGCGCTCGACGTCGCGGTGCAGCGCGCGGCGCGCACCGGCCGCCTGCACCGTCATGACCGACACATGGTGCGCGACGACGTCGTGCAGCTCGCGGGCGATGCGCGAGCGCTCCTCGGCGATGGCGGCCCGCACCTCGACGTCGTTGGCCCGCTCGAGCCGGCGCGCGCGGTCCTCGAGCTCGGCCGTGTAGAGCCGACGGCTGCGCACCGCCCGCCCGATGCCCCACGCACCGAGGATGAGCAGGCCGCTGATGACGACGTTCGCCGGGACGTCCATCGCCTGCTCGGGGTGACGGTCGGCGCTGACCGCCGCGTAGGCGCTGGACGTCGCGATGTGCGCGGCCGTGACCAGCAGCGACGACGTCAGCCCGGCGTAGTTGGCCGCGCTGTAGACGGCGATCAGCAGCACCGCGGCGGCCGTCGGCATGGCGTAGTCGACGCCGACGAACGCCAGCATCCCGGCGGCCGTGCCGAGCCCGACCGCGACGGGATAGCGCCGCCGGACGATCAACGGCAGCGTGATGGCCAGCACCAGCACGACGCCGAACGCGTCTGGGTCGGCGTACTCGAAGCCGCTGGGATCGGTGTAGACGAACAGCGCGACGACGCCCGTCACCGCCAGGACGAGGGTCACCGACGCGTCCAGCAGCCACGGCTCGATGCGTGGGAAGAGCTTGGCGCGCGCCGTCGTCACACGATCAACGGTAGGGCGCCGCACACCGCCCGCGGCTCGTCCTCGACGGCGAGCTGCGGTCTCCACCGGCAGGAGGATCCCCGCCCGGACGGCGCCGTCAGGTCGCGGCGGGCGGGACCAGGCCGAGCAGCGCGGGTCGCGGTCGCCGGTGGCCAGGTAGACCGCCGGATACTCGCCTGCGCTCACCAGGTGGTACGGCGACAGCGCGGCGTGGGTGCGCTGCCCGAGGGCGACGACGACGCCGTCGCCCTCGGGCAGCAGCTCCCGCCAGCAGGCCGGGTCGCCGGGATCGGCGGCGTCGAAGCGGATCGCGACGACCCGGCCACGCGGCGCGCCGACGTCGGTCCAGGCCAGGTACTCGTCGCCGATCGGGTAGCCGGCGATCAGCGGCTGATCGACGCCCGCGACGCCGGTGAGGAACGGCCGCCAGGTGCCGTCCGGGTCGGCGAGATCCCGGACCGCCACCGGGAGCGGCGTGGGCAGCCCGTGCGCCGCCACGAGCCACCGGCTGTCGCCGGCCTGGACCAGCGTGTAGTCCTGCGATCCGGCCGGCAGCGGGATCCGCTCCGCCCGCTCGGTGCGGGTGCGCAGGTCGTAGCGGAAGACCGCCTGCTCGAACCGGTCGACCGGGCCGGTCAGGCCGAGGTCGTGGAACCTGGACGAGTCCGGCAGCCAGCCGACGCCGCCCAGCAGGGCGTCGAACAGCAGCCGGTCCGGGCCGTGGCCGAGCGGGTCCGTGCTCGCCACCACGAGGGTGCCCCGGTCGCCGGGCTCCGCGCGGAACCAGTGGCCGGCGGCGTGGATCGGGAGCGTCGGCGGCGGCCCCGCCTCCAGCCGTCCCAGCAGTCCCGTCAGCGTGCCGAGGTGCGGCCAGGCGCCGACGGAGGCGTCGGTCTCGGCGGCCCGCTCGCGCTGCCACGCGAGCGCGTCGGGGCCGTCGGACTCCAGTCAGCGGTAGGGGTCGGCGGTCGCGGTCGTCACGCGGGCGATCTTCGGCGCTGGGCCGAGCTCGGCGCCCGTGGTGCAGGATCTGACCGGTATCGCGGGAATCGGAGACGGACATGGACGCACTCGACGAGGCGGACCTCGCGCTGCGGCACGCGGTGCAGCTGGCGCCGCGGGCGCCGTGGCAGCGGATCGGCCTCGTCCTCGGCGTCGACCCGGTGACGGCGGCGCGGCGGTGGGCCCGGCTCTCGGAGTCCGGCGCCGCCTGGTTCGCGCTGCACCCGGCGCTCGACGGCCTGACGTTCGCGTTCGTCGAGGTCGGCTGCGCGGCGAGCGCCTGGCCGAGGCGACGGCCGTCCTGGCGCACGACCCGCGGGTGGTGACGCTCGAGCACGTCACCGGCGACCGCGACCTGCTGCTCACCATCCTCGTGCCGGACCTCGCCGACCTCGCCGAGTTCCTGCTGACGGGGCTGCCGTCGGTGCCCGGGTCCGGACGGTCCGGACGGTCCGGACGACGGTGGGGATCCGCTCGTTCCTCGAGGGCAGCCGGTGGCGGCTGCGGGCGCGGCGAACCTGCTGCTGGGTGTGTGGCTGCGCTCGCTCGCCGACCTCCAGCGGCTGGAGGCGGCCTTCACCCGCCGGGTGCCGGAGCTGCGCGTGCTCGACCGGTCGATCGGGCTGCGGACGGTCAAGCGGATGGGCCGGCTGCTGGACGCCGCCGGCCGGGCGGTGGGCCACTGCCGGTCGGTCCCTGGGCCACCCCGGGAACCTGAACCTCCCCGCCGACCGCTGTTGATCATGGAGGAATCGGGGTTCCCGCCGAGCCGGAACGCCGATTCCTCCATGATCGACGTGGCGGCATGTGCCCGTTCGGTGAGCCCCGGCGTCGGACAGGGGCCCCGCGGCGGGCAGCAGCCGCTCGCCTTGCCGGGCCGCTCACCACGCGACCGCTCCCCGCAACCCCTGCGCGGCCGTCGTGCGTCAGGCGTCGACGGGGGAGGTGCGGGGCGAGGGCGCCTCGTCGTCGTCCGCGGTGTCGACCCGCTCCGGGAGCGGGGGCGGCGTGCCGCCGTAGGCGGGGCAGAAAGCCTGGTGCGAGCACCAGTCGCACAGGCGGCTGGGGTTGGCCCGCCAGTCGCCGGTCTCGGTGGCCCGCTCGATGGCCGCCCAGAGCGCGGCCAGCTTGCGCTCCGTGGCCCGCAGGTCGGCCTCGTCGGGCTCGTAGCGCAGCAGCTCGCCGCTGCCGAGGTAGATGAGCTGCAGCAGCCGCGGCACCCGGCCGTGCAGCCGCCACAGCACCAGGGCGTAGAACCGCATCTGGAACATCGCCCGCTGCTCGAACCCCGCGCGCGGCGCCTTGCCGGTCTTGTAGTCGACGACGCGCAGGTCGCCCGTCGCTTCCGCGCGGTCGAGGCGGTCGACGTAGCCGCGCAGGCGCAGCCCGGAGTCGAGCGTCGTCTCGACGTACAGCTCGCGCTCGGCCGGCTCGAGGCGGTTCGGGTCCTCGAGCGCGAAGTACCGCTCGACGAGTTCCTCGGCGCTGGCCAGCCAGCCCGCCAGCGCCGAGCCGTCCTCGTCGTCGGCGAACAGCTCGGCCACCGCCGGCTCGGCCGCGAGCAGTTCGTCCCATGCCGGCCGGACCATGCCGGTGGCGCGGCCGGGCGTCCGCTCGCCGGGCGGAAGGTCGTACAACCGCTCCAGGACGCTGTGCACGACCGTGCCGCGGGTGGCCTCGGAGCTGGGCGGCTCGGGCAGCCGGTCGATGGTGCGGAAGCGGTAGAGCAGCGGGCAGGTCATGAAGTCGGCGGCGCGCGACGGCGACAGGCTCGGCACGCGCTCGGCCCCGGGGTCGTCCCCGAGGGCGGTGCGCGTCCGGATCGTCATGTTCGTGACTCTAGATCACGCCACCGACAGAGCCGCGCCGCACACGCCGCCCCGGCCACGTAGCCTTGGATAATGGCAACAGGTCGTGGGCGGCAGCTGAGTCTCGGGCGCATCGCGGGCATCCCCGTGTACGTCAGCCCCACCTGGTTCCTGGTGGCCGCGATCATCACCTACGGCGGGCGCGACTTCGTGCTCAGCTACCTTCCCGAGGTCAGCGACGGCGGCGCCTACCTGGTCGCGTTCCTGTTCGCGGTGCTGCTGTACCTGTCGGTGTTCGTGCACGAGCTCGGCCACGCGCTGACGGCGCTCCGGCTCGGGCTGCCGGTGCGCGGCATCACGCTGCACTTCCTCGGGGGCTACACCGAGATCGAGCGCGACGCGCCGACGCCGGGCCGCGACCTCGTGGTGTCGGCGGCCGGGCCGCTGCTGTCGCTGGCGCTCGGCGGGCTCGGCCTGCTGGTGAGCACGGCCATCGACGGCCGCGTGCTGGCGTTCCTGGTGTGGGAACTGGCCGTCGCCAACCTCATCGTCGGCGTCTTCAACGTCCTGCCCGGCCTGCCCCTCGACGGCGGCCACATGCTGCGCGCCGCCGTCTGGCGGGTCAGCGGCGACGAGCACCGCGGCACGGTCGTCGCCGCCCGGTCCGGTCAGGTGCTGGCGGGCCTCGTGCTGCTGCTCCCGTTCGTGTTCAACGGCGGCCGGCCGAGTCTGTTCACCATCATCTGGGCGGGACTGGTCGCGGCGCTGCTGTGGAGCGGCGCCACCCAAGCGCTCGCCGTCGGCCGCATGCGGGCCCGGCTGCCGAGGCTGGACACCCGGACGCTGGCCCGGCGGGCCGCGCCCGTCGCGCCCGACCTGCCGGTCTCCGAGGCGCTGCGCCAGGCGCGCGAGGCCAACGTCACGTCGCTGGTCATCGTCGACAGCGCCGGCCGGCCCACCGGCCTCGTCAACGAGGCCGCGGTGGCCGCCATCCCGGAGCAGCGCCGGCCATGGGTGACCATCGGCCAGTCGTCGCGGCAGCTGCAGCACGGCATGATCCTGCCGCTCGACGTCCGCGGCGACGACCTCCTCAAGGCGATGCGCGAGACGCCGGCCACGGAGTACCTGGTGGTCGATGCCGAGGGCCGCGTCTACGGCGTCCTGGTGACGTCCGACGTCGACCACGCGCTCGCCGCTCGGTGACAGGTGCGTCGAGTTCGCCGTCCCCCTGCTGCCCATTCTCTTGGCCGCGCAACCGCGCCTCAAGTCCGCGCGCGTGGTGGTGNAACCGCGCCTCAAGTCCGCGCGCGTGGTGGTGGGGCTTCGCTGTGGTCGGGGCGCTTGGACTTGACCCGCGGTTGCGCGGCCAAGAACGGGCAGCTATCAGGGGGACGGGGGCAGAGCGGGCACGCCTCACGCTTGGCGTGCCCGTTTCGCCCTGCTTTGTCGGGCCGTGGACGGCGATGATCATCCAGGATCGTCTACATCACGAGGATTACGCGAGCTTCACCATGGCTGTAGGGGTGTTGACGCTGGGGTAATCCTCGTGATGGCCCGCGAATCGCGGCGAAATCTCGCCAGGTGGACGCTCGACGACACCAAACTCACACCGAAACGGGCCAAACGCCCTGGCGCCGTCGCCACATTGCCCCCGTCCCCCTGATAGTTGCGCGTTCTTCGGCCGGGTGCGCGCGGGTCAAGCGGTCATCGCCGTGCGAAGCGCCATCAGTCCGCTTGAGGCGCGCGTGCCCGGCCAAGACAATCGGGCAGCAGGGGGACGGGCCCACGTCACGACCCGGCCCACGCGGAGGGCAAGCGCCCCCGCCCGATCCACGCGACCGCCTGTCGGTCCCGGCGGATAGCCTCACCGCTATGTCCGCGACCGAATCGTCTCGCCGCACCGGGCCCTTCCGGGTCGGCGACCAAGTGCAGCTCACCGATCCCAAGGGACGCCACCACACCATCACTCTCGAGGACGGCAAGGAGTTCCACACCCACAAGGGATCGTTCAAGCACGACCGGCTGATCGGGCAGCCCGAGGGCTCGGTCGTCGTCTCGACCGGTGGGACGGCGTATCTCGCCCTGCGGCCGCTGTTGTCGGACTATGTGCTGTCCATGCCGCGCGGCGCGGCGGTCGTCTACCCCAAGGACGCGGGCCAGATCGTCGCCATGGCCGACGTGTTCCCGGGGGCCCGCGTGGTCGAGGCGGGGGTGGGATCCGGGGCGTTGACGATGTCGCTGCTGCGGGCGGTCGGCGAGCACGGCATGGTGCACTCCTACGAGCGGCGGGCCGACTTCGCGAAGATCGCCGGCGAGAACATCGAGCGGTTCTTCGGCGGCCCGCACCCGGCCTGGAGGCTCACCGTCGGCGACCTCGTCACCGAGCTGGACGACGCCGACGTCGACCGCGTCGTGCTCGACATGCTGGCGCCGTGGGAGTGCGTCGACGCCGCCGCGAACGTGCTGGTCCCGGGCGGGGTGCTGTGCTGCTACGTCGCCACGACGACGCAGCTGTCGCGGACGGTCGAGACCATCCGCGAGAGCAACCGGTTCACCGAGCCGGTGTCGTGGGAGTCCATGGTGCGCACCTGGCACGTCGAGGGCCTGGCGGTACGGCCCGACCACCGCATGATCGGCCACACCGGCTTCCTGGTGACGGCCCGCCGCATGGCGCCGGGCGTCACTCCGCCGGCCCGACGCCGGCGGCCCGCGCCGGGCAACGAGGCGGCCGCCGACGCCGGAACCGGCGCGTCGGCGAACGAGTTGGGGTAAGGAGGGACTCCACGTCCGACGGGACCGAAAGTCAACATCTGGTCACTAGCTGATCTCCTGCGTGGCGTTCGGGCTCGGCGACTGTAAGGTCTGGCTATAGACGACCCCCTTCCGAGGAGGTGCGAGATGGCGTCGTACGACGATGGCTTCGATCATGGCCGTCGCGGGTCCGGGCGCGAGCCGTCCGACATGGCCGGCGAGGTGGCCTTCCTCGAGGCGCGACTGGCGTCCGTGAATGCCCAGAACGAGCGGCTGGCGGCCACGCTCCGCGAGGCCCGCGACCAGATCGTGGCACTCAAGGAGGAGATCGACCGGCTGGCGCAGCCGCCGTCCGGTTTCGGCACGTTCCTGTCCAAGTACGACGACGGCACGGTCGACGTGTTCACCGGCGGCCGGAAGCTGCGGGTGGCGGTCAGCCCCGACGTCGAGCTCGACGAGCTCCGGCCCGGCCAGGAGGTCATGCTCAACGAGGCGCTCAACGTCGTCCGTGCCCTCGAGTACGAGCGGGTCGGCGAGGTCGTCATGCTCAAGGAGCTGCTGGCCGATGGCGAGCGCGCCCTGGTCATCGGGCACACCGATGAGGAGCGTGTCGTGCGCATCGCCTCGCCGCTGCAGGACTCCGGCCTGCGGGTCGGCGACTCCCTGCTGCTCGAGCCGCGCGCCGGGTTCGTGTACGAGCGCATCCCGAAGTCCGAGGTCGAAGAGCTCATCCTCGAAGAGGTCCCCGACATCGACTACTCCGACATCGGCGGCCTGTCCCGGCAGATCGACCAGATCCGCGACGCCGTCGAGCTGCCGTTCCTGCACGCTGAGCTGTTCCGCGAGCACGAGCTGCGCCCGCCGAAGGGCGTGCTGCTGTACGGCCCGCCCGGGTGCGGCAAGACGCTCATCGCCAAGGCGGTCGCGAACTCGCTGGCCAAGCAGATCGCGAAGCTCAAGGGGATGTCCGAGCACAAGTCGTACTTCCTCAACATCAAGGGCCCTGAGCTGCTGAACAAGTACGTCGGCGAGACCGAGCGGCACATCCGGCTGGTCTTCCAGCGGGCCCGCGAGAAGGCGAGCGAGGGCACGCCGGTCATCGTGTTCTTCGACGAGATGGACTCCCTGTTCCGCACCCGCGGCTCGGGCGTCTCCTCCGACGTCGAGAACACCATCGTCCCGCAGCTGCTGAGCGAGATCGACGGTGTCGAGAGCCTCGAGAACGTCATCGTCATCGGCGCCTCGAACCGCGAGGACATGATCGACCCCGCCATCCTGCGGCCGGGCCGGCTGGACGTGAAGATCAAGATCGAGCGGCCCGACGCCGAGGCGGCCCGCGACATCTTCAGCAAGTACCTCACGCCGACCCTGCCGCTGCACCCCGACGACCTCGCCGAGCACGGCGGCGACGCCGCGGCCACGACGGCGGCGATGATCCAGCGGTCGGTCGAGAAGATGTACTCCGAGACCGAGGAGAACCGCTTCCTCGAGGTCACCTACGCCAACGGCGACAAGGAAGTCCTGTACTTCCGCGACTTCAACTCCGGCGCGATGATCCAGAACATCGTCGACCGCGCGAAGAAGATGGCGATCAAGGACCTCCTCGACACCGGCGCGAAGGGCCTGCGGGTACAGCACCTGCTGACCGCCTGCTTCGACGAGTTCAAGGAGAACGAGGACCTCCCGAACACGACGAACCCCGACGACTGGGCCCGCATCTCCGGCAAGAAGGGCGAGCGCATCGTCTACATCCGCACGCTCATCTCGGGCAAGCAGGGCACCGAGGCCGGCCGCTCCATCGACACCGTGGCCAACACCGGCCAGTACCTCTGAGCACGCCGTCCGGCGGAGGCGCCGTCCTGCTCGACGCGGGGCGGCGCCTCCGCCGTTCCTGGCCGGCGCTGGTCGCACTGGCGGCGGCCGGGCTGGTGGCCCGCGAGTACACGCTGGACGCCGCCGTCTGGGCCAGCCGGCACGCGGCCGTGTTCGGGCTGTTGGTGCTGGCGCTGGTCCCGCTCGGCTCCATGCTGGTCACGGTCGCGATGCTGCTGGTCATGCGGCCGTCGACGGTGGCGGCCGGTCGGCGGGTGCGTACGGTGTTCGCGGTTCTGGGCAGCCTCATCGTCCCGTTCCTCGTCGTCTACGAGCACTACGGCACGTTCGCCGAGGACCAGCGGGAGTACTACAACCAGACGGCCCACGACGCCGCGGAGCTGGCCGCCGTCACGGGCGAGGTCAGCGACCGCATCCCGGCCGGCGCGTCGGCGGCAGTGCTGGGGACGGCGCTCGGCGCGCTGGCGCTGCGGTCGCTGGCCGGGCGGCTGTCGCGGGGACGGCCGCAGACGTCCGGGCGGCGCACGGCGCTGCAGGTGCTGGCCGGCTACTGCGACGTCGTCTGGATCGTGCTCGGCGTCTTCGTCATCTCGCTGGCGACCCGCGAGGGCCGGGAGTGGTGGTCGGGGCGCGTCATCGCGGACCGGTTCGGAAGCTGGTGGACCGAGCTGACGGAGCGCCTCCAGTGGCTCGACGTGCTCGCCGCCGGCCTGACCCCGACGACGGACCTGCTGGTGGCGGGGGTGTTCACCGGCCTGGTGGTGCCCATCTCGTGGCTGGCGTTCGGGACCATCGTGTACGGCACGCAGCCGGCCGAAGCGGTGGCGCCGGCGGGTGGACGGATCACGGCGCGGCTGAGCGCCCGCGTCGGCGAGCAGAACGTCGCCCGGGCCTGGCGCCTCGGCCTGGACAGCGAGCGCCGGTTCGGGCCGCTGGCGGCCGGGCTGGCGATGATCTGGCGGTCCGGGTGGGCGTCGGCGCTGCTGTTCTGCGTCGCCTATGTCGCGGTCGGCCTGACCGGCCACCTCGTCTGGGGCATCGCCCGGCTGGTCGTGGGGCCGGCGCCGGTGGCCGACTGGATGGCGCTGGCCGGCCCCCTCGAGACAGTGTCGACGATCCTCGTGCAGGTGCTGTCGGCGGCGCTGCTGGCGGCCGCCGCCGACGCGCTGGTCGGCCGGCTGCCTGCCACCGCCGTCACGGCACCGGAAGCGTCCAGTACTCCGGCAGCAGTTCCAGTGCACTGACCCGCACGACGTCCGGCTCGGCGTCGTCCGGCAGCAGGAAGTACACGACGCCGCCGGCGTCGGGCCCGCCGCAGTACACGCCGATCGACTCGTCGTCGTACGACGGCAGGTAGCGCGACCCGGCCGCGTACCGGTTCCCGTCGCCGTCCTGCAGCTGAGCCGTGCAGTTCAGCGACTCGTCCCCGCCGCCGTCGGAGGCCAGCTCCGCACGCCAGACGGTGTAGCCGTCGGGCGGCGGCTCGGCGGGCACGTCGCCGGCGTGGCCGAAGTCGGCCAGCCGCAGCGACACCCCGCCCACGACCGCCCGGCCGTCGCCGCCGGCCGTGACGGCGACGTGCTCGCCCCGCGGCCACCACACGTCGCGGGCTGCCTCCGACGCGGGCCACGCCAGCCCGGCCAGCGCCACCACCATGACCGGCAGCGCGACGCGGTTGCGCCGCCACCACGCCCGGCTCATCCGAGCTTCTCCGCAACACTGGACTGCCGGGGCAGGCAGACGGCGTCCAGACCTGCCGATGCGCACGCGGCGCGGATCGACCGCTCGCGGGGACCTCCGCCCCCCGGTCGCGCGTCGATGTCTGCCTGCCCCTCCGCGAGCTCGCGCGGGCGCGGCGTCAGGGGCTCGCCGCCGGCCTCGTCCACCCGCAGCGCCACCTCGGCCTCGGCCCGCGGAACCGTACGGCCGGGCGCGTCGGGGCTGATCACCAGCGTGAGCCGGCCCAGCGCGTCGGACGGTACCTCGAAGACGACCTCGCCGCGCTCGGGGACCCGCGGGTCGAACGGGGTGCCGATCATCGGGTTGGTGGCCCGGTTGGACGAGGCGTACTCGCGGCCGCGCCGGTCGCGCAGCGCCATGCCGGCGATGACCGCCGGCTCGTCCAGCGCCGACGCCGTGACGTCGACGGCGATCCAGATGCCCTCGCTGTCCTTCTCGTCCAGCCCGTCGGCGAGCACCGTCGCGGCCCGGGCGCCGTGCACCGTCACCCGGACCGGTTCGACGACGACCGGCTCGCCGGCCGCCGCCGCGTCGACGAACGGCCCGGTCCGCGGCCACCACGTGTCGGCCCGGGCGCCGACGGCACCGGCCGCGACGACGACGGCGATCATGGCCGCCAGGGCGGCCGGCGACGGCCGCCGGGCTCGCCGATGCCGCGCCGTCACAGGTCCTCCTCGACGAGCGCGTCGCCCGCGGCGTCGTCGCGGGGGAGCGTGGTGTGCGCCGCCACACCGTCGGCCCGCCACACCCGCCCCGCGTCGATGGTGCTGTCCGACAGGCGCGAGCGCAGGTACGACACCTCCAGGTCGTCGCCCGGGTCGGGAACGTCGCCGACCGGCCAGAGCAGCGCGACCCGGGCCGGGAGGCCGGGCTGCAGCCCCGGCGCGAGGGTCGCGTCGGCGAGCAGCAGGACGCGGTCCGGCTCGCCGTCCACCTCCAGCTCCGGCGGGAGCCCCAGCGAGCGCTGCGGGAAGGTGATGGTGGCGTCGGTGAGGGCGGTGACCTCGGCCTCGACGACCAGCCAGGCGGCCGCGCCGGCGTACTCCAGGCCGTTGGTCGCGATGTCGTCGCGGATCGTCCAGCCCTGCGCCGCCAGCCGCACCGGCCCGATGTCGACGGCGTCGCCCGCCGTAACGCGCTGCGGAGCCGGCGCCGCCGCCGTCCGGAACCCACCGGTCAGGGCCGTGACCAGCACGGCGGCTG
>NZ_QUAL01000160.1 GCF_003579925.1 Jiangella rhizosphaerae | reverse complement strand
GATCGGCCGCCGGCGCGCGGTCGTCGAGCAGCGCGTACGTGTGCTGCTTGCCGCGCAGGGCGCCGCTGCAGATCAGCTGCTCCAGTTCGGCGAACATGAGGATGTACGCCAGCCGCGGCCCGGCGGCGACGATGCCGTGCCGTTCGAGCACCGCGGCGACCTCGGGGCGGGTCAGGTGCTCGCCACCGGCGAGTGCCTCGGTGACGACGTCCGCGGCTCGCCGCAGCAGGGCGTCGTCGAGCTCGGCCTGCCGGTAGTAATACGCGTTCAGCGCGTGCACCCGCGGCGCGGTCAGCGCCAGCAGCCAGCGGATGTCGGCCGGCGTGACGAAGTGCCACGTGGGCCGCAGCACGTGCGTTCGCAACAGCTCACCCTCGGCGAACGCGTGGTCGAGGCCGGCGTCGGTGACGGCGCCGCGAAGCCGCTGCGCGACGCCCCATTTCGCCGGGTGGTAGTCCTGCGACTGGACGGCGCCGAACCAGCCGACCACCTCGCCGGGCGTCGCCGCGTCGAGCGGGCCGCCCAGGCCGGTGGCACGCAGCCGGCGGCGGGCGAGCTCGGCGTCGTCCATCGGTCAGCCCTGCCGCGCGGCCCAGGTGCGGACGACCTCGTCGAGGACGCCCATGGGCAGCGGGCCGTTGCCGAGGACGACGTCGTGGAAGGCCTTGACGTCGAACCGGTCGCCCAGTGCGGCGGCGGCCTCGGCGCGGATGCGCTGGATCTCCAGCCGGCCCACCATGTAGGCCAGCGCCTGGCCGGGTGCGGAGATGTAGCGGTCGACCTCGGTCTCGATCTCGACCCGGCTGGTGGCGGTGTTGGCGACCATGAAGTCGACGGCCTGCTGACGGCTCCAGCCCTTGGCGTGCAGACCGGTGTCGACGACCAGCCGGCAGGCCCGCATGGAGTCCTCGCTCAGCATGCCGAGCCTCGCGATGTCGTCGGAGTACAGGCCCATCTCGTCGGCCAGCCGCTCGGCGTAGAGCCCCCAGCCCTCGTCGAACGCGGTGACCGAGGCGAGCCGGCGCAGCAGTGGCAGGTCGGTGAGCTCCTGGGCGATGGTGAGCTGGAAGTGGTGGCCGGGCACGCCCTCGTGGAACGCGACGGCCTCGGCGCTGTAGCGGTCGCGCTTCTCGGCCTCGTAGGTGTTGGCGTAGTAGGTGCCGGGGCGGCTGCCGTCCATGGCCGGCTGCATGTAGTAGGCGCCGGGGGCGCCGGGCGCCTCGGCGGCGGGCACCGCCTCGACGACGCAGCTCTGCGACGGCAGCCGGCCGAACCACTGGGGCGCGACCTGCTCGGCCCGCCGGATGGCCGAGCGCGCCGCCCTCAGCAGCTCGTCGGCGTCGCGCCAGCGCATGGCGGGGTCGGTGCGCAGCCGCTGGAGGATCTCGCTCAGCTCGCCGGTGCCGAAGACCCGCCCGCCGACGTCGGCGTACTCGTCGGTGAGCCCGGCCAGCACGTCGAGGCCGGTCTGGTGCAGCTCGTCGGGCGTGCGCGTGGTCGTGGTGTGTCCCAGGGTGGCCTTGGCGTAGAACTCCTCGCCGTCGGGCAGCCAGCACAGCCCGGCGCGGTCGTCGGGCCGGCCGTGCGGGACGACGTCGGCGGCGACGGCGTCGCGGTAGCGCCCGATGGCGGGGTGGACGACCTCGGCGAGCAGGCGGTCGCGCTCGGCCCGGAACGCCGTGGCGTCGGCGCCGCTGCCGGGCGCCGGCTCGGGCCGGCGGAGCGGATCGGCCTCGGGGCTGGCGAGGTAGCGGGTGAAGTGCTCGACGGTGGCCTCGGCCAGCCGGCGCACCGGGAGCCGGCCCGCGGCGATGCCGGCGCGGTGACGGCCGGCGATGACGTCGAGCAGCGCGGGCAGCCCGGCCAGCCGGGCGAGGTAGCCGTCGGCGTGGGCGGGTTCGGTGATGCCGGTCATCGGCAGGAACGAGAGCGTGGCGGGAGCCGGCGCGAAGAACGAGTCGGTGACGGTGTATTCGACTCCGCGCACGGCCAGGCGGTCGCGTTCGGTCTGGATCTGCTGCAGGATGACCGCCCGGGTGATGCGGTCGGCGTCGTCGAGCCCGGCGGGGTCGACGGCCTCGGCGCGCGCCGCGATGCCGGCCAGCCGGGCGTCGACCGCCGCCTCCCCCGCCTCGGTGTAGTCGGTGAGCTGGTCCTCGCGGTCGCGGAAGCCCAGCAGCGATGCCTCGAGCGGGGCGGCGTCGAACAGGGCGTCGATGAGTTCGTCGGCGAGGTGGGCGATGGTCATGCGGACTCCCACGGGTCGGCTCGTGGGACGACGGTATCCCGGCGGGCCGACAGGGCGACAACGGATATCGCCAGCACGGCGGCGAGCACCGCGCTCACCGTCGCGGCCACGACGATGCCGTCGGTGAAGGCCTCCCGCGCGGCCGCGAGCGCGGCCCCCGCGCCGCCCGCCGGCAGGTCCTCCGCCGCCGCGACGGCCGCGCCCAGCGTGTCCTCGCCGGTGCCGGCACCCCGGAACACCGCCGCCACAACGCTGCCCAGGACCGCGATGCCCAGCGCGCCGCCCAGCTGCGGCGCCATCGACGACAGCGCCGCGGCGGCACCGGCCCGCTCCGGCGGAGCGGCGCCCACCACCTGATCCGTGGCCAGCGCCATCATCGGGCCGAGCCCCGCCGACACCGTCACCGAGCCGGCCACCAGCAGGCCCAGCGACGACGTGGCCGTCAGCTGGGTGAGCAGCACGAAGCCGGCCGCCGACACCGTCAGGCCGGCGCCGATCACGATGCCGGGACGCACCCGGCGGACCAGCCGCGGCGCCAGCAGCGAGCCGGCGATCACCCCGAACGCCGACGGTGCCGTCCAGAGACCCGCGCGCAACGGCGAGAGGTCCTGCACCAGCTGCAGATACTGGGCGAGGTAGTAGTTCGCGCCCCAGAGCACGAAGATGCCGATCGCCAGCGTCGCGACGGCCACCGAGAACGCCGGGTCCCGGAACAACCGCACGTCGACCACCGGGTCGGCGAGCCCCTGCTGCCGCACGACGAACACCGTCCCGACCACCAGCCCACCGGCGACCGCCCCGGCGGCCGCCCAGCCGGCCCCGTCGACGGCGATCTCCTTCAGCCCCCACACCAGCGGCAGCACCGCGCCCAAGGACAGCAGCACGCTGACGCCGTCGATCCGCGGCGCGGCGGTGGTGCGGTGCTCCGGCAGCAGCACCGGGCCGAGGGCGAGGATCAGCACCATCACCGGGACGCCGAGCAGGAACACCGAGCCCCACCAGAACCGCTCCAGCAGCGCACCGCCGACCAGCGGGCCGATGGCCGTGCCGCCTGAGACGCTGGCGATGACGATCCCGACTGCGACGGCCCGCTGCCGCGCGTCACGGAACATCGTCGCCGTCAACGACAGCGTCGACGGCATCAGCGTCGCTCCGGCCACGCCCAGCAGCGCCCGCGCCGCGATCAGTGTCTCGGCACTGGGCGCGTAGGCGGCGACGACCGACAGGAGGCCGTACGCCCCGGCGCCGATCATCAGCAGCCGCCGCCGGCCGATCCGGTCGCCGACGGCGCCCAGCGCCAGCATCGACCCGGCCAGCAGGAACGCGTAGACGTCGACGATCCAGAGCAGTTGTGTCCCGGACGGCCGCAGGTCGGCGTCGATGGCCGGCAGCGCGAGGTGCGTGACGGTCAGCTCCAGCGACGCCAGCAGGGCGACGACGCAGAGCACGGCCAGTCCGGCCCACGCCCGGCGCGAGGATTCGGTGGTAGTGGTCACGGAGCACAGCGTCCAACCTCAACCATTATTGAGGTCAAGTCGTCGGCCGGTTCGGGTACGGCACCCGCATGCAGACCTTCCTGCCCTACCCGGAGTTCACCGCCAGCGCCGCGGTGCTGGACCAGCGGCGTCTGGGCAAGCAGCGGGTGGAGGCGCTGCAGGTCCTGCGTGCACTCGTCCGCCCTGGCTACGGCTGGCGGCATCATCCGGCCGCGTCGATGTGGGCCGGTTACGAGGAGGCGCTCACCCGCTATGGCCTGGACGTCTGCGCCCAATGGTGCACCCTGGGCCACGGCGACACCTGTGCGGCCACCCTCAGGTCCGACCTCGCCGCGGCCACCGGTATCCGGAACGTCCGGACCCAGCCGGAGCTGGCCGCGGCCGGTGAGCTGCCGCCGTGGCTGGGCGACGAAGAGTTCCATCGCAGCCACCGGTCGTCGCTGGTGCGCAAGGATCCGGAGCACTACGGACGGTGCTTTCCGAACGTCCCGGCGGATCTCCCCTACGTCTGGCCGGCGTCGGACCGCCCCCGCCGCCACCCCGTCACAGCTGCGACCGCAGCTCCGCCGCCCGCGCCGTGACGGTGGCGAGCACCCGGCGCGTGGTGGCCAGCTCGCCCGGCTCGATGCCGGCGTACAGCTCGGTGGTGACCGCGACGACGGCGGCGTGGAGCTCGTCGTACTGGACGCGGCCGGCCGGCGTCAGGCCCACCTGCTCGAACGCGTCGTAGGCCAGCATCCCGCGGTCCTCCAACGCGCAGAGCACCGCCGTGGCATCGGTCGCGTCGACGCCGAGGGCGAGGACCAGCCCGTCGCGCAGGGACGGCTGGGACACGCGGTCCGCCGCCGTGCCGAGGGTGCGCAGCGCGACCCACTCGGCGAGCGTGACGCCCTTGGCGTCGAGGACGACCGCGATCAGGGACTGGACGGCCTTGGCGGCGACGCCGATGTCGACGCCGGTGAGCGGGGTGATGATCACGGGTTCCTCCCGGGGTCGGGCGGCGGTGGGGCGTCGAGCAGCGTGGTCAGGGTGGCGACGAACTCGCGGGTCCGCTCGCTGGCCGGCCCGCCGAGGGGCTCGGCGAGCTGCTCCTGCAGCGTCATGACGCGGTCGCCGGCGGCCTGGGCGACCTCGGCGCCGTGGTCGGTGAGGGTGAGACGGACGGCCCGTGAGTCGGCCGGGTCGGTGGTGCGGCGCAGCAGACCGTTGCCCTCGAGGGTGCGGACCAGCTTGGAGACGAAGACGGGGTCGAGGCCGGTGTGGTCGGACAGCTCCCGCTGGCTGGGCTGCCCGCCGGCCCGGGTGACGCCGTAGAGGGTGGCGAGCACGGAGAACTGCGCCTGGGTGAGCCCGAACGGAGCGAGCGCGCGGTCGAGCAGCGCCCCCCACTTGGTCGCGAGCCGCCACACGAGGTAGCCCGCCGTCGGGTTCTTCTTCATCACCGGCAAAACTGTACGTGGACATTATGTCCACGGCAACCTTTTATCCAGACGGTCCGTCGGCAAGTCGTCCTCGATAGCGGGAGTTGCGTGCTGGGCGCCGTTTTCAGCTCCGGGCGCGGCTCCGACTATCGAGGCTGGTGATCACCACCCGGCGTGGCGACGCTCAGTAGGCGCCGGCCGCGATGTCCTCGAACAGCGTGGGGCCCGTGGGCGTCCAGCCGAGCATCGCCTGGGTGCGCTCGCTCGAGGCAGCGGCGTCGGCGCCGAAGAAGCGGGCCATCCAGCCGAAGTGCGCCTCGGCCTCCTCCGGCGGCACCGACACGGTCGGCAGCCCCAACCTGCGGCCGAGGGCGGCGGCGATGTCGCGGGAGAGCAGACCGCTCTCGGCGACGGCGTGCACCCGCGACCCGGCCGGCGCCTTCGCCAGCGCCAGCCGGACCAGCCGCGCCGCGTCGGAACGGTGCACCGCCGGCCAGCGCGTGTCGCCGGCGCCGATGTACCCGGCCGCGCCGCGCTCCTTCGCGATCGCCGCGAGGGTCGAGACGAACCCGGGGTCGCCCATGCCGTGCACGGTCGCCGCGAATCGCACCGCGACGGAGCGGACACCGCGGCCGGCGTAGCCGAGCGCGAGGTTCTCGCCGCCGCCGCGCATCGAGTCGGCGCCGTGGTTCGGCGACGGGTCGTCCTCGGTCACCTGGCGGCCCTCGACGAGGCCGGCCAGACCCGAAGCCAGCAGGAAGGGCCGGTCGCTGCCCGCGAGCTCGTCGAGCATGCGCCGTACGGCGGCGTGCTCGGTGCGGCCCGCGGCCGCGTAGTCGGAGAAGTCGTGCTTGAACGCGAGATGGACGACGGCATCGGCGGCGGCCGCGCCGGCCGCCAGACTCTCGGGGTCGTCGAGGCTGCCGCGGTGGACGGCTGCACCCTTGGCCGCGAGTGCGGCGGCGGAGTGGTCGGAGCGGGCGAGGCCGACGACCTCGTGGCCGTGGGCGAGGAGCTCGTCGGTGACGGCCGAGCCGATCCAGCCCGAGGCTCCGGTGACGAAGACGCGCATGGGACTTCCTCTCGTCGTGATGTCAGTGCCTGACATCAAAGAGTAGCGCGTGATGTCAGCGACTGCCATCACTAGACTCCGAGCATGGGGCGCTGGGAGCCGGACGCGAAGGGGCGCATGGTCCGCGCGGCGATGGAGCTGTTCGCCGAGCGCGGTTTCGAGCAGACCACGGCCGGCGACATCGCCGAGCGCGCCGGCGTCACCGAGCGCACGTTCTTCCGCCACTTCGCCGACAAGCGCGAGGTGCTCTTCGACAGCTCGCGAACACTCGAGCGCACGGCGGTCGAGGCGATCCTGGCCGCCCCGGCCGACGACCCCCCGCTCGACGCCGCGCTGGCCGGCATGCTCGCCGCCGGCGGCCTGCTGGAGGGCCGGCACGAGCACTCGGTCCGCCGCTCCGCCATCATCGCGGCCAATCCCGGCCTGCAGGAGCGCGAGCTGCTGAAGCTCGCCGCGCTGGCCGAGGCCACCGCCGACGCGCTGCGCAGTCGCGGCGTCGCCGACCCCGCCGCCACGCTGGCCGCGCAGAGCGCCGTCACGGTCTTCCAGGTCGGGTTCGCGCGCTGGGTCTCGGCCGAGGACCCGCCCGGCATCGGCGTCTGCATCACCGACGCGGCCGCGGCGCTGCGCGCCCTGCGGTGAGCGTTTCCCACTCCTGGGAGTGAGGACGCCGGCGCCCGGCGGCCTGGATACTGAGCCGATGGGGCGACTGAGCGAGTTCGGCGAACGGCTGGCCGCGTGGGGCCGCGGCCTGCCGCCGGTCGCCGTCGACGCCGTCATCGCGATCCTCTGTGCGCTCTACGTCATGTTCGACGCCGGCGTCGAGGACCGGTTCGCGTGGTGGGTGCCGTTGGGGGCCACCGCGAACTCGCTCCCGCTGATGTGGCGGCGCCAGTACCCGTTCGCCGTCGCCGGCATCACCGGCATCACCACGACCGTGCTCTCGCTGGCCGGCGGGCTCAACGACGTCCCCGCCGCACAGCTGGTCGCCACGTACACGTTCGCGTCGCTGTCGCCGCCGGTCAAGCGGCTCATCGGGGTGGCCGCCACCGTCGTGGGCGTCTCCGTGTCGATCCTGTTGCCGGACGACGAGGCGCTGAACCTCGGCGTGATCGGCATCTTCTTCGCCGGCGCCTACGCCCTCGGGGTCTCGGCCCGGGCCCGCCGCGACCGCATCGCCATGCTGGAGGAGCGGGCGCTGCGGCTCACGAAGGAACAGGAGACCGCCGCGACCCGGGAACGCGAGCGGATCGCCCGCGAGATGCACGACATCCTCGCCCACTCGATGAGCCTCGTCGTGGTCCAGGCGGAGGCCGGGCCGGTCGCCGTCCGGCATGATCCCGACCGCGCGGAGCAGATGTTCGACACCATCTCCGTCACGGCCCGCGACGCCCTGGCCCAGCTGCGCCGCGTGCTCGGCGTGCTGCGGGCGGGGGACGACGGCGACGGTGACGGCGGTCGCGCCCCGCAGCCCGGCCTCGACGGCCTCCCCGGCCTGGTCCGCCGGGTCGGCGACGCGGGCCTGGCGGCGACGTTCACCGAGGACGGCGCGCCTCGGCCGGTCCCGGCGGACGTCGCCGCCACGGTGTACCGGATCGTCCAGGAGGCGCTCACCAACACCGTCAAGCACGCGGGCGCCGGCCGCGTCGACGTACGGCTGGGCTGGACCGACGACCACCTGCGCATCGAGGTGACCGATGACGGCGCCGGCCCGCCGAGCGGTCCCGGGACACCGTCCGCCGACGGGAGTGGGCACGGCCTGATCGGCATGCGCGAGCGGGTCGCCGCGGCCGGCGGGACGCTCGACACCGGGCCGGGACCCGGCGGCGTGGGCTTCCGCGTGACCGCGTCCGTGCCCTTAGATTGACGTGTGCCCGAGCCGACCATCCGCGTGCTGATCGCCGACGACCAAGCGCTGGTGCGTGGCGGCTTCGCGATGATCCTCGACGCGCAGCCCGACATCGCCGTCGTCGGCGAGGCCGAGGACGGCGCGCAGGCCGTCGCCGCCGCCCGCGAGCTGCGGCCCGACGTCGTGCTCATGGACATCCGCATGCCGAACATGGACGGCATCGAGGCGACCATCGCGATCTGCCGCGAGACCGACGCCCGGGTGCTCGTACTCACCACGTTCGACCTCGACGAGTACGTGTACGACGCGCTGCGGGCCGGCGCCAGCGGGTTCCTGCTCAAGGACATGCGCCGCGACGAGCTGGTCGAGGCGGTCCGCGTCGTCGCCTCCGGCGAGGCGCTGCTGGCGCCGTCGGTCACCCGGCGGCTCATCGCGGACGTCGTCGGCCGCGCCGGTGGCCCGCCGGGTGCCGGTCAGGGGGCCGCCGACGGCCGGCTGGACGTGCTGACCGCCCGCGAGACCGAGACGCTTCGCCAGGTCGCCCGCGGGCTGTCCAACGCCGAGATCGCGGCCGAGTTGTTCGTCACCGAGCACACCGTGAAGACGCACGTGAGCAGCATGCTCAGCAAGCTCGGCCTGCGCGACCGCGTCCAGGCGGTCGTGCTCGCGTACGAGACCGGCCTGGTCGTGCCGGGAGAGTCTCACTCCTGAGAGCGAGGCGCCCGCTCCTGGGAGCGGTGCGCGAATCCGCTCTTCACGGCGATCCGCCGCGGCGGGTCCGAGGACCACGATCGATCCAGTCCATCGGAACCCCCAAGGAGGCCGCCATGTTGCGCAGCATCACCGGGTTCGCCGTCAGGCGGCCCCTGATCGTCATCCTCGCCTGGGTCGCCGTCGTCGCCGCCGGCTTCGGCATCGGCACCGGCGTGTTCGACCGCCTCACCTCCGATGTCGGCACGGTGCCGGGCAGCGAGTCCGCGCAGACCGAGGAGCGGGTCGACGACGCCGCGCCGCAGCCGGACACCGTCACCGCCGTCATCACCGGAGCCTCCGCCGCGGCGATGGAGGCCGGGCTCGCCGACGTCGCCGCGCTGCCGGGCATCGAGTCGGTCTCGCCGCCGTTGCCGTCGGAGGCGGGCGACGCGGTCCTCGTCGAGATCGCCCTCTCGCCCGGGCTCGAGGACGACGGCGAGGGCGAGGCGGCGCAGGCCGCGGAGCGGCTGGAGTCGATCGACGCGACGTCGGTCGTCGTCGCCGGCGGCCCGCTGTCCGATGTCGAGTTCGCCGAGACCGCCCAGGAGGACGTGGCCCGCGCGGAGATGCTGACCATGCCGGTCGTGCTGATCCTGCTGCTGGTCGTGTTCGGCGGGCTGCTCGCGGCCGGGCTGCCGCTGCTGGTGGCCGGCGTCGGCGTCGGAGCGACGTTCGGGATCCTGTTCGCGTTCAGCCACGTCACCGACGTGTCGGTGTACTCGATCCAGATCACGACGATGCTGGCCGTCGGCCTCGCCGTCGACTACGCGCTGCTGATGGTGAGCCGGTTCCGCGAGGAGCGCCGGACGGCGCCCGACGTGCGGGAGGCCGTGCTGCGGACGGCGGCGACCGCCGGGCGGACGGTCGTGTTCTCCGGGTTGACGGTGGCCGTCGCGCTGGCCGGGCTGGTGGTCTTCAACGACCCGTTCCTGCGCTCGATGGGGCTGGCCGGCGCCGGCGTCGTGGTGGCGGACATGGTCGCCGCGCTGACCCTGCTGCCGGCGCTGCTGGCGACGTTCGGCCACCGGATCTCGCCGTCACGCGAGCGGTCCGGTGACGGCGTGTTCGCCCGGGTCGCCCGCGGCGTGCAGAAGCGGCCCGTCCTCACGCTGGTCACGACCGCGGCGGCGCTGGTCACACTGGCGGTACCGGTCGCGGACATGCACATCTCGCAGGGCGACCCGCGCATGCTGCCGACGTCCACGGACACCCGCGAGCTGTGGACGCAGCTGGGCACGCACTTCCCCGAGCAAGCGCGGTGGGCCGGCGACATCGAGGTCGTGGCGTCGGCTCCGGCCGACTCGGTGGCCGGGCTGCGGGACGCCGTCGAGGACCTGCCCGGCATCGCGTCGGTCGAGGTCGTGCCGTTGACGGACGAGCTCACCGGGCTGGCCGCGACCCCGGCCGGCGACGCCGAGGGCCAGGCCGCGCAGGACGCCGTCCGGGCGATCCGTGACCTCGACCTGCCGTACGAGGTGCAGGTCGGCGGCGACACCGCGACGCTGGTGGACTACCGGGCGATGCTGGCCGACCGGCTGCCGTGGGCGATCGCGCTGGTGGCGCTCGGCACGCTGGCCCTGCTGTTCGCGTTCACCGGCTCGATCCTGCTGCCGATCAAGGCGATCCTCACCAACCTGCTGAGCATCGGCGCCGCCCTCGGCGTGGTCGTCTGGGTGTTCCAGCAGGGTCACCTCGCCGGGCTGGTCGGCGCCGACGGCCTCGGCTACCTGCACCTGACCGTCCCGATCCTGGTCGGCGCGATCGCGTTCGGGCTCTCCGTCGACTACGAGGTGTTCCTGCTGTCGCGGATCCGCGAGCGCTGGCTGGCCGGCGACGGCGCATCGGGCTCGGTGGTGGCCGGGCTGCAACGCACCGGCGGCATCGTCACGGCGGCCGCGCTGATCATCGGGGTGGTCTTCGCCGGGTTCGTCTTCGGCGGGTTCGCGCCGATCAAGGCCATCGGGCTCGGGCTGGTGCTGGCGATCGCGCTGGACGCCGTCGTCGTCCGCATGCTCCTCGTCCCGGCGACGATGACGCTGCTGGGCTCGCGCAACTGGTGGCTCCCCCGGCCGCTGCGCCGGGTGCACGAGCGGCTGGCGCTCACCGAGTCCGCTCCGTCGCCGGCCGCGCCCGCCGAGGCGTCCGCCGAGCGAGGGCCCGCCCTGGTCGGCTGACCCCGACCCCGTCCCCCACCTACGTTGATCTTGGAGTTGTTCGGCCTATCCCGGGCGAAATGTCCGAGAGATACCCGAACAACTCCAAGATCAACTTTGCGTTGTGACGTCGCGAAGGCGACGCTCCAGCAGCCGGCGCTCGGCGTCAGTACGGGCGACGGCGATGGCGGCGCGGTAGGCGGCGGCCGCCTCGGAACGCCGTCCGGCCCGGCGCAGCAGGTCGGCGCGGACAGCGGGCAGCGGCGGGTAGTCCGCCAGCTCGTCGCCGAGCTCGTCCACGAGGGCCAGCCCGGCCGCCGGACCGTCGCGGAAGGCGACCGCGACCGCCCGGTTCAGTGCGATCACCGGCGACGGACGCAGCGCCAGCAGCGCGTCGTAGGCGATGACGATGCGGGCCCAGTCGGTGGCGTCGGCGTCGGGGGCGGTCGCGTGCAGCGCGGCGATCTCGGCCTGCAGCCGGTAGTAGCCGGGCGGGCGGCCGGTGGACCGGGCTGCGGCGAGCGCGGCCAGGCCGGCGTCGACCCGGTCGCGATCCCAGCGGCCGCGGTCCTGGTCCTCCAGCGAGACCAGCTCGCCGGCGTCGGTCCGGGCCGCGCGGCGGGCGTGCTGCAGCAGCAGGAGCGCGTGCAGGCCGAGCGCCTCGTCGTCACCGGGGAGCAGCTGCACGACCAGACCGGCCAGCTGCACGGCCTCGGCGGCGAGGTCGTCGCGGAACGGCTCGCCCTCGGTGGCCGCGTAGCCCTCGGTGAAGATCAGGTACACGACGGCCAGGACGGCGGCCGTGCGCTCGGCCAGCCGGTGCGGCTCGGGCACGCGGAAACCGATGCCGGCGTGCTCGATCTTGTTCTTCGTCCGCAGCAGCCGCTGCCCCATCGTCGCCTCGCTGACGAGGAACGCCCGGGCGATCTGCCGCGTCGACAGCCCGGCCACCGACTTCAGCGTCAGCGCCACCCGGCCGGCCATCGGCAGCGCCGGGTGGCAGCAGGTGAACAGCAGCTTCAGCCGGTCGTCGCCGTACGGGCCGGGGTCGTCGCCGGTGAGGTCGCGGGCCAGCTCGGCCAGCGCCTGCGCCTCCTGGAGCTTCGTCCGCTCGGTCTGACGGCGGCGCAGGGTGTCGACGGCGCGCCGCCGGGCGGTCGTCGTCAGCCAGGCGCCGGGGTTGTCGGGGACGCCGTCGGCGGGCCAGCGCTCCAGCGCCCGCTCGACGGCGTCCTGCACGCAGTCCTCGGCCAGGTCGAAGTCGCCGGTGACGCGGATCAGCGCGGCGACGATGCGCAGCCGCTCGGCGGCGACGACGTCGGCGACCGCGCCGCGCGCGTCCGTCACCCGTCGAGGGGCCAGAACGGCCGCAGCTCCAGCCGTCCGGTGTAGGCCATGGGGTGCTTCGAGGCGATCTCGATCGCCTCGTCGAGGTCGGCGCACTCGAGCACGTCGAAGCCGGCGATCCACTCGCTCACCTCGGCGAACGGGCCGTCGGTGACCAGCAGCTCGCCGCCGCGCACCCGCACGGTCGTCGCGTCGGCCGACGGGCGGAGGCGGTCGCCGATGACATGCTTGCCTGCGCCGGTGACGTAGGCGACCCACTCCTCGATGTCCGGCGCCGCGGCGGCGTCGGCTTCGGTGTGGTCCTTGTCGGTGGTGACGAACATCAGGTACTTCATGGCGGGGCTCCTTCGCAGGGATCCTGTCATCTTCGCGGTACTCCCCTACGACGAGCGGGACGGCCGCGATCCGACACACCTACGCGCGGAATTCCACCCGCATCACGACGCGGCGCTTGGTGGGATGGCTGACCTGGGTGAACCCCGCCTCCTCGAAGACCTGCCGGGCGCCGACGTGCAGCTCACCCCACGTGATCTCCTTGCCCGGCTCGGTGATCATCGCGTACGCCTCCAGAGCCTGGGCGCCGCGGTCGCGGGCGTAGCCGACGGTGGCCGCGGCGAGGTGGTACGTCAGGCCGCGGCCGCGATAGCCCTTGCGGACGATCGCGCAGGTCACCGACCACACGCCGGGGTCGTCACGGTCCTCGTCGCGGCCCCGCCAGACCACCGGGCTGCGGCTGTGGAACAGCCCCGGGTAGGCCAGGCGCGGCTCGACGGCCACCCAGCCGGCGGGCTCGCCGTCGACGTAGGCGACCAGCCCGCTGGTGCGCTCCGCGTCAGGCTCGTCGCAGTGCGTCTGCTCCTCCTGCATCGCGACCCGTTCGTCGAACGTGGTGTCGCGCCAGATCCAGCCCTCGACCTTGAACCGCTGGCAGCGGCAGCGCGCCGCGTAGTCGGCCGTCCCGAAGACCAGCGTCAGGTCGTGCCAGGACGCCTGGTTGGCCGGGACGACTCTCACCTGATCGGCACGGACCGGTTCCTTCGGCTTCACGACGCCGGCTGCGGCGGGTCCTCACCCACCAGGCCGTCGACGTTCTCGCGGAGCAGGTCGGCGTGCCCGGTGTGGCGGATGTAGTGCTCGACCGCGTCCACGAGCACGCGGCGCAGGTTCGGGTGGTCGCCGGACTTCGTGGTGAAGATCGACGGCTGGTCCAGCCCGCCGGTCGCGAGCACCGTCGCCCACGCCGCCCGGGACCGCTCGACCGCCGCGCGCCACAGGGCGTACAGCTCCTCCGGCGTGTCGTCGGCGGCCGAGTGCCAGTCCCACTCGGGGTCGGCGTCGAAGTTCTCCTGCGTCCACGGCTCGGGCATGGGGTCGCCGGTGATGAACTCGTTGATCCGCATGTCCTCGCAGAGCGCGACATGTTTGACCAGCCCGCCGAGCGTCATGGCCGACGGCGGCAACGGCTTGTTGAGGGCGTCGGCGTCGAGGCCGCCGCACTTCCAGGCGAACTGCGCCCGGGCGCGCTCGAGGGCGAACATCAGCATCTCGACCTCGTCGCCCGCCATCGACTCCTTGATCACGGTCATGTCCTGAAGGTCCATGGGAGGCACGCTAGAGTCTGTTCCGGACGTTCTGCTTCCGGTTTGGAGGTCGATCGTGTCGGTCGATGCGAGTCCGACGGCGCGGGCGCTGCTGGCGCTCGAGCTGATCCAGGGTGCGCCGGGCATCACGGCCGAGCGCCTCGCCGGCAAGCTCGGCGTCACCGAGCGGGCCGCCCGCCGCTACGTCGGCATCCTGCGCGAGGCCGGCCTGCCGATCGAGTCGGCCCGCGGGCCGTACGGCGGGTACCGGCTCGGCCGCGGCGTCCGGCTGCCGCCGCTGCTGTTCAGCGCCGCCGAGGTGCTCGGCCTGGTCATGGCCGTCCTCGACGGCCACCACGACGCCGCCGACGCCGCCGACCCGGTCGGGAGCGCGCTGGGGAAGCTGCTGCGCGCGCTGCCCGAGCCGATCGCCCACCAGGCCGAGGCGGTCCGGCGCACGACGGCGCCGGCTCCGGACCGCGCCGCCGCCCGCCCCTCGCCGGAGATCGCGACGGCGCTCGTGCAGGCGTGCGCCGACCGCCGCCAGGTGCGGCTGGACTACCGGTCCGAGGCCGGCTCGGAGTGGTCCGCCGACGTCGAGCCCTGGGCCGTCGTCGTCCGGCACGGCCGCTGGTACCTGCTGTGCTGGTCGCACGGTGCCGCCGCACGGCGAGCGTATCGGGTGGATCGCGTCACGGCGGTGTCCGTGCTGGACGCGTCGTTCACGCCGCCGGCCGACCTCGATGCCGTCGCCGAGCTCGAGGCGCATCTGGCGAAGGGCTGGGAGTTCGACACCGAGGTGATCATCGAGGGGCCGCTGGAGAAGGTGCGGCCGTGTGTGCCGCCCATGCTCGGCCTCCTGGAACCGCTCGACGACGAGACGACTCGCCTGACCGGCAGCACCAGCAACCCCTGGTGGTACGCCGAGCAGCTGGCCCGGCTGCCGGTCCCGTTCCGCATCATCAAATGCGTCGAGCTGCAGCACACCGCCCGCGCCGTCGGCCAGCGCCTCGTCGACGCCTCCGGCCTCTAGGGACGGCTCACCGCTCGCTGTCGAGGTCGGCCATGAACGCCGCCGGGTAACGCTCGCCACGGGCCGACCCCGGCGGGACCAGCTCGTCGATGCGGGCGAGGTCGTCGCCGTCCAGCCTGATGGCCGTGCTACCGATCATCGACGCCACCTGCTCGGTGCGGCGCGGCCCGACCACGGGGACGATGTCGTCGCCCTGGGCCGCGACCCAGGCGATCGCCAGCTGCGCCGGCGACGCGCCCTTCGCCTCGGCCAGTCCCCGGAGCCGGGCGACGAGCGCGTCGTTGTGCTCGCGGTTGGCGCCCTGGAAGCGCGGCTGCATCGCGCGGCCGCCGTCGATCGAGCCGCTGCCGCCGATCAGCCCGCGCGAGAGCACGCCGTAGGCCGTGATGCCGATGCCGAGCTCCCGGCAGGTGGCCAGGATCTCGTCCTCGATGCCCCTGCTGAGCAGGGAGTACTCGATCTGCAGGTCGCAGATGGGCGCCACCGCCGCCGCACGGCGGATCGTCTCGGCGCCGACCTCGCTCAGCCCGATGTGGCGGACGTAGCCCTGCTCCACCAGCTCGGCGATCGCGCCGACGGTGTCCTCGATCGGCACACTGCGGTCGAGCCTGGCGGGACGGTAGATGTCGACGTGATCGGTGCCGAGACGCTGCAGGGAGTACGTGAGGGAGTTCCGGACGGCGGCCGGGCGGCCGTCGAAGCCGGCCGGAGGGCGTCCCGGCGCCAGAAGGGCGCCGAACTTCACCGAGAGCACGACGTCGTCGCGGTCGCGGCCGCGCAGTGCCCGGGCGATCAGCTGTTCGTTGTGGCCGGCGCCGTAGAAGTCACCGGTGTCGAGCAGCGTGCCGCCGGCGTCGAGGTAGCCATGGATGACCTGGATGCTCTCGTCGTCGTCGGTGCGGCCGTAGGCGCCGGAGAGGCCCATGCAGCCCATGCCGGGAGAGGTGACGGCGGGACCGGTGCGGCCGAGCATGCGGGTGTCGAGTGTCGCTGTCGTCATGCCCTCCAGCGTCGGCGCGGCCGGGCGGCGCGTGCAGGCGCAACGCATCCAGGGACACACTCTCCCTGGATGTCGTCGCGGCCGGGTTGCACCATGGAGACGTGATCGATCGTCCCGGCCTCGCCGACTTCCTCCGTCGCCGCCGCGAGGTGCTGCGCCCGGCCGATGTCGGCCTGCCCGCCGGCGTCCGCCGTCGCACTCCCGGCCTGCGGCGCGAGGAGGTGGCGCAGCTGGCCGGCGTGTCCACCGACCACTACTCGCGGCTGGAGCAGGCGCGCGGCTCCGCCCCGTCCCCGGCCGTCGTCGCGGCGCTGGCCCGGGCGCTGCGCTGCGACCTCGACCAGCGCGACCACCTGTTCCACCTGGCCGGACTGTCCGCGCCGCCCCGCCTGGCCGGCGGCCACATCCGGCCGGGCCTGATCGCGCTCGCGAGCCGCCTCGTCGACGTCCCCGTCTGCATCCTGAGCGACATCGGCGAGGTGCTGTGGCGGAACGCCCTGCACGCGGCGCTGGTGGGCGAGCGGGACGTCCGGCCCGGCCGCGAGGGCAACGTCTACTGGCGCTGGTTCACCGACCCCACGGCCCGCGAGCTGGCACCCGAGGAGGACCGGCCGCGGCTGTCCGCGTCGCACGTCGCCGACCTCCGCTCGACCCACTCCCGCCGCGCCGGCGACCGCGACGTCACCGAGCTGGTCGACGACCTGCTCGACCGCAGTGCCGAGTTCCGCGCGCTGTGGGAGCGGCACGACGTCGCCGTGCGCCGCTCCGACGTCAAGAGCTTCGTCCACCCCGAGGTCGGGCTGGTCCGGCTGCGCTGCGAGGTGCTGCTCACGCCCGACGAGGACGTCGAACTGCTCGCGTACTTCCCCGTCGAGGGCACCGACGCGGCGGAGAAGCTGGAGCTGTTGCAGGTGATCGGCACCCAGAACTTCCAGACGACCACCTGACGTCAGGTCGCCCGGGTGGCCACGGCCGCGGTGGTCGCCAGTGCGCGGTCAACCCCCGAGCATCGCCGTCGTCCGGCCCCGTGCCGACCACCGGAGGGCGCGTGATCACAGGGGGGCGATCAAGACCATCGTCGGTATGAACTGACAGCCCGAGCTGGGCCCCGATATCAGGCCACCTGTCGAGGACCGCGCTGGGGATGAGTGGCACCTCGTGGTTCGGCCAACCTGGCGGCACCCCGTCGGCCTCCGGCAATGGAAGCTCACTGGGCCATGTCGACGAAGCGGCTGTAGTGACCCTGGAAGGCGACCGTGATGGTGGCGGTCGGGCCGTTACGGTGCTTGGCCACGATGAAGTCGGCCTCACCCGCCCGCGGCGACTCCTTCTCGTAGGCGTCCTCGCGGTGCAGCAGGATCACCATGTCGGCGTCCTGCTCGATGCTGTTGTGGGTGGCGACGCCGTCGGCGATGAAGTTGTGGGTGCCCATGACCGTTGCGTCGTAGACGTCTTGTTCGCCGAGCGGCTCGATGGCGACGACCTCGTCCCACAGGAGGTCATTGGTGGCGTACATCTCCAGCTCCGCGCTACCGAGGACCGAGGCCACACGACTGAGCCGTTCCCGGCTGGGCGCATGCTTCCACATCGCGCTGCCGCCGAATGTCGTGTTCATGGCGGCCGCGAACTGCCGATGTGTCATGCCCTGCTCGGCCAGGATGGCCCGGACGTCCTGCCAGACCTCGCGCGGCACGGTGTCGACGTTGGCGTTCGACGTACCGGCCTCGAGCACGGTCAGCAGGCGAGCGCATGCCGCCGACCGGGCCCCGTGGCAGCCGATCTCGCGCAGGAACCGCAACTGCTCGTCTCGACCGGAGACGTCGAGGGTGTACTGCGGCCGGTAGCCGGACTTCGGCGTCGCGATCCGCAAGCGGGTGGAGATGCCGTAGCGCAGCAGCAGCCGCGAAACACCGTCGAGCAGCCGCCGGCTCGTCGAGGCGTAGTAGATGCGGCCGGACCGGCCGTTGCGGTTCACCGTCACCGATCCGTCGGTGGCCCACAAGTGCCTGAGGAACATTGTGATCTGCGCCTTCGGCAGGCTGAAGACGGCATCGGGAATGAACTTCTCGTGTGAGCGCAGCCCGAACAGGCCGAGCCCGTCGAGCCAGGCGGCGACCGGGTTGCGCCGCCCGTGCGTCAGCCGGTACGGGGCGGGCAGCCGCAGTGTCGTCACGCGGGCGGCCGCATAGTCGTCGCGGACGGCAGTGATGCCGAAGTGCCGTGCCGCCTCGGTGACGGCCGCCAGGTTCTCCTCGTCGACCGACGCGTAGCGAATCGGCTGGCGACGGACGAACGAGCCGTCGCCGATGAGATGCGCGAGCATCACGACCTCGGCATCGGCCCATTGCTGCGTCACCAGCGGCGCAGGGACGTGCCGCGGCACCGCGAGCCTGGCGCCCACGGAGAGCTCACCCAGCGGACGCCAGCCGTCGTAGGTCAGGAACGGGTGGTTCGCCGTCGCGTCGATCTGCTTGCCGGAGGCGAGCCGGAGCCGGAAGGTCTCCTTGCGGCCACTCGGGAACGCGTGCGTCATGGTCCGCGGGACGTACCGAAGGCTCTCGTCGAGACTCCAGACCGGGATGTCGCGCGCCCCCGATGCCAACAGCTCGCCGATGGTGATCTCCGCACCGGTGTCGGCCCGCATGATGCGCGTCGACGCCGGCAGGCAGCCGGATTCGCGGAGGTCCGACAGCATCGGCTTCTTGTCCTGACGCTGTTCCGGACCACGGTTCAGCTGGCTCATCGCGATGACCGGGACCTCGAGCTCCTTGGCCAGCAGCTTCAGCGCCCGGGAGAACTCCGCGACCTCCTGCTGGCGGCTCTCGACCCGCTTGCCGCTGGTCATCAGCTGCAGGTAGTCGATGATGACGAGACGGAGATCGTTGCGCTGCTTCAGCCGCCGGCACTTGGCGCGGATCTCCATCATCGTCATGTTGGGCGAATCGTCGATGTACAGCGGCGCACTGGAGACCTCGCCGGTGCTGCGGGCGATGCGGTTCCAGTCGTCGTCGGTCATCTGGCCCGAGCGCATGTGGTGCAGCGGGACCTTAGCCTCGGCGGAGAGCAGCCGCATGGTGATCTCGTTGCGGCCCATCTCGAGGGAGAAGATGACCGAGGTCAGGCCGTTCTTGATGGACGCGGCCCGAGCGAGATCCAGTCCCAGGGTCGACTTGCCGACCGCGGGCCGAGCGGCGAGGATCACCAGCTGGCCGGGGTGCAGGCCGTTGGTGAGGGCATCGAGGTCGGTGAAGCCGGTGGGGACGCCGACCATCTGGCCGCCGCGCGAGCCGATGGCCTCGATCTCGTCGAGCGTGCCCTCCATGATCTCCGAGAGCGGGTGGTAGTCCTCGGACGCCCGCTTCTCGGTGATGGCGTAGATCTCGGCCTGGGCGCGGTCGACGATGGCGTCGGCGTCGCCGTCTTCGCCGTAGCCCCACTGGGTGATGCGGGTGCCGGCCTCGACGAGGCGGCGCAGGATGGCCCGCTCGCGCACGATCTCGGCGTAGAACCCGGCGTTGGCCGCCGACGGCACGGAGGAGACCAGCGTGTGCAGGTACGGCGCGCCGCCGACCCGGCCGAGCTCGCCGCGCTTCTGCAGCTGGGCCGCGACGGTGACGGCGTCGGCGGGCTCGCCACGGCCGTAGAGGTCGATGATCGCCTCGTAGACGGCCTCGTGCGCCGGGCGGTAGAAGTCGTTGCCACGCAGGATCTCGACGACGTCGGCGATGGCGTCCTTGGACAGCAGCATGCCCCCGAGCACCGACTGCTCGGCGGCGACGTCCTGCGGCGGCGTACGGCCGTAGTCAACAGGCGCCTCCTCCCGGCGATCGGGCAGCTCAGCGACGCTCACGCGACCCCCTCAGGCACCGGCTGGTCCATACATACGTTCTAACAGCCGCCACCGACATTCCTCGCCAGGCAGGCACTCCTCGACTGCTGTGTCGCGAACCTACGGCCCGCCTCGGCGCGTCGCCAAGTCCATGATCCACAGGCGCTGTGGACGGCCTGTGGAAGCGCCCCGTAAACGATCATCCCCAACTGTGGACAACCCTGGGGACAGCCGCCCGGCCGGTTGTTCACAATCGCGGCGTCGCCGCAGATCACCCGTCAGGTTTCTCGTCCACCGGGTGTGGACGGAGATCCACAGGGCAAGATCTCAGATGGCGAGACACCGGTCACGCGATGACAGGTGTCACCCCTACCGTCGGTGCTGCCATGACTCGACATCCGTTCCGGCGGCACCCGGCCGACGGCGAGATCCTGCGGCTCGCGCTGCCCGCACTCGGCGCACTGGTCGCCGAGCCGCTGTTCCTGCTCACCGACTCCGCGATCATCGGCCATCTCGGCACGCCCGAGCTGGCCGGACTGGGCATCGCGTCGACGGTGCTCGCGACGCTGGTGAACGTGTCGATCTTCCTCGCCTACGGGACGACGGCGGCGGTGGCCCGGATGCTGGGCGCGGGCGACCACGCGGGCGCACTGCGTTCCGGCATCGACGGCTGCTGGCTGGCCGTGCTGATCGGCGTCGCCACCCTCGTGGCCGGCTGGCCGTTGACGCCGTGGGTGGTGTCGCTGTTCGGACCCGGCGACGACGTGGCCGAGCACGCCGAGACGTACCTGCGCATCAGCTTCCTCGGCATCCCGTCGATGCTGCTGGTCCTCGCCGCCACCGGCGTGCTGCGCGGCCTGCAGGACACGAGGACCCCGCTGTACGTCGCGGTGACCGGCGCGGTCGCGAACGTCGCGCTCAACGTCGTCCTGGTGTACGGGCTCGACCTCGGCATCGGCGGTTCGGCGCTGGGCACCGTCATCGCCCAGACCGGCATGGCCGCGGTGTTCGTCCGGGTCGTGGTCCGCGGCGCCCGGCGCGAGGGCGTCGCCCTCAGGCCGGACGGGCGCGGCGTCGCCCAGGCGTTCGGCGCCGGCGTGCCGCTGATCGTGCGGACGGTCGCCATGCGGGTCGCGCTCATCGTCATCACCGTGGTGGCGGCCGGGCTGGGGACGGCCGCGCTGGCCGCGCACCAGGTGGCCTTCACGACGTGGACCCTACTGGCGCTGATCCTCGACGCGGTCGCGATCGCCGCCCAGGCGCTGGTCGGCCGTGCGCTCGGCGCCGGCGACATCGACGGCGCGCGCTCGATCACCCGGCGCATGGTCCAGTGGGGTGTGCTGTCCGGGGTCGCGCTCGCCCTGCTCCTGCTGGTGATCGGCAACGGCTACGCGCGTCTGTTCACCCCCGACGCCGAGGTGCGCGAGCTGCTGTTCGCCGCACTGGTCGTCGCCGCGGCCATGCAGCCGATCGCCGGGTGGGTGTTCGTGCTCGACGGCGTGCTGATCGGCGCCGGCGACGGGCGGTACCTGGCCTGGGCGTCGGTGCTCTCGGTCGCGGCGTTCCTGCCCGCCGCCTGGGCCGTGGCGGCGTCGGACGCGTCCGGGCGGGCCGGCCTGATGTGGCTCTGGGGCGCCATCGGCCTCTGGGTGCTGATGCGGCTGGTCACGCTCGCCCTGCGCGAGCGCCAGGACACCTGGATGGTCACCGGCGCTGTCCGCTGAGGGCGGTACTCCACCACCCGTCCCCCTGCTGCGTTGGGCCGTCCCGTGCTGCGTTGTTCCCGTCCCCCTGCTGCCCGATTGTCTTGGCCGCGCACGCGCGCCTCAAGCGGACTATTGGCGCTTCGCGCGACGATGACCGCTTGACCCGCACGCACGCGGCGAAGACTGGGCAGCTATCAGGGGGACGGGGACAATGTGGCGACGGCTCCAGGCCTCTGCGCCCGTTTCGGTGTGAGTTTGGTGTCGTAGAGCGTCCACTAGGTGAGATTTCACCGTGATTCGGGAGCCATCACGAGGATTACCTGAGGGTCAACACCCCTACAGGCATGGTGAAGCTCACGGAATCCTCGTGATGTAGGCGATCGCCGATGATCATCGCCGTCCACGACCCGACAAAGCACGCGAAACGGGCACGACAAGCGTGAGGCGTGCCCACATCCTCCCCGTCCCCCTGATAGCTGCCCGTTCTTGGCCGCGAACGGGCGAGTCAAGCGGTCCCCGCCGCGCGAAGCGCCAAGTTGGTCCGCTTGACGCGCCCGGTCGCGGCAAGAGAATGGGGCAGCAGGGGGACGGGGAGCCCCACGTCACGAGGGGTCAGGCCCAGCCCCGCTTGGCGGCCTGGAAGCCCAGCTGCAGCCGGGTGTCGGCACCGGCGACGTCCATGAGCGCGCGCACCCGCCGCTGCACCGTCCGCAGCGACATGTCCAGCAGGTTCGCGATGGCCTGGTCGGTCAGCCCGGCCAGTAGGAGCCCGAAGATCCGGGCGTCGAGCGCGGTGAGCCCCGACGGCGGCCGCTCGGCCAGCGCGCCGCCGGTGCCGAGCACCAGCGGCACCGCCTCGTCCCACACCTTCTCGAACAGCGCCATCAGCGCATCCAGCAGCCCGCTCTGGTGGACCAGCAGCGCACCGACCGCCCGTGACTCGCCGGACACCAGCGGCACCAGGGCGATCTGGCGGTCGACCACCAGCAGCCGGATCGGCACCTCCGGCGCGACGCGCACCTCCTCGCCGTCGGCGAGGGCGGCCTCGGCGGCGGCCGCGAAGCCGGGGCGGTCGAACGCCGCCCGCTCGAGGACGACGCGGAAGCGGACGCCCCGCTCCACGGCGGCCTCCTCGGCGGTGTTCTCCTCGCCGGAGATCGCGATGACCTCGGCCTTCGTCAACCCGAGCACCTCGGACCGGGCCGAGGCCTGCAGTTGCATGAACCGCTGCGCCACCGCCTGCGCGCCGTAGACGACGTCGACCACGTCGCCGACGCTGCGGTCGGACTCGGTGCGCCGGTACGCCTCCGTCAGCGCGGCGATCTCGACCTCCGCGCGGCGCAGCTCCTCCTGCCGGTCGACGACGAGGGCGGCCAGCGCGACGGACGGCGGCGAGGCCACGTAGTGCTCGGGGCTGGCGCTGGACCGGGCGGCGAGTCCGCGGCGCTCCAAAGACGCCAGCGCCGTCGCCGCCTCGCCGGGCCGGACGCCCAGGCGTGCGGCCAGCGCGGCGACGTCGGCGGACGGCACCTCGACCAGCGCGCGATAGGCGGACTCCTCCGCCTCACCCAACCCCAGCACATCGAACACGATGCCTCCTCTGCTCGTGTGTCGTCGCTGGCGGATACCGGTCATGACGCATTCGCGTCACGGTGCATTGTCCTGGATCGTGGCAGATTTACGAATGGTCTGTCTCCTCACGAAAGCGGGGCCGTACCGTGCCTGCCCTCCGCCGCACCGCCGTCGCCCTGACGTTCGCGCTGGCCGCGCTGCCGCTCACCGGCCAGGCCGCCGCGCCGGCGGACGACACTCCCGTGACGCCGCTGCCGCAGATCCCCGACGGCGTCGAGGCCGGCGGCGTCCGCACCGTCACGCTGATCACCGGCGACGTCGCCGTGCTCACGTACGGGTGGGGCGGGACGCCGGCGGTGCGGGTGCAGTCCGACGACCCCGGCGGCTACGACGTGCGCACCGAAGGCGACGATGTCTACGTCATCCCGGCGTCGGCAGAGGAGGCGCTGGCGGCAGACCGCGTCGACCGGCAGCTGTTCAACGTCACCGGGCTGGTCGAACAGGGCCTGGACGACGCCTCGACCGGCAGCATCCCGCTGATCGTCACCTATGCCGGCGGCGCCGCATCCTCCCGCGGCGCCGCCCTCCCCACCGGCACCGAGCGGACCGCCGGCCTGCCGTCGATCGGCGCCGACGTCGTCGACGCCGACAAGGCCGCCACCGAGGCTATCTGGAACGCCGTGGCGCCACAGCGGACGACGTTCGGCCGCCAGGTCGACAAGATCTGGCTGGACGCCCGCGTCGCGCCGGTGCTGGACGAGAGCGTCCCGTACGTCGGCGCGCCGGAGGCCTGGGCGGCCGGGTTCGACGGCACCGGCAGCACGGTCGCCGTCCTCGACACCGGCATCGACGCCGAGCACCCCGACCTCGCCGACGCCGTCGTCGCCGCCGAGAACTTCACCACCAGCCCCGACGTCACCGACCACGACGGCCACGGCACCCACGTCGCGTCGACGGTGCTCGGCTCCGGCGCCGCGTCCGGCGGAAGCCACCGCGGCGTCGCGCCGGGCGCGGACCTGCTGGTCGGCAAGGTGCTCGGCGACGACGGCTTCGGCGAGCTGTCGTGGATCATCGCCGGCATGGAGTGGGCCGTGGCCCAAGGCGCCGACGTCGTCAACATGAGCCTCGGCAACACCGAGCTGGGCGCCTGCGACGACCCGATGGCGCAGGCGGTCGACGCGCTGTCGGCGGCGTCGGACACGCTGTTCGTCATCGCCGCCGGCAACCTCGGCGGACCCGCCGAGACCGTCACCAGCCCCGGCTGCGCCGCCAGCGCGCTCACCGTCGCCGCCGTCGACCTCACCGACGCGACGGCGAGCTTCTCCGGCCGCGGCCCGGTGCCGGTGACGCACGCCGTCAAGCCGGACATCGCCGCGCCGGGCGTGGACGTCACCGCCGCCCGCGCCGGGGGCCGCGGCGACGCCGCGTACACGGACCTGAACGGCACCTCGATGGCCACGCCGCATGTCGCCGGGGCCGCCGCGGTCGTCCGGCAGGCGCACCCGGACTGGACGGGCGAGCAGGTCAAGGCCGCGCTGCAGAGCTCGGTGCGCGCCGCCGGCGACGTCGACGTCTACGAGCAGGGCGCCGGCATCCTCGACGTCGCCGCGGCCGCGACCGCCCGCCTCAGCGGGCCGGGTACCGTCGACCTCGGCACGCTGGCCTGGCCGCACGACCCGTCCGAGGCCGTCACCACCGACGTCGTCTACACGAACACCGGCACCGCCGACGCCACGCTGACGTTCACGCTGGACGCCCGGGGCGAGAACGGCGCCGAGCTGCCGGCGGAGGCGACCGGCCTCGGCGCGACGACGCTGACCGTCCCGGCCGGCGGCACCGCCGCGCTGCCCGTCACGTTCGACCCGTCCGTCCTCGACTACGGGCACTACGGCGCCGTCAGCCTCCGGCTGGTCGCGAGGGCCGGCGACGCGACCGTCGTCACCCCGATCGGCGCGTACGCCGAGCCGCAGCACGTCGACGTCACGTTCCGGGTGCTCGGCCGCGACGGCGCTCCGGCCGGCGACATCAGCACGCTGGACGTGTTCGACCTGGACAGCATCGCGGCGCAGCGCATCGGCCTCGACGGCGCCGACGTCACGCTGCGGCTGCGCGCCGGGACGTACTCGATCGCCGCCACCGTCGCCACGACGGACCCCGAGACGTTCCAGGTCACCGAGGCGGCGTTCCTGGCCGAACCGGAGCTCCGCTTGGTGCGCGACCGCACCGTCACGCTCGACGCCCGCCGCGCGGTGCCGGTCCGGGTCCGCACCGACGAACCGCTGCGGCTGCACAGCGGCAGCGTGTCGTACGCCCGCATCGCCGACAACTGGATCCTCTCCAACACCCGGTACTTCCGCGACAGTCTGCGGACGCTGTACCTGGGCCGCATGGCCGACGTCAGCCGCGGCGCCTTCGACGTCACCGAGTCGTGGCTCTACACGACGCCCGACGGCGCCACGGAGCCGGCCGACTACCACCTCGTCTACCCGCACACCGGCACGATCACGACACGCGACGTCAACCACCGGGTCGAGCGGGACCGGCTGGCCCGCATCGACTCGACGTACCACACGCCCGGCGCCGCCGACCGGTACACGCAGTACGTCGACGCGTACAGCGCGCAGCGGGAGGCCTACGTCCCGCTCGGCGACGTCGTGCACTTCCCGGCGCCCGGCACGCGGACGGCGTACGTGACCGCCGACGTGCCGGTCCGCCAGACGGTCGTCCACCCCGACGGCACGCAGTGGTTCTGGGGCACGCCGATGTCGTCGGCGACCCGGCCGCTGGAGCCGGGCAGCCGCACCGCGGAGACCTGGTACGGCGCCGGGCTGCGGCCCGCGGTCCCGGCCGGCGCTCAGGGGCCGTACGACCCGTCCGGGCGGGCCGGCAACGTCATCTGGACGAACCTCCCGGCCTGGGCCGACAGTCAGCCCGGCCACTTCGCGTGGAACGGCCTCAACGACCTCGGCAGCATGGAGCTGTTCGCCGCCGGTCAGTCGCTGGGCCGGTGGGGCTTCTACGGCCAAGGCCAGTGGGACGTGCCGGCCGCCGCCACCGAGTTCGAGCTGGTCTACGACCTCGTCCGGTTCGACCGCAGCTTCTCGACCTGGACGTCGCCGCTGTTCACCCAGACCAGCTGGCGGTTCACCTCGTCGGCGCAGGACGACGGCGGCGCGCTGCCGCTGCTGTTCCCGTCCTACGACGTCGACGTCGACGCGCAGAACCGGGCGGCGGCCGTGGAGAGCTACCGCGTCGAGGTCGGCGTCGAGGCGACGCCGTCGTACTCGCCGGGCGGGCTCACCGCGGCCACGGCCTGGGTCTCCTACGACGACGGCCAGACGTGGACGGAGGTGCCCGCGACGCTCGACGGCGACACCGTCGTCGCGACGGTCGACAACCGGTCGGCCGCCGGCGGGCACGTCTCGTTCAAGGTGGAGCTCACCGACGCCAACGGCGTCGGCGTGACCCAGTGGACGCAGCGGCTGTACGGCGTCGTCTGAGGCGGGTTGCCGGGGCGCTCGGAGTTCGCCTGCGAGACTTGCGGCGATGGATGTACTCACGTTCCCGATCGTCGCGACCTTCTCGGTCCTGACCGCGCTGGTCTTCGGCCTGATCGCGCAACGGCTGCTCGGCGTCCGGCTGGGGCTGTTCCGGCTGCTGCTGACCGGCGGGTTCGCGCTGTTCGTCGGTCCGCTGATCATGTTCGCGCTGCTCGACCAGTTCACGCTGTCGCCGCGCGGGTTGGCCGACCAGAGCGAGGGGCCGGTCGCGTTCTGGTTCGCACTGCTGGCCGGCGTGCTGACGATCCTCGCGTCCATGGTGCTGCTGGTGATCATCGAGGCGTTCGTGCCGATGGGGTCGCTGCCGCCGGCGCTGGTGTGGGGGCGCGGGCTGCTCGGCCGGCTGCGGCGGGCGCGGCGGTACTGGCAGATCGTGGGCATCGCGATGCGGCACGGCCTCGGGTCGTACCTGCGGGGCACCCGCGACCGCACGCTGGACGCGCCGTCGGGCCGGGCGCAGCTGGGCCGCGCACTCACGACCACGCTCAACGCCGGCGGCGTCACGTTCGTCAAGCTCGGCCAGATCCTGGCCACGCGCCGCGACGTGCTGCCGGCCGAGGTGGCCGACGAGCTGGCCCGGCTGCAGGACGACGCCACGCCGGTCCCATGGCCCGACGTCGAACGGGTGCTGGTGGCCGAGCTGAACGCCCCCGTCGAGGACGTCTTCGCCGAGTTCGACCGCGAGCCGCTGGCGGCGGCGTCCGTCGGGCAGGTGCACCTCGCCCGGCTGCACAGCGGCGCCGAGGTGGTGGTCAAGGTGCAGCGGCCCGGCATCCGGCCGGTGGTCGAACGCGACCTCGACATCGCCGCACGGCTGGCCGCCCGGCTGGAGTCCGGCACCCGCTGGGGCCGCCGGATGGGCGTCCGCCCGCTGGCCGCCGGCCTCGCCGAGGCGATCCTCGAGGAGCTGGACTACCGCATCGAGGCGGAGAACATCACCGCCGTCGCGACGGCGCCGAGCCGGCAGCCCGACGTCGTCCTCCCGGAGCCGCACCTCGCGCTGTGCACCGAGCGGGTGCTGGTGATGGACCGGCTGCAGGGCACGCCGCTCAACCGCGCCGACGCCGTCATCCGGCAGCGCGGCCTGGACCGCGAGGCGCTGGCCACGACCCTGCTGGACTGCCTGCTGCGGCAGATCATCCTCGACGGCATCTTCCACGCCGACCCGCACGGCGGGAACATCTTCCTGCTCGACGACGGCCGGCTCGGCCTGCTCGACTTCGGCTCCGTCGGCCGGCTGGACGGCGCCCTGCGCGACGCGCTGCAGCGGCTGCTCGTCGGCGTCGACCGCGGCGACCCGCTCGCCGTCAGCGACGCCCTGCTCGAGCTGGTGCCGCGGCCGGACGAGATCGACCAGCAGGGGCTGGAGCGCGACATCGGCCGGTTCATGGCCAAGCACACATCCGGTGCGCCCAGCACCGGCGTGCGCATGTTCGGTGACCTGTTCCGGGTGGTCGCCGACCACGGGCTGGCCATCCCTCCGGAGATCGCCGCGGTCTTCCGGGCGCTGGCGACGGCCGAGGGCACGCTGACCCGGCTCACGCCCCGGTTCGACCTGATCGGCGGCGCCCGCGCGCTGGCCAGCGGCTACGTCGAGGAGCAGTACGGTCCGGAGCACCTCAAGCAGGCGCTCACCGACGAGCTGGCCGCGCTGCTGCCGATCCTGCGCCGGCTGCCGCGCCGCGTCGAGCGCATCGCCAGCGCCGCCGAGCACGGGCGGCTGGGCCTCAACATCAGGCTGCTGGCCGACGAGCGGGACCGCGCCGTGCTGACCACGATGCTGCACGAGGTGCTGCTGACGTTCCTGGCCGCGACCACCGGCATCATGGCGGTGCTGCTGATCGGCACCGACGGCGGGCCGCAACTCACCGAGTCCGTCGGCCTGTACCAGCTGATCGGCTACAACATGCTGGTGATCAGCGCGATCCTCGCGCTGCGGGTGCTGGCGCAGATCTTCCGGCGCGGCTGACCGGCTACTGGTCGCGCTTGCGGGCCAGCGCGGCCTCGAGGCGCTCGACCTTGCCGGTGAGCTCGCCGGTGTGGCCGGGCCGGATGTCGGCCTTGAGCACCAGGCTGACCCGATTGCCGTGCCGGCCAACCGCCTCGCAGGCGCGCTTGACGACGTCCATGCACTCGTCCCACTCGCCCTCGATGGTGGTGAACATCGAGTCGGTGCTGTTCGGCAGCCCCGACTCGCGGACGACGGCGACGGCGTCGGCGACCGCCTCGGACACGGAGTCGCCGGTGCCGGACGGTGCGACGGAGAACGCGATGAGCATGACGCCACTCTAGGCCGCTTCACTCAGCCCGCAGTCGGCGCAGGTACCGCGGCGGCGCAGCCAGTACGCCAGGGTCGCGACGGCGAGCGCGACGCCCCACAGCGGCCAGAGCAGCGCCGGTCCGACGGCGGCCCAGTCGTCCGAGGTGAACGTGCTGTCGGCGATCCCGGCCTTGATCAGGCCCAGCCCGCCCGAGGTCACCAGGGCCGCGACCACCGACGCCGGGGCCACCGCCAGCCCGACCGGCACCCGGCGGCCGCGGAGCACCGGGACCCAGCGCGGGAACACCTCGCCCCAGCGTTGCACCAGGCCGAGCGTCAACACCGTCCCGACCAGTGCGAACGAGGCCAGCCAGGCGCCGGACCAGAGCGAGCCGTCGGCCATGCCCTCGGCGTGGAGCTCCTCGTCGATGCCCAGCGGGATGCCGGCCACCCAGATCCACCGGGTGACGGCGTACAGGGCCGGGATGGCCGCCGCCACGTAGACCGCCGGCCGGGCCCAGCGCAGGACCGTCGCGACCGCCGCCGACCGATCCGGGCGGCCGCATCGTACGCAGCTGCCTGCCGTGCGACGGGCGTAGACGACGGTCGCCGCCGCCCACAGGAACCCGCCGGCCAGCGCGACCACCTGGTGCAGGTGCTCGACGCCGAGCGCGTCGCCGACCTGCGCGCGGATCTCCGCATCGAACGGGGCCTTGAGCAGGATCATCGGCAGGTAGCCGACGACGGCCAGGATGCGGGTGTCGGGCACGACCACCAGCAGGGCCACCGCCAGCGACCCGCCGAACCCGACCGCGAACCGGCGCCACCAGCGCGGCACGGCCACGCCGGGCCGGTACCGCGCCATGACGGCGCCCGTGCCCGCGGCGGCCAGCGCGACCGCGGCGAACAGCGGCGCGCCCACGTCGGCCGGCACGCTGCCGAGCAGCGACATGTCCCCTTCGGGATCGGCCGGCCCCATGGGGTAGCCGGCGCCGGTCAGCGTCCAGCCCAACGCCGTCAACCCGTATCCGAGCGCCCACAGTGTCGCCGCCCACGGCGCCCACCGCGGCCATCGCCGCAGGACGCCGCCGCGCACCGGGACCGTCGCGGAAGGAGTCAGGGTCGTGTGTGTCATACCCCGACGATCGCCCGCGCGGCCCCGCTCCCGCCTCCCGCCGTCCGGTGAACCGCCTCCCCCTCCCGAGGGACCAGACGCTCAAACCACGTTGATCTTGGAGTAAAGCCGCCAATGCTGGGTGAAATGTCCGATAGATGGCGGCCTTACTCCAAGATCAACTTCTGGGTGGGGGGTGGAGGTCGGCCCGGACGGGATTCAGCGGGGGCTGATGAAGCCGGACTCGTAGGCGGCGATGACGGCCTGGGTGCGGTCGCGGACGCCGAGCTTGGTGAGCACGTTGCCGACGTGGGTCTTCACGGTCTCGACGCCGACGACGAGCTCGGCGGCGATCTCGGCGTTGGACAGGCCGGCCGCCATCAGCCGCAGCACCTCGGCCTCGCGCTCGCTCAGCCCGGCGCCGGCCAGGGCGTCGCCGCCGTTCGTGCCGTGTGACGCGGCGAGGCTGCGGATGGCGGCCGGGAACAGCAGCGAGTCGCCCCGCGCAACCGTCCGGACCGCCTGCACGATCTGCTCCGGCCGCGCCCTCTTGAGCAGGAACCCGTGGGCGCCGGCCCGCAGCGCCTCGTACACGTAGTCGTCGTTCTCGAAGGTGGTGACGACGAGGATGCGCGGCGGGTCGTCGCGACGGCTGAGCAGCCGGGTGGCCTGGATGCCGTCGACGGCGGGCATGCGCACGTCCATCAGCACGACGTCCGGGCGGGACCGGCTCACCAGCGGCCCGACCTCCGCACCGTCGGCCGCCTCGTCGACGACGCGCAGGTCGGGCTCGGCGTCGATGATCGCCCGCAGCCCCGCTCTCACCAGCGGCTCGTCGTCGACCAGCAACACCGTGATGACGTCCGTCACCGGCCCTCCCCAGCGCGTCCCGGCAGGTGCACCCGCACCCGCCACACCCCGTCCGCCGCCTGCGCGGACAGCTCGCCGCGCAGCAACCGCACCCGCTCCCGCATGCCGCGCAGGCCGCGGCCACCGTTCGCCCGGCCGGACGCACCACCGGCCGCCGCGCCGTCGGGCAACGGGTTGGACACGTCGATGTCCAGGCCCTCCGCCGTGGCGGCGACCCGGAGCCGGACCGGCACGTGCGCCGCATGCCGCGCCGCGTTCGTCAGGCCCTCCTGCACGATCCGGTAGGCCTCGCGCGACAGCGCCGGGGGCACGGCCGCGAGATCGCCGTCGACCGTCGCCTCCAGGTCCATGCCAGTGGTGCGGGTGTCGTCGATCAGCCGGGGCAGGTCGGCGAGCGTGCGCTGCGGCGAGGCGCCGGAGTCGGGCGCCGCTCCGCCCGCGCGGAGCACGCCGAGCACGTGGTCGAGGTCCTCCATGGCGGCCCGGCCCGCCTCCTCGACGGCGAGCAGCGCGCGGCGGGCGAACTCCGGATCGGAGTCGAGCACCCGGCGCGCGGCGGCCGCCTGCAGCGTCGTCACCGTCAGGGCATGGCCGACCGAGTCGTGCAGCTCGCGGGCCAGCCGGTTGCGCTCGGCGAACTCCTGGGCCTGCGCCTCCATGGCCAGGCGCAGCTCGGCCGGCGACGGACCCAGCAGCAGCGGCGCGAACCACGCCAGCAGCGCGCCCAGCCCGGCCACGAGGTACGCCGTCGCCACGACCAGCGCGAGCCCGAGCAGCACCGCCCACCCGCCGGTGACGCCGTCGAGCAGCGACAGCCCGGCCATGTCGCCGCCGTCGTCGGCGCCGAGGCCCCGCACCACCAGCAGCACCGAGGTCGGCGCGGCGAACAGGATGGCCGTGACCGCCACACCGCCGCTGAGCAGGTGCAGGACGTACCACCCGGCACCGAACAGCCGGCTCTCCCACGGCGGGTCGGCGGCCGGGTCGGGCAGGTCGACGTCGAGCAGGCCGCGGGTCGCGGTGATCTCCAGCGCCCGCATCGCCGGCAGGAATGGCGGCACCGTCCCGATGACGAACGTGACAGCCGCCAGCACGGCGGCCGGCACGTACGGAGTGCCCGGCTCGGTGAACAACTGCACGAAGCCGATGACCAGGAGCACGTACGGGAGCAGGATGACCCCGCCGAGCAGCAGGTGCACACCCCGGCGGACCAGCCGGCGCGCGGCGAGCGGCGCGACGATGCGCAGGATTGGCCCCACACCCCCGATTGTCGCAGGTCGCGTCAGGGCTCTCCGAGGCCGTCGGGGACCATCGACAGCGCCACCACGCACGCGGCGTCGAAGATCTCCTCCGAGGTCGCCTCCACGTCGCTCATGATCATCGGCGCGCCGTGCAGCGCGAAGAACGCCATGCGGCCGCACAGCTGCACCGGCAGCGGATCGCCGGGATCGACGACGAAGTCGACCAGCACCCGCATGCGTTCGCGCAGCGCGCTGCCGCACTCGTGCACGCGCAGCGCCGGCTGGTTCTCCATGAGGAAGCGCAGCAGCGGCGTGCCCTGGCCGCGGATCGCCTTGGCGTACCGTTCGATCAGCTCACGCCGGTTCTCGGCAGTGGGCTCCCGGCCACGGGCCCAGTCGACCACCTCGTCGACGGCCGTCAGCAGGTCGTCGACCAGGCTCTGGACGATGTCGTCCTTGCTCTTGAAGTAGTAGTAGAGCGAGGCCTTCGTCATGCCGAGACGCTCGGAGAGCTCGCGCAGCGACGTCTTGTCGTAGCCCTGCTCGGCGAACAGCTCCAGCGCGACGTTCTGGATGCGCGTTCGCGTGCTGCGCGGGTCTCGGTCGAGCATGGGGCTCCGTCGTCCGTGGGGTCGTGCAGTGAACGTACCCAGATACGGGGAAGGTTCCTCGTCGACGACCTGCCGGAGAAACACGAAGGCCCGCGGGCCAGCGGGATGCTGGCGCGCGGGCCTGTCGTCTGAGGGGTCAGGCCGGGACGACCTCGAGGGCGACGTCTGCCGCGACCTCGGGGTGCAGGCGCACCGTCACGCGGTGGGTGCCGACCGTCTTGATCGGGGCGCCCACCTCGATGCGGCGCTTGTCGATGGCCGGGCCACCGGACGCGGTGACCGCGGTCGCGATGTCGGCCGAGGTGACGGCGCCGAACAGCCGGCCGGAGTCGCCGGCCTTGGCGGCCAGCTTGACGGCCGTGCCCTCGAGCTGCGCCTTGACCGCACGAGCGGAGTCGAGGTCGGCGAACTCGCGGGCCGAACGGGCGCGGCGGATGGAGTCGATCTCCTTCTGCCCACCCTTGGTCCACGCGATCGCGAAGCCACGCGGCACGAGGTAGTTGCGGCCGTAGCCGTCCTTGACCTCGACGACGTCACCGGCGGCACCGAGCCCCGGCACTTCCTGGGTGAGAATCAGCTTCATGGCGTCCTCTCCCGTTCTCAGCGAGCCGTCGAGGTGTACGGCAGCAGCGCCATCTCGCGAGCGTTCTTGATCGCGGTGGCGACGTCGCGCTGGTGGCGGGTGCAGTTGCCGGTGACGCGACGCGCGCGGATCTTGCCGCGGTCGGAGATGTACTTGCGCAGCAGCGAGGTGTCCTTGTAGTCGACGTAGTCGACCTTGTCCTTGCAGAAGGCGCAAACCTTCTTCTTCGGCTTGCGCAGCGGGGGCTTTGCCATCGTGGTGCTCCTCCTTCGGGGAGCCCGGTCGCCTCGCTGGCCGCGGCTGACCGGGATGGGTTGACGGGCGCGTTCCGAGCGGGGCGGCCTCCAGAGCCGCCCCGGAACGCTGATGACGTGGTGCTCAGAACGGGGGCTCGTCGGCCGGCGGACCGGCCGGAGCACCCCAGGGGTCGTTGCCGCCGCCCTGCGGCGCACCGCCGCCGGACGGGGTGGCCCACGGATCGTTGCCACCAGCAGGAGCGCCGCCGCCGAAGCCGCCGCCACCACCGGACCGCTGGGTCCGGGTGACCTTGGCCGTGGCGTAGCGCAGGCTCGGGCCGATCTCGTCGACGTCGAGCTCGATGACCGTACGCTTCTCGCCCTCGCGGGTCTCGTACGAGCGCTGCTTGAGCCGGCCGGTCACCACGACGCGCATACCGCGCTGCAGCGACTCGGCGGCGTTCTCGGCCGCCTGCCGCCACACCGAGCACGACAGGAACAGCGGGTCGCCGTCCTCCCACGTGCTGGTCTGCCGGTTGAACGTGCGCGGCGTGGACGCGACGCGGAAGTTCGCGACCGCGGCGCCGCTGGGCGTGAAGCGCAGCTCAGGGTCGTCGGTCAAGTTGCCGACGACCGTGATGACGGTCTCGCCTGCCATTGGGGATCCCTCTCAGTGGGCTTCCGGCCGAACGACCTTGGTCCGCAGTACCGACTCGGACAGTCCGAGCTGGCGGTCGAGCTCTGCCACCGTGTCGGCCTCGCACGTGACGTCGAGCACCGCGTAGATGCCCTCGCTCTTCTTGCCGATCTCGTACGAGAGCTTGCGGCGGCCCCAGATGTCGATCTTCTCGACCGAGCCACCGGCCTCACGTACGACCCCGAGGTACTGCTCGAGGCTGGGGGCAACGGTGCGCTCCTCGGACTCGGGGTCCAGGATGACCATGACCTCATAACGACGCATGCCGGATCACCTCCTGTGGTCTTCGCGGCCACGGTCTCTCCGTGGCAGGAGGGCTGAACGTCGATGGCCCGGTCGGATGCACACAGGTCCGTGCACGACCAGGCCGCTGGCAAGGTTACCAGCGTTGAGCCGAAACGCCGATTCCGTTGTCCACAGGGCCTGACCAGTGGTTCCGTAACCGTCAGAAATCGGTCCCGGCCTCCAGCCGCTGGCGCAGCAGCCGGTCCAGCGGCATCGACTCGCCGTCACGGGCGCCGACACCCACGTGCAGCGGCGGGTCCGACGGCGCGATGCGCACGCCGAGCAGCCGGGACCGCAGCGACCGCGGCACGTCCAGCAGGTAGAAGGCGCCGTCCTCGCCCACCGCCATGGCCCGGTTGCGGCGGACGTACCAGCCGCGCAGCCCCGTCTTGTACCGGACGGCGCCCTCGGCGGCCCGCGCCCAGAGCGGGTGGGCGGGCATACCGGCCGCCGTCATGGCGGCGACGAACTCGGCGACGAGCGCCTTCGCCCGCTCGGTCTCGGCCGCCTGCTTGCGCGCGAGCGCCTCGGCCTGCGCCCGCACCACGTCCCCCCGCTGCTCCCGCCAGCTCGACTCGTCGCTCATCGCGAGAGAGCCTACGGCGGCACCGGCCGTGGGCCCCGAGCGGACCGCGACAGCGTGCGGGGGCCGGGGGATGCCAGCAGGGGTAGGCTCGGGCGTCCGAGCGAGGAACGAGCGAGGCGGGCGGGGCTGGCATCCCCCGGCTCCGGCACGCACGCGGACCCGCACCTTGGGCCCACACGCTGGGACCGCCCCACTTCGTCGGACCCGCGCGGTAGCGTCTGTCGACATGGCCGAACAGCGCATCGGAGCCCACGTCAAGCAAGGCGACCCGATCGCCGTGTCCAAGTCCACCGGGGCCGGCGCGGTGCAGATCTTCCTCGGCGACCCGCAGGACTGGAAGGCGCCCAAGCTGGCCTACCCCGGAGGGGCCGAGGCGCTGAAGGCCGACGCCGAGGCGGCCGGGCTGACCATCTACGTGCACGCGCCGTACGTCGTCAACGTCGCCACCACGAACAACCGCATCCGCATCCCCAGCCGCAAGATCCTGCAGCAGCACGTCGACGTCGCGGCGCAGGTGGGCGCGGCGGGCCTCGTGGTGCACGGCGGCCACGTGCTCAAGGGCGACGACCCGCAGGTGGGCGTCGACAACTGGCGCAAGGCGGCCGAGCGGCTCGACGCGAAGGTGCCGGTGTTCATCGAGAACACCGCGGGCGGCGACTACGCCATGGCCCGCAAGCTGGACCGGCTGGCCGCGCTCTGGGACGCCGTCGGCGAGTTCGGCTTCGGCTTCTGTCTCGACACCTGTCACGCGTTCTCGGCCGGCATCGCGCCGGAGGACATGGTGGAGAAGACGCGGGCCATCACCGGTCGCATCGACCTCGTGCACGCCAACGACAGCCGCGACCCGTTCGACTCCGGCGCCGACCGGCACGCCACCATCGGCACCGGCGCCATCGGCGGCGAGGCCATCGTCGCGGTCATCGAGGCGGCCGGCACCGACGCCATCGTCGAGACGCCCGCCGAGGGCCAGGACGCCGACGTCGCCTACCTCCTCGACCACGTCAACGCCCCCTAGCGGCGGTGGGCGGCGACTCCCGCGGACCGCGGGCCGACAGGTCAGCCAGGCCGGTGTCGGGGATGCCGGCAGGGGTAGGCTCGGGCGTCCGAGCGAGGAACGAGCGAGGCGGGCGGGGCCGGCATCCCCGACACCGGCCGGACCGGCAGCAGAGCAGAGCAGCCCGGCATGGCCCAGCCGGTCAGACGCCCACGTGCCGCCGCGGCCGGGCCCGCTCCGCCTCCATCACGCCGGCGACCGCCTCCGGCCGGACGGTGTCGCGCACGATGCGCAGCGCCTCGGTCAGCGCCGTCAGCTGCTCCGGCGTCAGCAGGCCGGTGTACCAGCGGTCGACGTCCTCGATGTGGTCGGCGACCGCGGCCGTCACGCGGTCGAGGCCGGCCTCGGTGAGGACGGCCCAGGTGCCGCGGCGGTCGGTGTCGCAGCTGGCCCGCTCCACCAGGCCGGCCCGCTCCAGGCGGTCGACCACGCGGGTCACCCCGCTGGTGGTCAGGCTGGTCTGGGCAGCGAGGTCGCTCATGCGCAGCTGGCAGTTGGGCGTGCGGCCCAGGCGCAGCATGATCTCGAGCTCGTTCTCGGACAGGCCGTGCCGGGCCAGGCGGGCGGCGAACTTCTGCGTCAGCCCCCGGTGCACCTCGACGAGCAGCCCGACGGCGGTGAGCCGGTCGTCGTCGATGATTCGCTTCGTCGCCATAGAACCTGATGCTAACAATGGTTGACAACGCAAAATATTGGACGTTGACGCACGATCGCCAGAGAAAGGGCAGGCCATGGCCGAGGCGAACACCGCCCGCAACGTGCACCCGTGGAACGGGCTCACGGTGCCGGCCGCCGGCGTCTTCACGCTCGACCCCGCGCACGCCGACGTCACCTTCGCCGTCCGGTATCTCATGGTCACGCAGATCAAGGGCCGGTTCGGCGACGTCCGCGCGACCCTGACGGTCGGCGAGGACCCGACGGCGTCGCACGTCGAGGTCGTCGTCGGGACGGCCAGCCTGGCCACGGGCGAGGACGACCGGGACGAGCGACTGCGGTCGCCCGACTTCTTCGACGTCGCGCACCATCCCGAGCTGACGTTCCGGTCCACGCGCATCGCGCACGTCGAGGGCAACGAGTTCGTGCTGGCCGGCGACCTCACCATCCGCGGCGCCACCCGGCCGGTGGAGTTCCGGGCCAGCTTCGACGGCGTCGGCTTCGACCCGTGGGGCGCCCAGGTCGTCGGCCTGAGCGCGCGCACCGAGATCGACCGCGAGTCCTGGGGGCTCACGTGGAACCGGGCGCTCGAGACTGGCGGCGTGCTGATCGGCAAGACGGTGGTGCTGGAGATCGACGCGGAGTTCACTCGGCCGGCCCAACCGGACACTCCCGGACGTTCGTGATCGTTCTCGGGTCCGCACCGGAAGCGGGTACCCTCGCCCCGTGACACGCTCCCCCGCCCTCGCCGTCCGAGAGATCACGAGCGAGCAGCATCTCGCCGCGATCGCCGAGCGGCCTTCGGTCAGCTTCCTCCAGACGCCGGCGTGGGGCGTGGTCAAGCGTGACTGGCGGTCCCGCTCCGTCGGCTGGTTCGACGGCGACAAGCTGGTCGGCGCGGCGCTGGTGCTGTACCGCAAGGCGCCGCGCATCCGCCGCTACCTCGCCTACGTCCCCGAGGGTCCGAGCATCGACTGGGACGGCGCCGCGGCCGCCGGCGACCTGCACCGCTGGCTCGCCCCGCTGGCCGAGCACGTCAAGTCGCAGGGCGCGTTCGGCCTGCGCATGGGGCCCCCGGTGGTGACCCGCCGCTGGGACAACGCCACCCTCAAGAACGCCCTGGCCGACCCCGCCGTCACCCGGCTGCGCGACGTGCCGGCCGACGAGACCACCGCCATCGGCACCGCACTGGCCGAGCAGCTGACGGCGCTGGGCTGGCGCCCGCCCGCCGACACCGACGGGTTCGCCGCCGGCCAGCCGCGGCACGTGTTCCAGCTGCCACTCGAGGGCCGCGACGCCGACGACGTCCTCAAGGGCTTCAACCAGCTGTGGCGGCGCAACATCAAGAAGGCCGACAAGGCCGGCGTCGTCGTCTCGCTCGGCACCGCCGCCGACCTGCCCGACTTCCACCGCGTCTACGCCGAGACCGCCCAGCGCGACGGCTTCACGCCCCGGCCGCTCGCCTACTTCGAGGGCATGTGGGCGGCCATGACTGCTGAAGCCCCGGAGCGGCTGCGGCTCTACCTCGCGCACCACGAGGGCGACCTCGTCGCCGCCACCACGATGACGCGCGTCGGCACGCACGCCTGGTACTCCTACGGCGCCTCGACGACGGCCAAGCGCGACGTGCGCGGCTCCAACGCGATCCAGTGGCGGATGATGCAGGACGCGCTCTCCGAGGGCTGTTCCGTCTACGACCTGCGCGGCATCACCGACACCCTGTCCGAGGACGACCCCCACGCAGGCCTCATCCGCTTCAAGCTGGGCACCGGCGGGCAGGCGGTCGAGTACCTCGGGGAGTGGGACCTGCCCATCTCGCGGGTCCTCTACTCCGCCTTCGACCTGTACATGAAGCGCCGGAGCTGACCACGGTGTCCCTGACTCTGCGCATCGCCGCCGGCCAGTGGCGTGGCCGGGTGCGCCACTACGTCCAGGACGCGAGCGACGCGGGCGTCACCGTCGTCCCCGTCACCAAGGGCAACGGCTACGGCTTCGGCAACGCCGTGCTGGCGGCCGAGGCGGCTCGGCTCGGGGTGGCCACGCTCGCCGTCGGCACCTACGAGGAGGTCTCCGCCGCCACCGGCGCGTTCGGCGGCGACACGCTGGTGCTGTCGCCGTGGCGGCCCTGGCTGGCCGGCGCGCTCGGCGACGACCGCGTCGTGCACACCGTCTCGCGGCTGGAGGACCTGCGGCAGCTGGCCGCCGGAGCCGCCCGGCCGCGGGTGGTCGTCGAGATCCTGACCAGCATGCGGCGGCACGGCATCGCCCCCGGTGAGCTGGCCGAGACGGCGAAGCTCCTCGACGACGTGCGGTTCGAGGGGTTCGCGCTGCACCTGCCGCTGGCCGGCGACCACACGGCCGAGGCGACGACGCTGGCCCGGCAGGCGTTCGAGGCCATGCCGGCGGCGGCCCGCACGGTCTGGGTCAGCCACCTCACCGCCGCCCAGGCCGCGACGGTGGGCGGCGCGACATCCGCGGACGTGCGGCTGCGCGTCGCGACGGCGCTCTGGCTCGGCGACCGCTCCGGCCTGACGCCCAAGACGACCGTCCTCGACGTGCACCGGGTCAGGCGCGGTGAGAGGTACGGCTACCGGCAGCGCCGGGCCCGCCGCGACGGCACCGTCGTGGTGGTCGCGGGCGGGACGGCGCACGGCATCGCGCTGCAGGCCCCGACGGCGGCGAGCACGCTGCGGCAGCGGGCGACGGCGCTGGCCCGCGGCGGCCTCGAGGCCGGCGGACGGGCCCTCTCCCCCTTCCGCGTCGCCGGCAAGCAACGCTGGTTCGCCGAACCACCCCACATGCAGTGCTCGATGATCTGGCTCCCCGACGACGTGACCCCACCCGCCGTCGGCGACCAGGCCGACGTGGAAGTCCGCTTCACGACGACCACCTTCGACGAGCTGGTCTGGGACTGACCTACCGCGCAGCCAGGCACTGGATCGACCTGTTGAGAACCATCGTCATGGACGGCCTACTGCTGCTCCAACGACAGCAACTCGCTCTTGACCATGGTTGACGCTGGAGGTCCGGCGTCGTCGGCACTCGCCCGGGCAACGCCTCACCCGCGTCAGGACCCGTTCCGGGGACCCGAACGCACGATGTGCGGTCCTCAGGCGAGTGAGGAGTCCCCTTCACGGGTGACGACACAGCCCGCGGGCGGCGCCGGCGCCGGTCAGCTACCGAGGCCGGTGGGCGGGGATGCCGTCAGGAGTAGGCTCGGGCGTCCGAGCGAGGAACGAGCGAGGCGGGCGGAGACGGCATCCCCCGCCGCTCAGGCGGCCCGCAGAGCGCGGAGCGCTCACCCGGCCCAGCGCCCGGTCAGGTACGCGGCGGCCCAAACTGACATCAACGGCACCGACACCGCCAGGTACGCCCACAGCACCCAGCGCCGCCGGGCCGCCAGCAGGGCGATCGTCACCCACAGGGGCCACCACAGCAGCGTGGCCCGCGGCACGGAGAAGAACCAGGTCGACGTGCCGAAGGCGATGACCTGGAGGCCGACCCAGGTGGCCTCGCCCCAGCGACGCCACCAGAGCAGTGCCGCCGTCAGCACGACGCCGACCAGCATGGCGACGATCTCGGCGCGGAACATCCACGCGAACCCGGGCGACTGGGTGCCGCCGAACGCCGCCTGCCAGGTGGTGTCGAACGCCGTCCAGGGCCAGGTGAAGTGGCGGTCCCAGCCCTCGGCCTGCGCGTTCAGCCAGGCGAGCCAGTCGCCGGTCTCGGACTCCAGGTACGCCGACCACGCGAGCAGCGGCAGGGCGGGCAGGAACAGCCAGCCCAGCCCGGACCACCAGGGCCGGCCGGTCTGCTCGACGGCCTCCCGGCGGGTCGTCAGCCACTGGACGGCGATGGCCGCCGCCAGGAACACGCCGCTGACCCGCACGGTGCACGACAGCGCCGTCAGCACGCCGGCCGCCAGCCAGTGCTGTCGCCGTGCCGCCAGCCACGCGGGCAGCGCGCACGCCAGGAACAGCGACTCGGTGTACGGGGCGGCCAGGAACACCGCCGACGGCGACGTCACCCACACGAGGACGGTGAGGCGGCCGATGCGCTGGCCGCCCTCCAGTTCGCCGATGCGGCCGAGCGCCACGGCGGCGACGGCGCCGGCGATCAGCGACACCACCAGGCCGGCGAGGACGTGCCGCAGCCCCAGCTCGGCGCCGAGCCACAGCAGCGCCGGGAAGCCCGGGAAGAACGCCTCGTTGGGCACGCCGGTGGGCTCGCCGCCGTAGCCGTGGATCGCGATGCCGGCGTAGTGCCAGAAGTCCCACTGGTGCCACCGGTCCAGCGCGGGCACGACGTCCTGGCCCTCGGCGACGAACATCCAGCCGGTCGCTCCGGCGATCACCCACATCGAGACCCGGCTGGCCAGCCAGATGCCCAGCGAGTCGTAGTCGACCGCCCGCACCCGGTCGGACAGCGTGCGCGCCGTCATGCCGGCACCTCCCGGCGACGGTGCCGGGGCGCGACGGCACCGGGCGCGGGCGTCAGGAACCGCCGGACGGGGTCCTCCTCGGGTCGGCGGATGTCGCGCACGACCATGACAACGAGCCAGAGCAGCCCTGCGATCCGCAGCAGGATGGCCAGCGCGTACTGGTCGTTCGACAGCAGTGGCGCCGCCGGGTCGTAGAGCGTGGCCAGGTAGCGCCAGACGAGCACGAAGTAGGCCGCCTCGGCGAGCTGCCAGACGGCCAGATCGCGGACCCGGGGCCGGGCCAGCACCGCCAGCGGCAGCAGCCAGAGCGAGTACTGCGGCGACCACACCTTGTTCACCAGCAGGAACGCGGCGACGGCGAGGAAGGCGAGCTGCGTGAGGCGGGGTGGCACGGGTGCCGTCAGCGCGAGCGCGGCGATGAGCACCAGCAGCACGGCCGCGGCCGCGATGACGAGGTCGTCGACGGACGCGGGCAGCAGGCCGGGCGCCAGCAGCTCCACCGCGAACCACGTGGAGCCGAAGTCGGCCGCGCGTTCGGCGTTGAAGGTGAAGAACTCGCGCCAGCCGGTCGGTGCCCACCACGCGACCGGCAGGTTCACCGCGCACCACGCGACGACGGCGCCCGCGACGGCCACGGCGGCGTCGCGCAGGGCACCGCGCCGGTCCGGCGACCGCAGCGCCACCAGCACGAACACGCCGAGGAGCAGCACCGGGTACAGCTTCGTGGCGGTGCCGAGCCCGATCAGCACCCCGGCGAGCACCGGCCGATCGCGCGACCACGCCAGCATCGCCAGTGCCGTCGCCAGCACCGCCAGCAGGTCCCAGTTGACGTAGGCGCTGAGCAGCAGCAACGGCGAGGCCGCCACCAGCAGCCCGTCCCATGGACGGCGCGGCACCGTCCGTGCCGTCGTGACGACCACGCCGAGCGCGGCGACCGCCATGACCACGGCGGTGAGGTCGAAGAAGATCACGCTCTCCGCGATCTGCGGAGGGAGCCCGCCGCCACCGCCGAACGCGTCGTACAGGGCGGCCGACGCGACCGCCGTCGCCTGCATGACCGCGCCGGTCAGCACCGGGTACTCCAGCAGGCTGTCGCGGTAGGCCACCAGACCGTCGGCGAAGCCGCGCTCCCGGTACAGGAACGCGACGTCGGTGTAGCACAGGGACGTCCACATCGACCGGTCCGCACGGTCGGCCCAGCCGTCGGCGCGGCACGGCTGGTCGGCGAGCAGCCCGAGCGCCAGCACGACGACCGCCACCAGGAGCGCGATGCGGACCGGGCCCCACCAGCGCCGCGGCGCGGCCGCCCGGCGGCCGAACGGCCCGCCGATCGCCTCGCTCAGGCCCGCGACGACGGGATCCTCACGACTGGGCGCGGCGGGTCCCGCGCGGCCCTGCTGCGTCACGGACACGAGTCGACAGCCTAGCCGTCAGCCGTCGTCGGACCGGGCACGGTCGCGTCAACGCTCACCGTGGCCGAGGGCCGGGGCTCACGCGGTCAGCGGTCGCCGCCGCCGGCGTCACCCCAGGCGCCGCCGTTGGCGTTGCCGTTGCCGTTCTCGTCGCTCGTCGGTTCGTCGGTGGGTTCCTCGGTGGGATCGCCACCGGTGTCGCCACCACCGCCGTCGGCGCCGGACCACTCGCTGCCCGACTCGTCGCCACCGGTGTCGCCGGACTCGTCACCACCGGTGTCGCCGGACTCGTCACCGCCGCCGTCGCCGGACTCGTCGCCACCGCCGTCGCCGGACTCGTCGCCGCCGCCGTCACCGTTCCCGTCGCCGTTGCCGTTGCCGCCGCCGTTGTCGCCGTTCTCGTCCTCGGTCGGGCTCTCGGTCGGGGTGGGCGTCGGCGTCGGGGACGGGTTGACCGCCTCGCCGACCTCAGCGGGCTCGGGGAACTCCTCGACGTCCATACCCTCGAGCGCGCCGGTCATGAACGCGGTCCAGATGCGGGCCGGGAAGGCACCACCGGTGAAGGTGTCCATGCCGTCGACGCCGTCGAGGGAGACCGTGCCGGCGGTCTCGCCGTCGCCGCGGAAGATCGCGACGCTGGCGGAGAGTTGCGGGACGTAGCCGGAGAACCACGCCGTGAGGTCCTCGTGGGTGCCGGTCTTGCCCGCGGCAGGGCGGCCGAGGTTCTGCGCCTCGCGGCCGCTGCCGTTCTCGACCACCCGGCTGAGGGCGAACGTCGTGTCGGCGACGACGCCCGGATCGAGCACGGTCTCGGGCGCGGGCTCGACGCGGTAGGGGACGTTGCCGCCGGGCTCGGTGACCGACCGGACGGTGTACCAGTCGGCATGCCGGCCGCCCGCGGCGAGTGTGGCGTAGGCCTCGGCCATGTCGATGGGCCGGACGTGGCCGATGCCGATGGTGACGCGCGGGTCCAGGCGCATGTCCGCCTCCTCGTCCGCCGCGTAGGACAGGCCGGCGGCCAGCTGGGCGTCGACGATGGCGTCGGGCCCGATGTCCAAGGCGAGGTCGACGAACGCCGTGTTCATCGAGTTCTCGGTGGCGGTGACCAGGTCGATGGCCTCGCCGTACTCCTTGTCGGCCTGGTTGTGCACCGGCGGGCCGAGGATCGGGTCGGTGAGCGTGTTGCCGGAGTAGCGGCTCTCCAGCGAGATGCCCTTTTCCAGCGCGGCGGCGAGGGTGAACGGCTTCACCGTCGATCCGCCCTGGATGGAGGCGTCGATGGCGTCGTTGAACGGCTGCTGCACGGCGTCGGGTCCGCCGTACATCGCGACGACGGCGCCATCGCCCGGGATGACCGCCGCGAGGCCGACCCGTACGCCGTCGGCGTGCTCCTTCGGCCGCTCGGCGTCGACGGCCTGGATCGCCGCGGTCTGCGCCTTCGGGTCGAACGTGGTGACGACGCGCAGGCCGCCGGTGTCGATCTGCTCCTCGGTGAAGCCGTTGTCGATCAGCTCGTCGCGGACCTGCTGCAGCAGATAGCCGTTCGGCCCGCCGTAGCGGTTGGCCTTCTGCTCCGGCACGACGGCCGGAGGTACCAGGGTCTCGGCGGTCGCGGCGTCGAGCTTGCCGATGTCGACCATGCCGTCGACGACGTACTGGAACCGCCGCTGGAACCGTTCGGTGTTCTCGGGACCCAGCGTGGGGTCGTAGCGCGACGGCGAGCGCAGGATGCCGGCCAGCGCCGCGCACTGGGCGGTGTCGAGCTCGGACACCGGCACGCCGAAGTACGAGCGGGACGCGGTCTGGATGCCGTAGACGCCGCCGCGCCCGAACCAGATGGTGTTGAGGTAGGACGCGAGGATGTCGTCCTTGTCCAGCTGCTGGTCGATCTTGACCGAGATGAACAGCTCCTGCACCTTGCGGGTGAGGGTCTGCTCCTGGGTCAGGTAGTAGTTCTTGACGTACTGCTGGGTGATGGTGGAGCCGCCGCCGGCCGCCGTCGACCCGTTGTTGCGGACGTAGCCGATGCCGGCGCGCAGCATGCCGACCGGGTCGAAGCCGTTGTTCTCGTAGAAGCTGCGGTCCTCGGCAGCCACGACGGCGTCCTGACAGGCCTGCGGGATCTCGGAGATGTCGACGGTCTCGCGGTTCTCGGCGCTGAACCGGCCCAGCTCGGTCTCACCGTCGTTCCAGTAGACGATGGTCGCCTCGGACCGGGCGAAGGCGTTGGCCTCGGGGATGTCCGTCATGGCGTAGGCGATGCTGACCCCGGCGACGCCGAGCAGCATCATGCCGAGCGCGTAGAGACCGAACGCCTTCCAGGAGACGAACCGGCGCCAGCCCCTGCGCCGGCCCTTGGCGCCCTTCTTGCCGTTGCGGCCGGCCGCGTATCGCCGTCCGCCGCGTTCCGGGGTCGCCGACGGCACCGCGCCGGCGGACACGGACCTTCTCGGGGCCGCGTTCGTGGACGCGGCACTGCGCGCGCGGTCGCCCGCGCGGCGTCGCCCTTGGTTCGTCACGGACTTCCTGGTCGGTTCGGGGGCATCGGCCGTCCGAGGCGCGCGATGAGGCGCCCCGGATTCATGCAGAGCCTACGACGCTCCATGCTCGATCACGCCAATCCTGCTCCCGCCTCGGACGTTTCAAACCTGCGCGTGACGGCACAGCCGTCCCACCCGTCACGTCGATGTGCGGGGTCCACGCCGTGCGCGGTGGCGCGACGGCGCCGGTCACTTGCGGTTCACGTCCAAGACGTTCTATCGTCCTGAACTATCGCATGGATGTATCGGTTCGATACATCGATCTGAGAATGATGCAAGGGAGCGTACCTCGTGGGCAAACGCGCGGAGGCGCTGGAGCTGGCCATCCTGGGCCTGCTGCACGATGCGCCGCTGCACGGCTACGAGCTGCGCAAGCGGGTGAACTCGCTGCTGGGGTGGGGGCGAGCGTTCTCGTACGGCACCTTGTATCCGACCCTCAAGGCGATGGTGCGCCAGAACTACCTGGCCGAGGACGAGCCCGCCGACACCATGGTGACGGCGGCTCCGCATCGCAGCGGGCGCCGCGGCCGCATCGCCTACCGGCTCACCCCCGAGGGCAAGGAGCGCTTCGCCGAGCTGCTCACCCAGACCGGCCCCTCGGCCTGGGACGACGAGCACTTCGGCGTGCACTTCGCGTTCTTCGGGCGGGCCGACGCCGATACCCGCATGCGGATCCTCATCGGCCGGCGCAGCCGGCTGCAGGAGAAGCTCGACCAGTTCCGCTCGGCGCTGTCGCGCACCCGTGAGCGGCTCGACGCCTACACGCTGGAGCTCCAGCGGCACGGCCTGGAGTCGGTCGAGCGTGAGGTCAAGTGGCTCGACGACCTGATCAGCGCCGAACAGCGCTCGATCGACAGGCCACCGGGCGCCTCGCCCACCCCAGGGGCCGGTGAGCCACCGGCGCCCCCCACCGGAAACGAAGGAGAGAACGGCCGATGAGCTCGGTACGTGTTGGCATCGTCGGCGTGGGTAACTGCGCCGCCTCGCTCGTGCAGGGCGTGCACTATTACCGTGACGCCGACCCGGCGACGAAGGTCCCCGGCCTGATGCACGTTCAGTTCGGCGACTACCACGTCCGTGACGTCGAGTTCGTCGCCGCGTTCGACGTCGACGCGAAGAAGGTCGGGCAGGACCTCGCCGACGCGATCGGCGCCAGCGAGAACAACACCATCAAGATCTGCGACGTGCCGCCCACGGGCGTCGTCGTGCAGCGCGGTCACACGCTGGACGGCCTGGGCAAGTACTACCGCGAGACCATCGTCGAGGACGAGCGCGAGCCGGTCGACGTCGTCGCCGCGCTGAAGGCCGCCAAGGTCGACGTGCTCGTCTGCTACCTGCCGGTCGGCTCGGAGCAGGCCGCGAAGTTCTACGCGCAGGCCGCCATCGACGCCGGTGTGGCGTTCGTCAACTGCCTCCCGGTCTTCATCGCCGGCACCCAGGAGTGGGCGGACAAGTTCACCGCCGCGGGCGTCCCGATCGTCGGCGACGACATCAAGTCGCAGATCGGCGCCACCATCACGCACCGCGTCCTGGCCAAGCTGTTCGAGGACCGCGGCGTCACCGTCGACCGGACCTACCAGCTCAACGTCGGCGGCAACATGGACTTCAAGAACATGCTCGAGCGCGAGCGCCTGGAGTCCAAGAAGATCTCCAAGACGCAGTCGGTCACGTCGCAGCTGGTCGAGGGCCTGGAGCCGCGCAACGTCCACATCGGCCCGTCCGACTACGTCGCGTGGCTGGACGACCGCAAGTGGGCGTTCATCCGGCTCGAGGGCCGCAACTTCGGCGACGTCCCGCTGAGCCTGGAGTACAAGCTCGAGGTCTGGGACTCCCCGAACTCGGCCGGCATCGTCATCGACGCCATCCGCGCGGCGAAGATCGCCCAGGACCGCGGCGTCGGCGGGCCGATCCTCTCCGCGTCGTCCTACTTCATGAAGTCGCCGCCGGAGCAGTATTCCGACGACGTCTGCCGCGAGAAGGTCGAGCAGTTCATCCGCGGAGAGATCGAGCGCTGAGCGAGCGAAGCCGAGATCTCGACCCATGTGGCGGAGAGATCGAGCGCTGACGTTCCGCCCGGAGCCGGCGCCCTTCGGGGTGCCGGCTCCGTCGCGTTTCCAGCCGAGCCAGGCGTTGGGACGAGCCCCGATCGGCCGAACGGGCATGAGAATCCCATCAGCGATGCGGCAGTTTGACGTGGCTCGTCTACCATTTCCGTCATGCTCCGGTGGGATCGTGTGCCAGATTGAGGTGTTTCACCCATCGGTCGCCTATTGACAGAACGCTGCCGGGCAGCAAGCGTCGTCTAGCGGCGCGTGTGCGTCCCGGAGCACGACGGCGGCCACCAGGGGCCCGAGTCGCTCATCGTCGAGCGGCCAAGGGGGACGACAGAGGAAGGATCATCGATGACGCGGACCGCCCGAGGACGCCGTAGCAACGACGGCGCCACGAAGCGGGCGCGCGCGAACCTGCGCCCTGCAGACGAGCGCCCAGCCGTGAAGTCCGGTCGCACGAAGGGGGCCGGCGACGGCGAGCGCTCGCGGTCGTTCTGGCAGTCCTTCCTGCACGACCGCAGCGTCCGGTCGCGGGTCGCCGCACTGGTCCTCCTCCCGCTGCTGGGCACGCTGGTGCTCGGCACGCTGTTCTTCAAGAACGCCCTCGACGAGGCGTCGTCGGCCTCGCGCACCGAGAGCCTGGCCGAGGTCGGCATGGTGTCGCTGCAGGCCCTCCAGGCGCTCCAGGACGAGCGCGACATCACCGGTCTCGCCCGGGGTGGCGCCGAGGTCGACGCCGCGGACGTCGACAACGCCCGCCAGACCACCGACGCCGCCCTCGCGGCGCTGTCCGATGAGATCGACGAGCGTCGCGGCGACGACCTCGGCGCCAGCTACGAGGACGCGGTCCGCGACTTCGAGACCGAGGTCGAGCGGCTCAGCGGCACCGAGATCGACGTGAACTACCGCGTCCAGCGCGATGCCGACGTCCCGCTCTTCAACGAGGGCGGCACCGACGGCTACCACCGCTTCGCCGAGGTCCTGCAGCGGCTCGCCACGGCCTCCGCCGCGGGCACCGATGACCCCGCGCTGGCCCGCCGCATCTCGGCGCTGGCCGACATCGCGCAGGCGGTCGAGTCGGCATCGCTCGAACGCGGCATCGTCGCCTACTTCATGGAGCCCGACCAGGCGCCGACACAGGCCCAGCGCGACCAGGCCGTCCTCCTGGAGGGTGAGCAGGAGCTGCTGCTCGACGGCCGGTTCCTCCGCGCCCTCAGCCTCCCGGAACAGGCCCGCATCTACTCCAACGAGATCACCGTCGCCAACACGCTGCTCACCGACGCCCGCAGCGACATCGCCGGTCTCGCCGCTCCGCGGATCGACAAGGCGCAGTGGTGGCAGGCGTCGACGGATCGACTCGACGTCCTGCGTGACATCCAGCAGGAGGCCGGCAACACCGTTCTGGCGCTCGCCTCCGAGCGCACCGACAGCGCCCGCGTGACCGCGCTGTTCAGCGCGCTCGGCGTGCTCGCCGTCCTGGCGCTCACCGTCTACCTCGCCATCGTCGTGGCGCGGTCGATCATCGGCCCGCTGCGCCGGCTGCGCGCGTCGGCACTCGAGACCGCGCAGACCCAGCTGCCGGCGCTGGTCGACCGGGTGCACAAGGACGGCCCGGTGGTGGCGCGCAACCTGCCCGACGCCGTCCATGCCGAGGGCCGCGACGAGATCGGCCAGGTCGCCACGGCGTTCAACGACGTCCACGCGACGGCCGTCCGGGTCGCGGCGGAGCAGGCGCTGCTGCGGCAGAACCTCGACACCATCGTCGTCAACCTCTCCCGCCGCACGCAGTCGCTGGTCGACCGTCAGCTCGGCGAGATCGAGGGCCTCGAGCAGCGCGAACGCGACCCCGACCAGCTGAGCACGCTGTTCCGCATCGACCACATGGCCACCCGTGTCCGCCGGCACGCCGAGAGCCTCCTGGTCCTCGCCGGCGTCGACGAGATGCGCAAGCACACCAGCGCGGCCGGCGTCCTCGACGTCGTCCGAACCGCGGTCGGCGAGGTCGAGCAGTACCCGCGGGTGAAGTTCGGCGTCATGCCGACCGACCTCATCGCCGCCGGCGCCGTCGACGACATCGCCCACCTGCTGGCCGAGCTCATCGACAACGCGACCGAGTTCTCCGCGCCGGCCACGCCGGTCCGGGTGACCAGCCAGCCGCTGCTCGGCGGCGGCCTGCGCCTGCAGGTCACCGACTCCGGCCTGGGCATTCCCGCCGGCCAGCTCGAGGAGCTCAACGAGCGGCTGCGCAACGTCGGTGACATCGACGTCGCCGCCTCCCGCACCCTGGGCCTCTACGTGGTCGCCCGCCTGGCCGCCAAGCACGGCATCCAGGTGCGGCTCGAGGCGGTGCCCGAGGGCGGCACGGCCGCGCAGGTCGACCTCCCGGCGCACCTGATCCTCTCGCCGCTCGACACCAGCGAGGGCGTCATCCCGCCGGTGACGGCCGAGCCGGCCACGCCGCAGCAGTCCGGCCTCGGCGACTCGTGGAGCCTCGACCCCAGCCCCGCGCCGCTCCGCCGCGACGACAGCTCGCCATCGCTGCCGGTCACCTCGACCACCGCCTCCGGCCTCCCGCGTCGCGACGAGCGGTCCAGCGAGACCCGCTTCCCGGCCGAGGCCACGCCCGCCATGGACGCCGGACGGCCCACCTGGCCGAGCCCCGAGGAGTCGCGGCTGCGTCCCGACACCGGTGAGACGCGCATCCCGCCCATCACGGCGGAGACCCGCTACTCGGCGGCCGACACCGGCGAGCGCCGGCTCACCGAGACCGGTGAACGGCGCCTCACCGAGACGGGCGAGCGCCGGCTCTCCGACACCGGCGAGCGCCACGTGTCCACCGACCACGGCGCCCGGTCCGACGAGTCGTGGCGGCAGCCGCTGACCAACGGCACCACCGGCGCGGCACTGCCCACCCGCGAGCCCCGTCAAGACCCGCGGCCCGAGGTGCGCCCGCCCGCCCCGCCGGTGACGCCGCCCGCCGCGCAGCCCGCGCCCGCC
>NZ_QUAL01000157.1 GCF_003579925.1 Jiangella rhizosphaerae | reverse complement strand
GCCGGCGGCCGCGGTGGCGGCGCGCAGGGCGGCGCGACGCGCGGCGACCGACCACCGCTCGCGCCGGTTCGGGTCGGCGAGCGTCGACGGGGTCAGCGTGGCCACCAGCTCGCCGAGCACCGGCCCGAGCAGCCGCCGGACCACCAGCGGGAGGTCCGGCGCATAGACGGGGATGCCGCCGACCAGCAGCTGGCGCAGGAACCCGGCGAGCTCCACGGGGCCGGTCGCCGCGCCGAACGGCACCTGGACGCCGGCGTACGGGCGCAGCCGCTCGAGCGCGGACGCGTCGAGGACCGGGGGCCGGCCGAGCTCGGCGAGCCGCGTGCGCCCGGCGTAGAGCCGCAGCGTGCCCGACGGCGTGGTGCGCAGCTGCGCGAGCGGCCGGGGCGGCGCGCCCGGGCCGTCGTCGTCGAAGGCGTCGAACCCGGCGGGGGAGACCAGCGTGGTGTTCACGACGGGCAGCGGCGCCGCCACGACGGCAGCGGCTGCCGCGCGTAGTTCGGACGGATCGAGTGCGGCCAGACCGGTCCACTCCGGGACGAACGGCGCAGCGATCGGTGCTGGTGGGAGGTCGGTTTTGGTCGGCATCACAGGGCCCGGTAGGTTCTCAGCGTGGCGCCGCCCGGAGAGCGGCGACCCCACACTACCCGGCTAGCGGAGGAACGATGTCGCCCACGGCCCCGACACCGGTCGCCGTACCCCGTCAGGAGTGGACCTCCGTCCAGGTGCCCGAGCTCGGAGCCTGGACGCCGACCCTGACGGTGACGGTCGTGCTGCCGGCGAAGGACTGCCAGGACGAGCTCGACCTCACGCTGGCCGCGCTGACGGCGCAGACCTACCCGGCCGAGCTGATGGACGTCATCGTCGTCGACGACGCGTCCGCGGAGCCGCTGCGGCTCCCCGCCGTCCACCCCGAGCGGGCCCGGGTGCTGCGGCTGCCGCCCGGCGACGGTCACGGCTCGGGGCGGGCGCGGCACGCCGGCGCCGAGGCGGCCACGGGCGACATCGTGCTGTTCCTCGACGCCGACATCGTCGCCACCCGCACGCACGTCGAGGCGCACGCCCGCTGGCACCACACCCTCGCCGACGCCGTCGTGCTCGGGCACAAGCTGTTCGTCGACTTCGACGGCATCACCGCCGCCGACGTCCTCGCCGCCAGCCGCGACGACACGTTCGACCAGCTGCTCGACGGCCGGAAGCAGAAGAAGCACGCCTGGCACGAGGACTTCATCCGCGAGGCCGGCCGCCTCACCACGTACGCCGACGACACCTTCATCGCCGTGGTCGGCGCCAGCGTGTCCACGCCCCGGGCGCTCTACGCCGAGAGCGGCGGGTTCTCGACTTTCGGGCTGCGCGGCATCGTCGACACCGAGTTCGGCTACCGCATCTTCACCGCCGGCGCCGTGATCGTCCCCGAGCCGGACGCCCGCAGCTACCACCAGGGCGCTCGCAACTTCGCCGTCCGCGGCGACGAGATCAAGCGCGAGCGGTCCGGGCTGGCCGCGAACCACCTGCCGATCCCGCTGTTCCGGCCCTCCGACGTCGGCCGCATGTGGCAGGTGCCCGTCGTGCACGCCGTCGTCGATGCCACCAGCGGCACGCCCGAGGAGGTCCAGGTCACCGTCGACAGCATCCTGGCCTCGGCGTACACCGACCTCGTCGTCACGGTGTCGCCGAGCAAGGAGCTGCCGCGCTGGATCGAGGACTACTTCGCCGCCGACGCCCGGGTCCGGTTCGCGCCCGAGCCGGTGCGCACCGGGTTCCCGTCGCCGTTCTCGCTGGTCGTGCCGGCCGGCGTGGCCATCGGCCGGTCGGCGGTCGGGACGCTGCTGGCGCTGTCGGCGTCAGAGCAGGTGGGCCTGGTCAGAGCGGCGGTGTCCGACGAGCCCGGCCCGCCGGTCGAGCTGTGGGCCACCCGGGCGCTGCACCGCGCGCGCCGGCACGCCGGCGCCGACGGGCTCGACGAGACCGCGCGGCGGCTGTTCGGGGTGCACTGGGTCAGCGGCTCGGAGATCGGCGTCCGGCCGGCCGTCGTCGGGATCACCAAGCAGGGCATGCTCATCGAGGCGTCGGCCACCGGCTGATCGGCCGCCGGCTGAGCCGTCGCGTCGGTCGGCGTCGCCTTGGTGCAGCCGATCGCAGCTGCGGCCGGGGGCAGACCCCGCCCGGTTGGGTGGGTCACCCAACCGGGCGGGTGGGCACTGACACCCAACGCTCGACGGACGGGCATCGATCCACGCCGCTCGACGGAGCCGGCTCGACCGGTCCGCCGTCAGGCGCGGGATGCGATGAAGAACCGCGTGCGGCCAACCACCTCGTCGTCGGCGAGGCGCACCCCGTCGACGGTCTCGGCCAGCCAGTCGGCGGCGATGTCGGCCTCGTCCTGCCGCTGCGCGTCGTCGAGCGCGACGATGGCGCCGTCGTCGAGGGCGGTCGCGAGCAGCGGGAACGCCGGATACCGCGACCGCGGCCCGACGCTGCCGGGCGGGCCGTCGACGAACAGCAGGTCGATGCCGCGCAGGTCGGTCCACTGCGGCGCGGCGTACCAGTCGTGCTTCTCGCCGCCGACGGTGACCGGCTCGAGCGGCGCGACCCGCACCTCGGCGACGTCCTCGAGCCCGTGCCGGGCCAGCGCCTCGCGCGTGCGCCCGGCGTAGAGCTCATGGTGCTCGAGCGCGACGACGCGGCCCTTGCCGGCCCGCCGGCAGGCCAGCGCCAGCCAGACGGTCGAGCTGCCGCTGCCGCACTCGACGATCAGCGCGTCGGACGGCAGCCGCCGCACGAGCGAGGCCAGCCGGAGCACCGTCCGTGGCGACGCCGCGAAGCCGCCGAAGGCCGGCACCTCGTCGTCGGCGCCGAGCATCGCGTACAGGTTGGCCAGCGCTGACAGCTCGGCTAGCTGCCCTTCGGTCAGGGTGGCGTGCAGGTCGGCGCGCAGCTCATGGTGCAGCGCGACCAGCTCGTCGTGCCGGACGGCGGCGTCGAGCCGCTGCGCCCCGATGATCGCGGCCAGCGGCCCCCCGCTGGGGTCATTCTGCCGCGCCTCGACCGCCTGGACGGACGTCGCGACGGCCTGGATCGAGTCGCCGAGCGTCTTGAGCTGCTTCTCGGTCTTGCGGGCGCGCTGCTCCGCCTCACGGGCGCTCGCACCGACGACGACCAACCCGACCAGCGTCAGCCCCAGCAGCAGGGCGAGCGCCGCCTCGGCGAGGCTGCCGCCCGTCGCGACGATGACGACCGCCACCACGACGGCGGCGACGGCGCCGGCCATGCCCAGCAGCGGCCAGCGGGAGCCGAGGAGCGCGCGAATCGCCCGGTGCATCGAATTCTCCGTCGTAGGTCTGGTCGGGAAGGAGAACTGTACCGACGTCAGCGCACGGTGGCGTGTGCCAGCTTCTCCAGGGAGTGGACGAACAGGTCGGCGTCAGCGTCCCAGCTGTAGTGGGCGATGACCGCTTCGCGCCCGGCCTCGGCCATGCGGCGCCGCTCCGCGGGGTCGGCCTTCAGGGCGCGCACCGCCGCCTCGGCCGCGCCGACGTCGCCGAACGGGACGACGGTGCCGCAGCGGTGCCGCATGATCAGCTCGGCCGACGCCGGGTTCGGCGTGCTGATGACCGGCAGGCCGTGCGCCATGTATTCGACGATCTTGGTGGGCCGGGAGTGCGCGTAGTTCGGCTGCTCGTGCAGCAGGCTGAGCCCGGCGAGCGCGCCGGGCAGCATCGTCAGCGCCTCGTCGTTGGGGACGAAGCCGTGCCACGTGACCGCGCCGTCGGCCTGGGCGGCCTCGATGGCTGCCGCGCAGTCGGCGTCGGCCGGGCCGACCAGGTGCACCTGGATCTCCGGCGCGAGCCTTCGGGCCAGCTCGACGAGGTCGAGGCCGCCGCGGGCCGCCGTCAGCCGGCCCAGGTAGACGACGCGGTCGTCCACCGGCGCATCGATGTCGTCGGGGATCGCGACGCTGTTGCGGACGACGGTGTGCTGCTTGCGGAAGCGGTCCGCGTAGGACTCCTCGGCCAGTAGCAGCGGCATGCGGCGCTCCGCGTGGCGCTCGATGGCCCGGATCAGCGCCACGCCCGCCGGGCGGCCCACCTTCGGCAGCCAGGCCTTCATCCGCAGTGCCGCGGCGGTGTCCTCGTGCACATCCCACACCAGGCCGGGGATGTCCAGGCCGATGCTGGCCAGCACCAGCTCGGGGTCGTGCATGAGGACGATGTCGTAGTCGCGGCCGTGCCGCTTCAGCAACCGCCGCGCCGTGCGGACGGCGAGCAGCCGGTGCCGCCCGTACGACCGCGGGATGTCGATGACGCCGAGATCGGCCGGGATCGGGCGGCCGGTGTCGCTGAACGGCGCCGCCAGCGTGACCTCGTGCCCGGCCTCCCGCAGCGCGACGATCTGACGATGCCGGATGCGTGCGTCTTCCGGGTCGTGCACCACGGTCAGGACGAGGACGCGCATGGCGCTAGCCGGCCCGCCCGCTGACCGTCAGTCGTTCTCGCACGTTGGTCCCCGACTTTCCCCATCGACACAGCCACACTGGGATGACGCCCGTGCCCACCCGTGCGGTTGCACGTCGAGCGTCTCCGGCTCCTGCGCCCCCTCGTGGCCGATTGCCGCCCGGAGGCGGCGCATCACCCGGTGGATAGTAACAGCTGGTGGTGTCAGGGGCGGGACCGGCAAGCATCGTGGCAATGTGTGAGCTCGCCCGACGCCGCGGTACAGCCCGCGTGGGTCGCCTCCCGTAGCGGGAAACCGCGCGAGGTCAGGGGCGAGCCATCCGCCGCGGTGCGCTCGCTGTTTCGGGAGGGCCGGCGATGACCGGCTCCGGCCGGCGACGCCGGTGTGGCGGCGATTTTGCTCGCCGACAGCGGCACTGACGGTGCACGGGTGCGGACCGCGGTGCCCCTGCCTTTGCGGCCTGTTCTAAAAGGTGAACAAGCAATCGTGGACGGGCCGAATTTGGCTAGGTCGGTTCCTCTCCAGCCTTGTCTATGCCGTGCTCACGACGTGCGGCCCACCAGACGCGTTCGAATTCATCCTCGTCGACGATGGTAGGGCTGAACTCCGGCTGAGCTGCGATCTCTTCTACGGAAGGCATGGGTGTAACTGAGAGAAATGTCGAACCTGTCTCAAGTCCCGGTCCAGCTAGGTCCATGTGGCCATCCCTGTAGATCTCTACCTTCCTCGTCTCCTTTTCTCCTTCAATTTCGCTGTAGATCGTAACGGGCTCATCGTCGTAGTTGTGGTGCCACGAAACGCGCATGTGTCTGATCATTCATTCACACCCCAAGAAAGGATTCGGCCATTCAGATCGAGAGGACTGTTGTTGGGTATTTCAAAGACACCTTCCCTTCCGCGTACGACGTCCAGGCCCGAGGTGTCGGTCTCAACATAGTTCCTGAATCGCTGACCCTGGAAGGGTTGGCCCAAGAAGCACCTCGAAAGCTGCGCGCACGACCTCGTCCCTGGAACGATGTCGGAGACATACTGTCCGTCGCCATACCTCGCATCATTTGGGCTCTGGCTCTTAAGGGAAGGGTTCAATTGCCGGCTATCGAGAATTCCCTCCAGCCCTGCATCATCCGTGTAGTGGAACATCGACTGCGGCGTTGCTGCTGTGACATTGTCTGCCGCGTGGGTAGCATCGGAGACATTGTCGATTGTCTTGAGGATGCGGCCGGCTGCGCCACCGCCCACCAAAATGGCCGTATCAGCGGCGCATTGCATGCTCGGGCCATCCAGGCACGTCATGAGCACGTCCGCGCCTGTCGCGGTCGCGAATATTTGCGCGGTTTCCGCAAACGCGTTCAGGTAGGCAACCATGAACTGGGCGTATTGGACACGCTCGAGATTTCGATATAGCGCCGCTGGATCGTAACGCCGCCCGGTCACTGCATTTGCATATTCTCGGCCGTAGACGTCAGATGCCAGGTTGTAACCCGGGTTCATGTACTCGTGGATGGCATCTTGCGCCTGCTGGGAGAGCGCTTGACCCGCAGATGGCTTGGCGACGGTGCCGGCGTTCGCCGAAGATGGCGGCGGTTTGGCGACAGTGCCGCCGTATGTGGCCGCACGCGTTCCCATCTGGTTGGGCGGGAATAGGCCCGTGGGATCGCTACCAGTGATCGGGCTGTTGTTGGCGTAGGCGTACCCGTTCATCTGCTGCGGGTTGAGATGATCGATGATCGGGTCCACCGACAGGAAGCGGCCGATCGTCGGGTCGTAGGCGCGGGCGCCCATCTGGATCAGTCCGGTGGCGTCGTCCTCGATGCCGGTGTGGAAGCCGCGGTCGGTCGGGAAGGTGCTGACCGAGCCAGTCGAGCCGCGGCAATTGCCGAACGGGTCGCGCTCCTTGTTGCGGTAGTTGCCGGCATCAGCGTCGATGGCGGTGTCGGCGGTGCCATTGTGGTCGGCGTAGAGGTCCTGCAGGCCACCAGATGGAGTCCGGACCGAGATGACCTGCCCCGCGAAGGAGTAGTACCGCCGCGCCGACACCGTGTTGGTCGCGCGGTTGAGCTCGAGCTCGTGCCCGGGCAGGTAGATGGTCACCATCGTCGGGTCGCGGCGGACGAGGCGGTCGCCGTCGGCGGTGTAGACGAACGACGAGGCGTCTGCGGACGTGCTGGCGGTCTTGACGCGGCCTTCGATGTCCCAGGTGTACGACTTGCCGCCGGCCGTCAGGGTGTTGCCGGTGTCGTCGTAGGTGTACGAGGTCGTGGTGGAGCCAGTGGTGGACGACGTCAGCGTGTGCGGCTGCGGCGAGCCGGCGGGCGGATAGGTGTACGTCGTCGTGGACGTGGTCGGCGTGCCTGCCGACGACAGCCGGGTACGGACGAACGACGTCCGGTTGCCCGTCAGATCGTACGTGTACTCCTGGTGGTACTTGGGCGACGAGGGGGTGCTGGTCGGCGGCAGGTCCGGAGTATCGCAGCCGGTGTCGGTCGCGGTGAACGCCTTCTTGAGCCGGCGCAGGTAGTCGTACTGGAAGCACTGGACGTCCGGCGTGCCGCCCGAGGGCAGGTCCGCGATCCGGGTGATGTTGCCCGCCGGGTCGTAGCCGTAGCGCAGGTCGGAGAAGACGGACTGATCCTCCCGGTCGATCCGCGACCGGAGCAGGCGCCGGCTGCCGGCCTCGTACTGGTTGGTCTGCCAGGACGCGGTGCCGTACTGGCCCTGGCCGCGGCGGAGGATCTCGCCGTACGGCGACCAGATCGTGTCGACGGCGTACGTGTTGTAGCCGTACATCCAGTCCTCGGCGCCGGTCGACTCGTACCGGTGGTGCAACGTCTCTTCCGGCAGCCCGCCGATCGCCGGCATCGTCGTCGTGGCGACTGAGCCGTCCGGGTTGTACGTGTTGGAGAAGTAGTACTGCCCGGCGAGCGCGCCCTCGGTCGCCGAGATGCTCACCCGGCTGCCCAGCGGCCGGTAGGCGTCGTCGTAACCGGTGATCGCGGTCGTGTAGACCGACGTGCCCTCACGCCGGAACGACAGGGATAGCTGGCCCAGTTCCAGCGTGTCGTACCGCCACTCGGCGATCGAGGTGCTGGTGACGGAGCCCTGATGGGCCGACGTCTTGCGGCCGAGCGCGTCGTAGGTATACGCGAGCGTGCGGCCTTCGGCGTCCGTGGTCGAGGTCAGCTGACCGGCGGCGTCATACGTGAGCTGCGTCGTTCCGGTGTCGGGGTCGGTCTTCTCGATCTGGCGCCCGCGCAAGTCGTACTTGTACGTCCACACGTTGTGAGCCGGGTCCCTGACCGAGATCAGCCGACCGGCCGGGTCGTACGTGTAGTGCGTCTGGTCGTTGGCGCCCGACGGCGAACCGCCGTGGTACTGCAGCAGCCGCTGCGTGCGGCCACGGGCGTCGTGGAAGACGGCGGTCGGCGTGTCGCCCGTCGGCGGGTCGACCCGGGTGTGGTCACCGCGATAGTCGGTGGTCGTCCGCCACTTCTCCGTGTTGCTCCGGCTGGAGTTGAAGGGCGGTCCGTCGACCTCGACTGCGACGTCGCGGAGTCGTACGCGGTGTCGACGATGATGCGGCCGGGCTCAGCCCGCTGTCCGAGTGGGTCTACAGGCGCGCTCCAAGCACAGCAGTGATCTCAGCTACGCGGGTCGCGGTCGTGTATGACGGGCGGCTGGACGACTGGTGTCAGCCAACCAGCTCGATGGTCGGGCGTCAGACCGCTGAGCTGCTCGAATGACGGCTAGGGTGCGGTTGCGGACCGGGGCGTCTGCCCCAGGGTATCTGCAAAGGGATGCTGCGGATCGACCAGCGAGCCGCCGGCATCCTAGGGCCTTGGGCCGGGTGGCAGGGGTACCCTGACCAGTGCCCGCCAGGGCGCAAACGATCAGGACTATCTCGGAAGGCCGCATTGTCCACCAACCTCGTCGTTCACGTGACAGGCGCGCGACCCAACTTCCCCAAAGCGGCGCCGGTCATACGAGCTCTCGATGCACTGGGACTGCCTCAGGAACTGATCCACACCGGCCAGCACTACGACGACGCCATGGCGAAGGTCTTCTTCCGTCAGCTCGGGCTGCCGAAGCCTGATGTCGATCTTGGCGTGGGCTCGGGCTCGCACGCTCGGCAGACGGCGGCGATCATGACCGGACTGGAGGAGCTGTTCCTCGACCGCGATCCCGCACTCGTGGTGGTCTACGGCGACGTCAACTCCACTGTTGCCGCGGCTTTGGTAGCCGCCAAGCTGCAGATTCCGCTCGCGCATGTCGAGGCCGGCCTCCGGAGCTTCGACCGCACGATGCCCGAGGAAGTCAATAGGGTTGTGACGGACCAGCTGTCGGACCTGTTGTTCACGACGAGCCCGGACGCACTCGTCCATCTCGGTCACGAGGGCGTTCCTACCGATCGTGTGCACTTCGTCGGCAACCCCATGATCGACACCCTCCTGGCCAACCTCGACCGGTTCGACGCCGAGCGGGTCACGAGCGAACTCGGCATCACCGGCGACTACGCGGTCGCGACTCTGCACCGGCCCGGGAATGTCGACGATCCCGCTGACGCCGCCGAACTGGTGAAGGCGGTGCACGCCGTCGCCGACCTCGTCGAAATTGTGCTGCCGTTGCACCCGCGGGGTCGAGCGCGCCTCGAGGCGGCCGGTCTGTTCACCCACGAGCGCCTGAAGGTGGTCGATCCGCTCGGGTATGTCGAGTTCCTCGCGCTGGTCCGCGGCGCGCGTGCGGTCGTCACCGATTCCGGAGGCGTGCAGGAGGAGACAACGATCCTCGGCGTGCCGTGTCTCACGCTCAGGCCGAACACAGAACGGCCGGTCACCATCACCCACGGCACCAATCGCCTGGTAACTAGGCCTGAGCTGTCCGCGGTGGCGGCCGAGGTACTGGCCGCCGATCGCGCATCGACGTGGCCGGTGCCACCGCTCTGGGACGGCCACGCCGGCGAGCGTATAGCCGACGTCATCGCAGCGTTCGTCGGTTTCGCGGTGCCAGCGGGCTGAGACCGCAGACCATGGCGGGCCGCCACGATTGGCGAAAGAAGCGGCCTAAGGGAGCAGCGACGACCCCGGCGGCGGCGGGAGCACGTGAGAGCGGTTGCCTGAGCTGTCGCGGATAGGGCTGTCGCCGCCGGAGACGGCGAACCGGTAGAGCGCCCACGCCAATACCGCGCCGATGAGTGGACCGCCCAGCCAGGCGGCGACGCCGTCCCACTCCCCACTGACGACGGCAGGGCCGAAACCCCTGGCCGGGTTCATTGCGCCGCCGGTCAGCGGGGCGATCGCGAAGAACCCGGCAGTCACGCTGATCCCGATAGCCATCGGGTAAACCGACGAGGGGGCCCGCTGGTCGACCACGGTCCCCAAAATCACCAGGACGAGGACGAAAGTGGCCATCGCCTCGGCGATAACTGCGCCGGTCACGCTGACATTCTCCTCGAGGAACACCGGCGTGGCGGCGGTGACGACATCGCCGTCAGCGATCAACATGATGGCGAGGGCGCCGGCGGCGGCACCGAGGAACTGCGCGATCCAGTATGCGACGGCGGCAAGGATGTCGATCTGCCTGGACAGCAGGTATGCCAACGTGATCGCGGGGTTGAAATGTCCACCGGAGACATGACCCAGCGCCGCCACCAAGGCGGCAGTCGCGAACCCATAGGTCAACGCAGCTGGAATGATTCCTGGTCCGATCGTGGCGACGGTGACCATGAGTGCGATCAGCAAGAACGTCCCGACCGCCTCCGCAATGACGTTGCGGCTCAGGTTGTCCATGCAGTCCTCTTTCTCGGTTCGTCGACGACGACAGCGCGGATCACGGCGTCGCGGCGCTGGAAATCGTACCCAGCGCACCGACCTCAGCGCATGACCTCCATCAGCGCTTCGTCGAGCCGAGGCGTCAACGTCGAGACGTAGGTGGCGGTCAGATGGGACCCCCGCCGGTACACCAGGACGTTGCCGATCACGGCCGGGCAAGCCTCACCTGGGCATATGTAGTCACGCAAATCGACCGACGAGATGCCGTCGGCACGTTCCAGGGCCGGGAGCTGGGCAGCAGCGCCGCCGCCCTTCCGCTCACGGTCATCCCTGGAGAACGCGCACTCACCCAGTTCGTCTGGATGCTCGGCGACGCACTCCATCACGTCGATGGACGGGTTCGGGTTGTCGATCATCACGACGACCTGGCGTCCGGCCTCCTCGAGTCCCTCCCACACGCCGACCATGTCGTCGATCATGGCGTCGCTCTGCTCGGCGTCGGACGCGTCGGGGCCGAGATAGGCCCTCGAGGCGACTTGGGAGGTGATCACGTAGTCGATGGCGTCGTCGGTCCGCAACGTGTCGTATCTCGCCTCGTTGTACGCCGTGCAGTCCTCGTTAGGGGCGTCCTCGAACACAACGTCGCCGGTGATCAGCGGACAGCCGCTTTTCAGGTACGTGACGAGATGCCACCCGCGTTCGTCGGCGATCTGCTGGAAGGCCGTGAGCCATTGATGCATCTTCGAGTCGCCGACGATCGCGACGGTGATCTCGGCGTCAGCGGGCCCATACGTGCAGCTTTCGAGATCGGTCCCCTCGATGTCGCTGATGCACAGCTCACCGTCGAGCCGGGCCACGTCGTCCGGTGCCTCCAGCGCAGTCGGCGTGATGTACTCCACCGAGTCGACCACCTCGCCGTCGGGATCCTCGTCGGGCTCGTCGTCTAGCACGGCCGCGCCCTGCGCCTGCGAGGTGACCGCGTACGACGGCGGCTGCGGGACGGCCTGCGAGACGAGCATGGCGGCGGCCACGCCGATCGCGGTGCACCCGACACCCAGCACCGCGGCCCAGCCGGGGAGCCGGACGAGCAGCTTCGCGTGGTGGATCGGCGCCTCGACCAAGCGGTAGGTGAGCCAGGCCGGGACGACCGAGAAGCCCACTACCACCACGCCTGTGGCGACCGGCAACGTGCCGTCGTCGCCGCCCCACATGACGGCCGCCGCGATGAGCAGCGGCCAGTGCCAAAGATAGAGCGAATACGACAACGTGCCGATGTCGCGCATGACCGAGGTGTCGAGCACCAGGTCGGCCAGGGTTCGCCGGCCCACGGTTCCGGCGGCGATGACCGCGGCGGCACCGAGCGTGGGCAGCAGGGCCGCTGTACCCGGGAAGGGTGTGCCGGAGTCGTAGGCGACGACGGCGACGACGATCGCGGCGAGCCCTCCGGCGCCGAGTGCGTGGGCCCAGGCGACGGGGAGACGGGGGAGGCGGTGGGCGATGATCGCCAGCGCAGCGCCGACGGCCAGCTCCCACAGCCGGGTGGTCGACACGAAGTACGCCGGGCCAGGGCTGGTCTCGGTGAGATAGATCGACCAGATCAGCGACGGTATGCCGATTGCGGCGATGCCACCGAGGAGTACCCGGGTGATCGAGAGATGAAAGCGCCGCTGCAACCACAGCAGCACCAGGATCAGCAACGGCCAGACCAGGTAGAACTGCTCCTCCACGGCCAGCGACCAGAAATGCTGGACGGGGCTGGGCGCGTCGTCGCTCGCGAGGTAGTTGACCGATTGATCCGCGAGCCGCCAGTTCACGACATAGAGGGCGCTCGTCGCGATGTCCCAGGCGATCGACGCCCACCGGGTGACCGGCAACACGACCATCGTGATCACGGCGACGGCAGCGAGGACAACAGCAGTCGCGGGGAGGAGGCGTCGTACACGGCGAGCCCAGAACCGGGTGAGGCTCAGCCGGCCGGTGCGGCCGATCTCGCGGTCGATGAGGCCGGTGATGAGGAATCCGGAGATGACGAAGAAGACGTCCACCCCGACGAAGCCACCCGACATGAACGGCAGCCCGGCATGGAATCCCAGCACCGCGATTACGGCGACGGCGCGCAATCCCTGGATGTCGCCTCGGAACCGCTGGGCATCGGCGGGCAGGCGACCGGCCGCGCGGGTCCGCGGCCGCGCCGTCGCCGAGGTCGGCGGTGGAGGCGGCACCGGCGGCACGGCGGTGGTTGAGGATTGGTGCATCGGGTTTCGCGATCTCCGGGTGATCAACGGCACGATTCTGCATTGCCACAGACCGCGTCAGTCTAGACGAGGCGGCATGGGCTGCCGCGAATCCGAGGAGCAGGCACATCACCGCTGCTAGCATGTCAGGCCGTCTACGACGGGTTTCCGAATCGACCGAGATGGGGTACTGCATGGCGGACGCGCCGATCGAGGTGCACGACCACGCCCCCGTGTCGCCCACGGAGATCCCGGTCGCGGAGGATTCCGGGCACCTGCTCTACGCCAGGGGCTTCCTCCTCACGTCGTCCCCGGTGACGGCTCCGGTGGATCATTGGCGGCGGGCACGGCTCGGCGCATGGTATCTGGCGTACGACCCCCGTAACGCATTGACGGTGGCATCGACGGATGACGGTGTCTGGGTCGCCTTGATAGGGCTCGCGCTGGACCTGAACGGCCTGTCCGCCGACCGTTCAGCCGTCGTGAGGTCGCTGCTCACGGCTCGCCGGCGCGGCCGGCTCGCCTACCTAGCGGCCATCGACGACCTCGTCGGCCGATTCGTAGTGATCGACGGTGACGGCACGGCGACCCGGCTGCAGACCGACGCCACGGCGATGCGCAGTGTCTTCTACGCCTCCGCGTCGCTCCCGCGCGTCGTGGCCGGTCATGCTCAGCTCGTGGCGGAGGTCGCGGGCGCGGACCGAAGCGGGTTCGCCGCCGGTGGCTGGCTCACCGACCACGGCGCTTACTGTCTGCCGGGGCGCGCGACACCGTACGCCGGAGTCGCACAGCTGACACCGAACACTGAACTCGAACTGGAGTCCCGCGAGGTCCACCGCGTCTATCCGCGGACCGCTCCTGAGCCGGCGAGTGTCGACGAGACCGTGGACGAGCTCCGCGAGCTCCTTCAGGGGCAGGTCAGGGAGTTGGCCGCCAGGACGCCGTTGATGACATCCCTGACCGCTGGGATGGACAGCCGGACGACGCTTGCGGTCACCCGTCCCGTCCACGAGTCGGTCCGCTACTTCACGTACAGCCTGCGATACGGCGCACACGTCGACAATGCCGGCCACGCGCTGGATCTCACGACGGCCCGCACGCTTGCCGGCGGCCTGCGACTCGACCACCAGGTCGTCATAGTGGGGGGGACGGTCGAGGACGAGGGACTGCGCCGTGTCATGGCGCGCAACTCCCAGCGGATCCACAACCGAGGGTTGGCCGCCGCTTACCTGACGGACCTGCCCGCCGACCGGCTCCACCTGCGGTCGAACCTCTTCGAGATCGGTCGGGCGTACTACCGGGCGCAGCGTCGGGAACGGCCCGAGCTGACCCCTGAGACGATGGCCGCGATTCTCTGCAAGAAGAACGCCACCGATCCCGACGTGGTGGCGGAGTTCGCCGCCTTCGTGGCAGACACCGGGCACACCCGGTTCGACGGCTACGACCCGTACGACCTCTTTTACTGGGAGCACCGGTCCGGTGTCTGGCTCTCGACGGTGTACCTGGAGAGCGACCTCGCTCACGACACCTACACGGTGCTGAACTCGCGGCGGATCTACGGCCTGCTGCTCGGCGTTCCGCTGGAATCGCGCATTCGCGGCGACGTCTACCTCGGCCTGCTGCGCTCGATGTGGCCGGAGCTGCTGGACTGGCCGGTGAACGGCCGGCCGCGAGCGCCTGAATCGCCCCGTGCGAGCTCGCCGCGGGCCGCGGCACCCGCCAGGGCGGTGGCACCGACGCCGACATTCGACACGCGCCACCAGCTCGCCGTTCAGGAACACCCTGATGTGGAGCGCTTCGAGCTCGCGGTGCCCGCCGGCGTCAGCCGGCACCGCATCGTGCTGGAGCCGAACGATCCGCGCGGCCGCAGGGACGAACCACTCTCGCTCGAGGCGATGGTGGCAGCCCGTGACAGTGCGAACCTGCTCGTCGTTTTCCACGGCGCCACCGATCGCGCCAAGTACGAGCACCCGCGGTTCGAGTGGCAGTCGACCCTCGCCGAGTTCGACGCCTCCGTGCTCTACCTGGCCGATCCGGTGCTCGCCCTCGCCCCGGACATCACCCTCGGATGGTACGTCGGCACCTCCGCCGTGGACGTCAGCCGTCATTGCGCGCGGCTGGTGGAGCGTCTGGCCGGAATGCTCTCGGCCACCAGGGTGATCATGACGGGGACGTCGGGCGGCGGGTTTGCGGCGCTCGCCGCCTCGCGGCTGGTGCCGGGCTCGATCGCGGTGCCGTTCGCCCCGCAGACCACGGTCTCTCGCTACTACAAGCGCCGTGTGCGCGACTACCTCACGCTGGCGTTCCCGGATCACGAGCTCGAGGCCGTGCCGGCGCTGTTCGCAGACCGGCTCGACATGGTCGAGCAGTACGCCAAAGCGACCGACAACTACGTGTACTACGTCCAGAACCTCCGCGACGCCTTCCACATCCGTGAGCATCTGGTGCCGTTCGCCGCCGCGGCCGGCATCACCGGCGTCGGCGGGACCTCGGCCGACGGCAGCCGCATGATCGTGCTGGAGGACCTGCGCGAGGGCCATGGCCCGCCGCCGAAGGCGCAGTTCGTCGAGCAGCTCGTGAAGGCTAGGAAGTTCCTGACGCAACGCGCGGCCGATCGAACCAGCTGACGGGAAGCGCCGCCGGCTCCGGCGCCGGGCCGGCGATCCCCGGCGGCGGCGCGAACCCCGGCCACTGGTCGACGTCGCCCAGCAAGAAGTACTCGACCCCTGGATCCCAGGTGTGGCCTTGGGCGGCGCGCATGACGACGATGCTCAAGCCGTGCGATCGGTACATGGAGCCACCGGAGTCAAGGACGGATTCGGCAAGAGCGGTGTCGACGCCCCGTTGGCTCGGCCGCCAGCCACCCACCGCGGCGAGCGTGTCCTTGCCCACGAGCAACGCCGCGCCTGGCACCCGCGGGGCGTAGCAGTGGCCGCTGGCGCGGTGACGGCGGACGGTGATGTCCAGGGCCTCGAGGTAGAGGAACTCCGCCCCGGCGCCGACCACTTCGGCAGCGGAGTACTCAGCGGCGTGCACGAGGTCGGTGACGTGGTGGCGGCTGTACCAGTCGTCGTCATCCATCTTGGTGATCAGCTCGCCCGAAGCAAGCGCGCTGAGGTCGTTGAGCATGTCGCCGAGAACCCGGGTCGCCGGGACCTCCGTGACCACCAGCGGGCCCGGGTACGAGGCCTCCAACTCGCGGACGCGCGGGTGGCCGCGGTCGAAACCGTGCAGGCCGACCACCAGCTCGATGTTCGGCCAGTCCTGCGCCGCGACCTGCTGGGCGGCCCGCGGCAGCAACTCCGGTCGGCGTGTGGCGAGGATGACGGAGACGGGCGCCGGCGGCCGCGCCGGCCGGCCGAGCCGGTCGGCGATTGCCGTCCAGCGGCGGCGCGCACCGTGGCGCTCGAAGGCCAGCCTCCGGATGGCCATGCAGTACGCCTCACGCCGGACGCGGTCCGCGAGGTCCGTGGCGGTGACGGACTCGAAGGCCTGCGCGAGCGGGTCGCCGATGAGCCGGCGGACTGTGTCGCTGAGCCCGCTCACGAGTACGGGGAGCGCTGCACACGCCGCTTGAACGAGGAAGGACGCCTGCTGGACCGGCCCATCGTGGACCCACGGGTCATCATGGACGGCGCGATAAGACCGTACCTGATCCACGACTCGGTCACTGAGTCCGGACCACGCGTCGAACGGAGCAGTCGGCCGGCCCGATCGGTCCACGAGAACCAGGCGCGGAACGGTGGTCGAGCTCATACGCCTCAGCCAGACGTCGTCGCCGCTGCTGTCGACGAGGAACCCGATCGGGCGCAACGTATCGGTGTCGACCGGTGGGAGGAGTTCGTCCGTGCGGGTGAGTGAGACGAAGCGCTCGAGGGACTCGCGCGGAGCGCCGATCAGGTCGGTCCAGGTCGGGCGCCGTTCGTCCCCGCCTACCTGAAGGGCCGGAACGCCGAGGGACGCTTCCTCGCCGGTCCCGAGCACGACGTCCACCCGCTCGGGGCCGCCGCCGTCCGCCGGATGCTGGTCCGGCCGCAGGCGAATCGACGAGGGGTCGCCACATGCCCAGTTCATCGCCGTCGGGCTGTCATGGGCGATGCCGACCCGCAGCCCGGCGGTAGGTCGCTGAAATCGGCCGGGACCGCTCTGCAGGACGGCCGCCAGAGCGTCGCCGAGTCGGACGACGCTCCTGAATCGGACGGTAAGTCGTACGTGCCGGGTCCGGACGGGCTTGTCGACGCTGATCAGTTGCGCTGTGGACACAATACGGCCCGCGACTGTACGGGGCGGAACGGTCAGCAGCCCGGGGCGAGGCCGCCCGCCGACCACGATGTCGATCACCCGAGTCTCGCAGTCCATGCCAACCAGCTGCGGGGCGAACGAGCGCAGCGCTGTGACCGAGTCGGCGACGACGACCACACGCTCCCACGGCGCTTCGGCGAGGCGTTTGACATCTCCGTCGAACAACTCGGAAAAACCGAGCACCGTGTCGCATCCGCGCCCAGACACGCGATCGATCAGCTCATCATCGGACGAGATGAGCAGTCCCAATGCAGTCACGGTTCGTATTCCCGCCTTCCGGAGTCGGAGGCACACTACCTGAGTCTTGTCGCTAGAGTCTGGCTCCGGTATCCCAAGTCGAGGAGAGTTGATGATCACCAGTGCGCGTCGGGTTGCGGCAAAGCGCAACGACTGGCGGAGTCTCATGCCGCGGGCGCTGGGCGACCCGATCACCACTCCGGTGTCCGTGAGCGTGATCATTCCGGCACACAACGATCAGCCGGAACTGGACCTGGCGCTGGCGGCTCTGGCCGCGCAGAGTCATCCCGCGGAGCTGCTCGAGGTGGTCGTCGTCGACGACCGGTCGGAACCTCCCCTGCGGCTGCCGGAGTCTCGTCCCGCGCACACCACGCTGGTGCGAGTCGAGGGCGGCGGGCACGGTTCAGGTCATGCGCGAGACGTCGGCGCGCGGCGAGCCGGTGGCGATGTGCTGCTGTTCATCGACGCCGACATCATCGCCGACCGGCATCACGTCGAGGCACACGCGCGATGGCATGAGATCATCGATGACGCCGTCGTGCTGGGCTTCCGCGACTTCGTCGATGTCGGCGGCATCACGGTCGACCAGGTGCGGTCCGCGGTCGAACAAGGCGACGTCGGTACGCTGGTCGAGGGCCGGCCCAAGGAACCGCACCTCTGGATCGACCAAGTACTGGAGATGACCGACGATCTCACCACGGATCGCGAAGATCTGTGGCGTCCCGTCGTCGGCGCCAGCGTGTCCACCCGGAGTGCTTTGTACGAGGAGATGGGTGGATTCGCGCATTTCCCGCGTCGGGGGATTGTCGACACCGAGTTCGGTTACAGGTGCTTCACTGCCGGTGGCGTCATCATCCCGGAACGTGCCGCCTACAGCCTTCACCAGGGGCAGCGATCGTTCGCGATCAACGGAGCAGAACTGGCGCGGAAGCGCGCGCCGCTGATCGCCAACTACATTGCCAACCCCCGGTACCGGCCGCCGGTGAGCGGACGGCAATGGGCCGTGCCCTATCTCCGGGTCGTCGTCCCGCCGTCGAACCGGAGCTTCTCGGCCGTCAGGAACACCGTCGACGACATCCTCGCGAACGACTTCGACGACCTCGCGATCAGCGTCGTGTATGACCCGGCTTCGGCCGACGCAGACCTCTACGTAGACTACTGGCAGTCGGAAGGGCGGGTGCGACTCGTCACGGAGGCGCCACGCTCAGGCTTTCCGAGTCCGGCGACCATGATGGTGCCGGTCGGAACGCGCCTCGCGGCGACGGCCTTGAGCGGCCTCATGGCCCGCTGGCGCACCTGGACGCATGGCCTCATCAGCATCAGTGTGACCGGTGTCGACGCACCGCTCGAGCTCTGGGCGACGCGGGCACTGCACCGGTCGTACCGCGTGAGTGACGAAGCCGGCCTGCGCGACGCCGCACGCGAACTGTTCGGCGAGGCATGGGTCGCCGGCGCCGACCATGGCGTCGGCACAGAGTCCGGCGCCTCAGACCACCGCTTCGCCCAAGGCCGGTATCACCTGGGTCGCCGGTAGGCGAACACGGCGGACCGGTCGGTCCCCGCGGTGTCGCGGGTGAGGCCGGGGACCTCTGTGAGCCACGCTTCGGCGGCCTCCTGCTCCTCGGGCCGGTCCACGTCGTCGAGAACCACTCGCGCGACCGGTGCGAGCCGGTGCCCGAGCAGCGGCACCGCGGGGTAGCGTGCCCGCGGGCCGCTGGCGCGCGGCGGGCCGTCGACCAGGAGCAGCTCGATATCCTTGAGGTCCTTGATGGCGTCGGGCTGATACCAGTTGAAGACCTGACCGGCCAGCTCGACCTCGACCAGCGGCGCGTGCCGCACCTCGGCCACGTCGGTCAGTCCGTGACTGCTCAACATATGCCTGGTCTCGTCGGCGTAGTGCTCGTCATGCTCGAGCGCGACCACCCGGCCCGACCGCCCCTGTGCTTCGAGTGCGTAGGCCAGCCACACCGTGGAGGCACCGCTCCCACACTCCACGACCAGTCCTGGACGGGTGTCGTCGACGAGTTGGACCAGCCGGAGGAGCGCGGAGGGCTCCATGGCCCAGCCGCCCGTGGCGGGCAGCGCGGCGCGGGCGTTCACCCGGCTCATCAATTGCATGAGAGCCTGCACCTGGCGGACCGGCTCGTAGGCGAGCTTGTCGACGCGCTGGCGAAGAGCGACCTGCTGCCGCTTGTTCTCGCGGTTGGCATCGTCGAGGTTGCCGAGCACCTCACGCCGGAGCCCCGAGATGCCGTCGGCCGCGGCGGCGACGTTCTTCTTGAGATCGGCGACGCCCTTGGCCGTGGCGGTCACATCGGCCAGATGGCCGAGTATCTCGACGTGCCGTTCGGCAGCCGCCAGGCGCTCCTGGGCCAGGCCGGTGAGCGTGCTCGTTCCGGCGGTCTCCATACGTCCGACCGCCAATTGGAACTCGTCGGTCAGGACACTGAGGGAACGCCGGGTGGCCGCCTCGACCTCGGCGGGAAGGTGCTGGAGCCGCTCGGTCCTGCGCAGGTCGGTCAATTGGCGCTGGGCCATCTTCTTGAGCCTGCCGGCCAGCTCGCCTTGGCGGCGCCGGACGTCGATGACGAGGAGGAGCAGGCCGGTGAGCAGCAGGCCCAGCGCAGCTATCGCGACATCGGTGGCGCCGGCGAGGCCGGCTACCGCCGTGACCAGGCCGAGTGCAGCAGTCACTGCGCTCATTGCGAGTTGACGACCCGTCATGCCCAACACGAATTCGCCCAACCTTCCTTCGTCAATGTGGCCGTGAGACTACCCTTTCGCACGGCGGCACGGGCAAGAAGCATGGCCGTGGCCGCAGCCCGGCGCGCGCCATTCGACCCGAGGAGATCCAGAGATTGCGGGTGTTCGTACTCGGCACGGGCCGTTGTGGTTCGGGCACGTTCCTGAAGGCCTGTCGACACATCGACAACTACACCGCCGGTGCCGAATCGTTACCGAACGGTGAGATATTGGCGAATCGGCTCGACTACCCCGAGGCGCACATCGAGGTCGACAGGCGGCTGCTCGCCAACCTCGACGGACTCAAGTCGGCGTTCGGATCGGACTCGCTGTTCGTCCATCTGCGGCGCGAGTCGGCGGACGTCGCGGAGAGCATCGCCAGCGACTGGCACGCGCAGGAGCCGGTCATGCGCACGCTGGCGCCCGACGTCGACATCTCGGCTGGGACGAGCCCGCTCGACCTCGCACGACGCTACGTCGACTCCGTCAGAACCGCCATCGAGGCGTTCCAGGCGACGGTCCCATACTCCATGACGATCGACCTCGAACGCGCCAAGAGCCAGTTCGCCGAGTTCTGGTACCGGATCGGCGCCGAAGGCGACCACGCGGCGGCGATCGATGAGTTCGACCGCCGGTACGACGCCGTCCGCTCAGACGCGTGGCGATCAGCACGATAAGGTCCCCGTGGTGGGGTATGCCCGGAGGCGACATGGCGGGCTGCGACGGGAGGGGCTCGTAGATGGCAGACAGCTGGCTTCGGAACGCGATCGCTGAGGCGGTGGGCACGCTTTCGGTGGTGTTCGTGACCGTGGCGACGCTGGGCATCGCCGGACAGGCGACGCCGACGGTGCTGGCCTACGGGTTCGTCGTCATGGGGATGGTCGCCGCACTCGGCCATGTCTCCGGAGGCCACTTCAACCCGGCCATCACGCTGGCCATGCTGCTGGCGAAGAAGATCGACGCTCTCGGCGCAGGCATCTACTGGGCGGCGCAGCTCGCTGGCGCCGCCCTCGGTGCCGTGCTCGTGGCAGTAGTGGCTGGCGACGATGCGGTGGCCGTCGCGACGCCGGCAGTGAACGAGGAACTGATCAACGTCGGCGGCGCCATCGCGCTCGAGGCCATTGCGACGATGTTCCTCGTGCTCGTGGTGTTCGGCACCGTGCTCGACGAACGCTCGCCGCTGTCGATCTATCCGTTCGCCATCGGCGGTGCGGTCGTCGCAGGCAGCGCGTCGCTGCTGGCTCTCACAGGGGGAGCGCTGAACCCTGCCCGTGGGTTCGGTCCAGCCGTGGTGAGCGGTGAGTGGGACGACATTGCCACCTGGCTGGCCGGCCCGCTGGTCGGGGCCGTCCTGGCCTGGGCCCTGTATCACTTCGTCATCGCTGAACGACAGCGGAATCGCAGGCGCAAGCGGTACCCCGATCCGGTCCCGCCGCCGGGGCCGTCGCTGCTGCCCTGAGCCGGCGCGACCGGGTGCCCGCACTCCGGTCGCAACGCTCGGACGAGGTGACGCGGCGTCGGGGCACTCCGCTAGAGTCCTGCCTGCTGGGGCTCGTCGGTCAGCAAGGGGCACGGATGACCACGGCACGTCTGCGTGCGTGCTGGAGACCCTGCCTACGGCCGACGACGAAGGAGCATTGATGGGAGTACCAGACGAGGGCGGCGGCGAGTACACCTCGATCGACGTCGACGCGCTGGGGCAGGCGGTGGACGACCTCGCGGCGACGCTGACGGGGCTGACCGATCACATCAGCGGGCTCGAGCCCGACTTCGGGTACTTCGGGGTCGACAAGACCAACCTCAACAAGCTGCTCGAGGCCAAGGGCGACCTCGAGACCATCATGCCGGCCATGCGCCGCCGGCACAGCCTGGCCGTGCAGTTGCTGGCCGAGCAGCAGACCAACGGGTGGGCCGGCGACGGCGTGTTGCGGGTCCAGGGCAGCGACATCCTCAACGACGACTTCGCCTCGGTCGAGGAGGCCCAGAACGCCGGCAACGAGCTCGCCGACCAGGTCAACGAGAGCCACGGCGAGATCCCGCCGGAGGTCTACGAGCAGCTCGAGCAGTACGGCCACGACCCCGACTTCGCCGAGGCCTTCATCAACCGCCTCAGCCCCGAGGCACGCGCGCTGCTGCTGATGGACGCCGACATCCGCGCCGAGGGCGGTGGCGGCGAGGACGCCGACGACGGCCCGCAGCTGGCCGTGGCCGAGGTGTTCGCGACGGCCAGTTTCCGCATCGACTACGACGCCGAGTTCTTCAAGGGCATGAACGACGCGCTGCGCGACCTCGACCTGCCCGGCCCCAGCATCCGGGCGATGGAGACCTTCCTGCCGCTGCTCAACCACGGCGACTGGGACCACGGGTCGCTGGCCGCCGTCGCCGAGGCCGCGACGTCCGGCGACACCAACATCACCGGCATGGTGAACGCGCAGATGTGGGGCGACCTGTGGTCGGGCCTGGCGCGCAACCCGCGGGCCAGCGCCGAGTTCATGGCCGAGCACCAAGACCGCGTGTGGGAAGGCGCCCAGTTCGGCCAGTACGAGCACCAGGAGGCGTACGCCGATTTCGTTCGGGCCGCCACCGTCGACGCCAACTCCGTCTACGCGCGGCTGCGGCTCTACGACGAGGACCAGCCGAACCTCGCCGAGCAGAACGCCTCGTACCTCATCAACCAGGTGGGGTCGCTCGAGGAGCCGTTCCCGTTCAACGACCACATGCGCATGACGTTCGTCGCCATCACCGAGGAGTACTGGGACTCCCTCGTCTACACCTACTCGTCGCCGGGTGGCGTGGTCGACAACCCGGGCCGCGACGGCATCGAGGTCGACGCCGCCGCCTGGGAGAAGTTCGTCACCGAGGGCATGCGCAACCCCGAGGGCGCCGCGCAGCTGCACAACCTCATCACGACGTGGTACGACGACGCCATCGAGAACACGGCCGGCGCCCCCGAGCCCGGCTCGCACGAGTGGGACCGCAAGGTCGCCAACGGCCTGGCCGGCATGTTCGCGGGCTCGTGGAACACCGTCGTCGACGAGTTCGCCGAGGACGAGGCCGCGCGCGAGGAGTTCATCACGACGATGGTCGGCCACGGTGTCGATCTCATCCTCGACCCCAAGGGCACGGTCGACAGCCTGCTCGCGATGCCGAAGGAGCTGCTGGTCGGGGCGATCAAGCAGGGCTTCGCCAGCTTCATCACCGACGCCACGCGCCCCGACGGCCTGCCCGACCTCGACTACGACTTCACCGGCACCAACGCGCAGTGGGTGAACGGCGCGGTCGACGAGTACAACGCCCGCCGTGGCGACGGCGGCATCCCGCCGTACAACGACGGCGACGTCACCTGGGAGGGCGACCCGGCGTTCTACGAGGAGCTGTACGGTGCCAGGTTCACCGACTCCAGCGGCAACGTCCTCAACCCGAACGACCCCGACTTCCCGCAGGTCCCGGTCGACCCCAACGACCCCGACGGCGAGACGCAGCCCGATCCCGCCGCGCTGCACGCGTTCAACCAGTGGGCGCAGGACCCCGCGGTCCAGCTGCTGATGAGCGAGTGGAACATCGAGGGACAGGCCGGCGGCAACTGACGCCCGGCGCTCCGACGACGCCCGGGAGCCCGGTCAGGACGGCACGTCGTACGTGACGACGATGGTCTCCTGGCTGGCGACCGAGCTGACCAGTGCCGTGGCGATGGTGTCGTCGTCGAGCCAGGTGCTCACCGAGCCGATGACGCTCGCCGTCGTCACGGTGCCGTCGGACACGTAGAGCGCCGCCTCGGACTGCCGCGAGGCCTGGCTGTCGGGGTCGACGACGGCGTCGGCGTACGCCTGCGCCTCGCCGGCGGCGTCCTCGACGGTCCACGAGAACGCCGACCGGACGTCGGAGGACAGCTCGGCGGGGACGACCGGCGCGCCGACCAGCACGCCGGAGTCGCCGGCGGCGAACGTCGAGCGGTCGTCGACGCTCTCGTAGCCGGCGTCGAGCGCCTCGACCGCGTCCTCGAACGGCGCGGACTGCTCCGTGTTCGGCACGGTCGTCAGGCCGGACGTGTCGCCGCCCAGGACGCGGGTGAGACCGCCGTCCTCGACGCGCAGGACGCTGCGCCCGGTGCGCAGGTACACGTCGCCGCTGGGCGCGACGCTGACGAAGACCGGCCACGCCAGCGACTGCGACGTGGCCTCGGCGCCGTCCTCGGGGAACCAGCCGGTGTCGTCGCCGGAGCCGGGCTCGCTGGTGCCGGCGAGGGTGCTGATGGTGCCGTCGTCGTCGACCCGCCGCACCTGCTGGACGGAGTTGATGACGCCGCCGTCGGGGCTGTGCGTCTCGACGAACAGCACGCGGCCCTCGGGGTCGACGGCGATGTCGGCGACCGGGCCCAGCGCCGCGCCGGCGGCGTCGGTGCCGTCGGGCGCGCTGTCCGATCCGCCGTCGGACGGGACGCCGAAGGCGGGGACGACCTGGTCGCCGTCGACCTGGTAGACCGAGGACTCGCCCACGTCGGGCAGCTCGGCGAGCACGTACGCCGTCCCGTCGGGCGCCACCGCGAGGTCGGCGAGGGCGTTGACGCCGTCGGGCAGTCGCAGCTCGGTCGTCTCGGCGGCGCCGTCGGAGTCGATGCGGACCAGGCTGCTGTCGCCCGCCAGCGCCCACAGCGACTCGTCCGGGCCGGCGGTGAGCACTCTGACGGGCCCGGGCACGGAGCCGTCGCCGCCGGCCAGCAGCTCGACCTCGAAGCCGTCGCCGCCGTCGTCGTCGGACGTGCACGCTGTCAGGGTGGCCAGTGCGAGGATGACTCCGATGGCCGCTCTGCTGGTCCGCACGTGTTCATTCCCATCGTCGGCGTCGGCGGGCGTTCGCAGCCGCCATGCTAGCCTCACCGAAACGGTGACCGAATCATAAGTAGGTAGTGATGAGCGACGAAGTGCCGAACCCGTTCATCTCCGCGATGGAGGGCCTGAAGACGCGCACCTCCAACGCCGTCGAAGACACCCCCAACATGGACGCGCCCACCGGCTCCATCGGCGAGGGTCCGGCGTGGACGGGTAGCAAGGCCCGTGAGGTGCACGACGACTACCTCGCGCCCAACGCCGGGCCGGTCAAGACCGCGCTGAACAACCTGGTCGCCGACGTCGAGGCGGCCATCGCCGAGCTCGACCCCATGGTGCCCGAGGGCACCGCCCGGGCGATGCGCTACGACCTGCAGATGCGCTGACGCCCGGCTCAGCGCGGCGCGAGCGAGGCCAGCAGCAGCCGCTCGGTCCGGCCGAGCCCGTCCGGGCCGACGACCAGCGACGCAGTGCTGCGGTAGGTCGCGAAGACGGTGCCCAGCGTGGTCCGCACGTAGTCGTCCCACGACTGCGTCTCGTGCGGCCAGTCATCGGCCGGCAGCAGCAGTTCCGCCGGGTAGCCGTAGGCGCGTGCGGCCGCGAGCTCGGGCACGTCCATGACGATCACCGGCCGGAAGGCGGCGGTCAGCACCTGCAGTTCGGCGATCTCGTCGACGACGGCCCGGACGCGCTCAGCCGGCAGGCCGAGCAGCAGCAGCACGACGACCGGCAGCCGCTCCGTCCCGACGCCGGCCAGCAGCCGGCCGGCGGTGACGTCGAGCGGCGTGTGCTGCCTGGAGTCGACGGCGAACAGCCGGTGCACGACGGCGCGAGCGGTGGCGCTGCCGCGGATGCGCGGCACGACGGTGCGGCGGGCGTAGCGGTAGCCGGGGATGCGGCGCACGTGGCGCATGACGCGGCGCGGCTTGCGGCGGTCGGCCATGGTCAGTCCTGCCCTTCGACGGCGAGGCCGGTGAGGATGCGCGCGGCCTCCACCGCGCCGTTGCCGGGGTCGGCGTCGGCGACGTGCTTCACCATCGGCTCGCCCCGCTCCAGCAGGTCGGCCAGCAGCGGCGTCGCCTGGTCGACGGTGACGACCTCGAGCGCGTGCGCCCAGCCCTGCGCGGCCGCGTAGCGCGAGCGGCCTTCCTGGTCGTCCAGCGCGGTCGACCGGTTCGGCACGAACAGCGTGGGGACGCCGAACCGGAGCAGCTCGTGGAAGCTGTTGTAGCCGGTGGCGCTGACGGCGAGATCGAACGCGCGGTAGCGGCGCGACAGCGGGAAGTCGCGCACCACGTGCACGTCGTCGAGCCGGCCCTGGCCGGTCGCGATCTCCGGCTGCGTCACGCACACCTCGACGCCGAGCTCGCGCAAGGCGGCGACGACGGCGCCGAGGTCGCCGCTGGTGTCGTTGATGTTGCCCGCACCGAGCGAGACCAGCGCCAGGGGTGCCGACGGGTCCAGCCCGAGGAAGGCGCGCGCCTCGGCACGGGTGTCGAGGTCGTCGCGGTCGAGCAGCGTGACCGGGCCGACGCGGGTCGCCTCGGCCTGGGCCGTGACGCCCTGGTCGGCGGGTGCGGCGAATTCGCCCGGCTCGATGACGAGGTCGAACCAGCTCGACTTCGCCAGCTGGTCGCGGTTCATGCCGGCCCGCCACATGCCCCGTCGCGACCACACCCAGCCGATGCCCGGGTAGGCCCTGCGGACCAGGCCGAGCCCCTCGTACGGCCAGGTGCCGTCGAACACGACGACCGACGGGTGGATCCGCTCGATCGTCGCCGACAGCCGCGCGGCGAAGTACGCGTGCCAGCGGGCCGGCTCCAGACCGGTCGCCGACGCCGACGGCACGTACTCGTACGGGTGCCCGAACCGCCCGACGACCGGCGCGGCCTGCGACAGCGAGAAGAAGTGCGGCTCGACCGCCGGCGCGCACCGCTGGGCGTAGGCCAGCAGCCGGGTGAGGTGGCCCATGCCGGCGCCGTTGCTGCTGACGAACAGCGCCCGCGGCGGCCGCTCGCCGTGCGTTCGCACGGGGCCCGCGGACGGCGGCGCGGACGGCGACGGCGTCGCGCTGGGCGCCCCGATGAGCCGCTCCAGCCGGGCGACGTGCGCCTCGTGGCCGTACCGCTCGCGCGCGGTGCGGCGGGCGCGCTCGACCTGGGCGTCGTAGGCGGCGCGGTCGGAGTGGAGCGCCTCGACGACGCGGCGGACGTCGTGCGGCTCGGCGTAGACGGCGGCGTCGCCGAAGACCGGTTCGAAGTGCGGCGGCAGGATCGCCGGGACGCCGGTGGCCAGCGCCTCGAGGATGGTCCGGCCGAACGCCTCGACCCAGCGCGGGTTGTGGAAGTAGACGAAGAAGTCGAGCGAGGCGAGGAAGTCGCGCGGCGGCATCGCCCCGAACTCGAACACCTCCCAGCTCTCCGGCAGGTCGCCGAGCAGGTGCTCCACCGGTCCGGCGCCGCCGAGCACGCGCACCGTCCACGACCCGTCGACGGGGTAGACGGCGCGGAGGGTGGCGGCGTCGGCGGGCCACTTCTGCGGGGACGACCGGCTGTGCCGCCCGATGACGGGGCGGGTGCCCCGCGGGCCCGTGCCGGCCGGCCGGTCGACCGCCCAGGCGTCGACGTCGATGATGTTGACCCAGTCGGTCTCGGCGAGCGTGTGCGCGGGCACCCGGCCGGTGATGGCCTGCCGCACCAGGGGGCCGATCGGCGCCCAGAGCGGCTCGCGGCCGAACCGGTGCTTCGCGATCTCGTGCACCGCCTCGGGCCGGTAGTGCTCGTGCCCGTCGATGTCGTACGGCGCGGCGTTGGCGACGATGACGACGTGGTCGGCCTCGACCGGCGGCAGCTGGTCCGCTGCGTGCTGCAGGACCGCCGGGTGCCGGACCACGACGACCTTCGTCCGCACCGGCGCCCGGCCGACCAGCAGCCGCGCCCGCCCGGCCTCGACCGCTGCGCGGATGAGGCGGTTGACCGGCGACACCTTGGCGACCAGCGGCCCGTTCAGGCTGATCAGCCCGGTGCTGTAGCCGGCCCGGGCCTGCGCCGTGATCTCCTCGGCGATGCTGTGCGAGGTGCCGCCGGGGAAGCGGAGGTCCGAGACGTCGAGGACGTCGACAGTGCGGGTGCCGGGAGCAGGCATGGTTCCAGATCGTGCCACACCTGCGGCCCGGTGCCGATTCCGGCCGCATATCGGGGCAACCGGCCGGGCGCGCGGGGCGTCTACGGGTCAGACACGGCCGTGTTTCGTCCCGATTCCTCCAGCCCGACCCTGGGAGCACCCATGATGCAACCCGAGAACCCGACCACGGCCGACGACCGCTCCAGCCGGCGGCGGCTGCTGCGTGGCGCCGGGGCACTGGCCGGTGGCGCCGTCGCGACCGCGGCCGGCGTCGCGGCAGCCTCGTCCGCCCAGGCCGCCACCGGCGACCCGGTCCGGCTCGGCCGGCTGAACACGTCCGGCACCGCCGTCACGACGGTGCGCGGCGGCGGCACGGGCGTGCTGGCGGTCCAGAACCGCGGCGCCGGCGACGGCGTGGTCGCCACGGCCGACGACTCGATGCGGGCCGCCGTCCGCGCGACCAACCGGAACGCCGAGAACACCCTGGGCATCGGCGGTGCCGTCGTCGCGACCGGCGAGGAATGCGCCGCGGTCGTCGCCGTCGCGCACGCCGGACACGACTACGCGATCTACGCCTACGGCTACCGCGACGCGACCGAGTCGGAGCTGGGCAACGCGCTGCACGCCGTCGGCACGGTCTACCTGACCGGTCCCGTCTACGTCGAGGGCGACCTCGTCGTGAACGGCACCCTCTACTGCGACGACGTACGGCCGCTCAGCGACCGGCAGCGGGCCGAGCTGCGCAGCCGGGCCGGTCGGGCGCGGCCGCAGGCAGGCTGACGCGACGGGGCGACGGCGGCCGCCGCCCGCGCGTCAGGCGACGGCCGCCGTCACGCGTTCCGCGTCGACCCGGGCGGCCCGGC
>NZ_QUAL01000158.1 GCF_003579925.1 Jiangella rhizosphaerae | reverse complement strand
GCGGCCATCACCAGCAGGACGGCGGCGGACGCCCACCGCAGCGGGCCTGCGTACGGCTCGATGGCGCCGGCCAGCGCGGCCCCGCCGAGCACGGCGGCGATCGCGTAGCCGCCGTCGACGGCCGCGACGCCCAGCGCCGCGCCGGCGCCCACCGTCAGTGAGGTGCGCGCCGTCAGGGCCACCAGGTAGGCGCCCACGGCGCCGACCGGGATCGCGATGCCGTAGCCGGCCAGCAACCCCGCCACGATCGCCGCGGTCACGGCGTCGGCGCGATCGGCCTCCCGCCCGGGCGCGTCTGCTGCTTCGTCGCCGCGAGACGAGCGGGGACGGGCAGCGAACGGGGACCGGGAGTCGACATCATGGACGGATGATGGCAAACGACGACGACGTCCTCAACGGGGTTTCCGGCCGGCCGCTGCAGCTGCTGTCGCGCTGGCTCTCCGACGCCGCATCCGCCGGTGTGGACGAGCCGCGCACCTTCACGCTGGCGACGGCCTCGCTCGACGGCACGCCGCACGCCCGGACGGTCCTGGCCGTCGGCGTCGACGACGCCTCGGTGCGGTTCACCACGTCGCGTCCGTCGGTGAAGACCGCCGATCTCGCCGCGAACCCGCTGGCCGCCGGCGTCTTCTTCTGGCCGGCGCTGATGCGGCAGGTCACGTTGCACGGCCAGGCCGTCGAACTGCCGCCGGACGAGGCGCGGGCGGCGTACGCGGACCGGTCGCCGAACCTGCGGGCGCTGGCGTGGGTGTACGAGGACCTGGGCGGCGGCTCCCCCGGCGCGGCCGTCGACCCGGACGACGTGCGGGCGGCGTTCACCCGCGAGCTCGACCGCGACCGGCCCGAACCACCGCCGTCGTGGACGGCGTACGCGCTGCGCCCGCACCGCGTCGAGGTGTGGTGGATGCCCGGCGACGCCGGCGTCGCCACGCGCGCCCGCTTCGACCTCGCCGGTGGGGAGTGGACGCGCCGCTTCGTGCTCCCGTGACCTACCCTGTGAGCCGTCCCGCCCGATCGCCGAAGAAGGGCTACGCCTTGCCCGAACCGCCCGAGCACTACTACGCGAGCACGCCCGCCGTGGCCAGCTCGAGGCGGACGATCGAGGTCGACCTGCCGGACGTGCGGCTGCGGCTGCTGACCGACACCGGGGTGTTCTCGCATCGGCAGCTCGACCCCGGCACCCGGGTGCTGCTGGAGAACGCACCGCGACCGGCGGTCCGGGGCGACCTGCTCGACCTCGGCTGCGGCTACGGCCCCATCGCGCTCACGCTGGCCCACCGGCAGCGGCGGCGCCGCGTCTGGGCCGTCGACGTCAACGAGCGGGCGCTGGAGCTGGTGCGCGAGAACGCCGCCGCGGCCGGACTGGGCGGCGTCCGGGCGGCGCTGCCCGACGCCGTGCCCGACGACGTGCGGTTCGCGGCCGTGTACTCCAATCCGCCCATCCGGGTCGGCAAGGCGGCCCTGCACGACCTCCTGCTCCGGTGGCTGCCCAGGCTGCTGCCCGGCGGCGCCGCCTACCTGGTCGTGCAGCGCAACCTCGGCTCGGACTCGCTCGCGAAGTGGCTGAGCGAGAACGGGTTCCCGACCCGGCGGCTGCTCTCCCGGCACGGCTACCGGGTGCTCGAGGTCCAGCCACGAACGTCCACCACGACAGCGGAGTAGTCCGAAGCCGACCGCGAGGTCCCAAGCAGCGGCGAGTCCCACAAGGCAAAGGAAACCAGCACGTGCGACAGCTCGGCGGAACGGAACTGAAGCGACTGCACCGGTCGTGGCGCCGGAAGGACTCCTTCCGGCTGGCGCTGCTGCTCGAGGACGTGCAGTCGCCGTTCAACGTGGGATCGATCATGCGGACGGCGGCCGCGCTCAGCGTGAGCGAGCTCTACGTCGTCGGCCGCACCGCCGCCCCGAACTCCCCCAAGGCGCAGAAGACCGCGCTCGGCACCGGCCGGTACCTGACGTGGAGCACCCACGAGGACGTCGCGACGGCGATCCGCGCGGTCCGCGACGAGGGCTACCTGGTGGTGGGCCTGGAGCTGGCCGACGAGGCCGAGCCGTTGGCCGCGCTGGACCTGCGGCGCGACGTCTGCGTCGTCCTGGGCAACGAGGACCGCGGGCTCTCCGCGACCTGCCTGAACCTCTGCGACGCGGTCGGCTACGTGCCGCAGACCGGGCGGGTCGGCTCGCTCAACGTCGCCGCCGCGGCCGCCGTCGCCTGCTACGAGGTGCGCCGGCAGGGCTGGGCCTCGGCGGGCGCCGACGGCCCCGCCGCGGACTAGCTCGTCACGGGACGCCGAGCAGCCGCAGGACGGCGGCGGTGCCGGCGGCGGCCAGCACCACGACGACGAAGGGCGCGCGCCGCCACGCCAGCACCGCACCGACGACGACGCCGGCCGGCCGGGCGACGCTGTCGAACTCGCGGCCGTCCAGCATCGTGGAGGTCGCGACCAACGCGGCGAGCAGGACGATCGTCGACATCCCCAGCAGCCGCTCGACCCGCGGCGGCAGCGTCATCCGCTCACGCAGGGCCGGACCGGCGTAGCGGAACGCGAACGTCCCCACACCCAGGACGAGCACGGCGGCCACCAGCGTCGTCATGCCGCCACCGGTTCCGGCCGGGCGAGCGCGACCACGACGCCGGACAGCGCCAGCAGGACCGGCAGCCCGGCCTGCAGGAACGGCGCCGTCGCCAGCGCGACCACCACGCCCACGGCCGCCGCCTGCGCCGTCGACCGGTCCCGCAGCGCCGGCAGGACGAGCGCCAGCAGCACCGCCGGGAACGCGGCGTCCAGGCCGAGCGCGGCCGGGTCGCTCACCGCCGTCCCCAGGAACGCGCCGGCCAGCACGCCGACGTTCCAGCAGACGAACACCAGCACTCCGCAGCCCCAGTAGGCCGCCCGCCGGCGTTCGCCGTCCGGCTGGGCCAGCGCGAACGCCACCGACTCGTCGACCATGACGTGGCTGCCGGCGGCCCGCTGCCAGCCGCGGCCGACGACGTCGCCGACGGTGAAGCCGAACACCACGTGCCGCAGGTTCACCAGCAGCCCGGCCAGCACCGCGGCGACCGGGTTGCCGCCCGACGCCACCAGCCCGACGAACATGAACTGCGCCGCCCCCGCGAACACCACGACCGACAGCAGCATGGGCAGCCACACCGGCAGCCCTTCGCCGACCGTGATGGCGCCGAACGACAGCCCCACCACCCCGTCGGCGACACACACGAGCGCGATGTCTCGCGCGAGCGCCCGATCGGCGCGTAGTGTTCGGTAGATCGAACGCATGACCACTAGACTGAACGACCGCCGTTCGTTCGTCAAGGCGAACGATCGATCGATGGAGCGAACGATCCGATGAGCCAGTCCCCCAGCGCCCCGCTCGCCGTCATCGCCGCCTCCCTGCAGCGCGAGCGGCGGCGCACCGGCCTGTCGCTGGCGGAGGTGGCCCGCCGCGCCGGCATCGCCAAGTCGACGCTGTCGCAGCTGGAGTCCGGCGCCGGCAACCCGAGCGTGGAGACGCTGTGGGCGCTGAGCGTCGCCCTGGACGTGCCGTTCGCACACCTGGTCGAGCCCCCACGGCCGCGCGTCCAGGTCATCCGCAAGGGCGAGGGCCCCGCCGTCGCGTCGGAGCGCTCGGACTACGTCGCCACGGTCCTGTCGGCCAGCCCGCCGAACGCCCGCCGCGACATCTACCTCGTCAGCGCGCAGCCGGGTGAGCCGCGCGCGTCCGACCCGCACATGCCCGGCGTCGTCGAGCATGTCGTGCTGAGCACGGGCCGGGCTCTGGTCGGGCTCACCGACGACCCGGTGGAGCTGGCGCCCGGCGACTACGTCTCGTATCCCGGCGACCTGCCGCACGTGTTCCGCGCGCTCGAGCCGGACACCGTCGCCGTCCTGCTCTCCGAACACCACTGAGAGATTTCTCGCCGGAGTTGTCGATTCGCCGGCCGGCCGTGTGACGAGGATGTGTCAGTGCCACACGACGAAGGAGCGACACCCATGGCCCAGTACGCGATCCTCATCTTCGAGCGCGAGGCGGAGGGCGGCCAGGCGCCGGAGCTGCCGCCGGAGATCATCGCGGCGCACGAGGCGCTGCCCGGCCGCATCCGCGACAAGGGCGGCAAGGAGCTCGGCGGCATCGCGCTCGAGCCCAGCGCCACCGCCACGACGATCCGCGGCGACCTCGTCACCGACGGCCCGTTCATCGAGACCAAGGAGGCGCTGGCCGGCGTCTTCGTCATCGAGGCGCGCGACCTCGACCACGCCATCGAGCTGGCCCGGATGACGCCCATCGTCAGCGGGGCCGTCGAGGTGCGGCCGCTGCTCGGGCTCGACTTCTCCGGGCTGACGTCCTGACCGTCGAGGCCGCCGTCGCCGACGCGCACCGCCGCGAGTGGGCCTTCGTGCTCGCCGCGACGGTGCGCGTCACGCGCGACCTCGACGCCGCCGAGGAGGCCGTCCAGGACGCCTACGTCCAGGCGCTGACCCGGTGGGCCCGCGACGGCGTCCCCGCCAAGCCCGGCGCCTGGCTGACGACGGTCGCGCGGCGGACCGCGCTGAACAACCTGCGGCGGCAGCGGACGCTGCGGGCGAAGCTGCCGCTGCTGCTGATCGACGACTCCCCCGGCGTCGAGGCCGCCGTGCTGTCCGACGACCCCGTCTCGATCCCGGACGACCGGCTGCGGCTGGTGTTCACCTGCTGCCACCCGGCGCTGTCGCGGGAGGCGCAGGTCGCACTCACGCTGCGGCTGGTCTGCGGCGTCAGCACCCCGGACATCGCGCACGCGTTCCTCGTCAGCGAGCCGACGATGGCCGCGCGCATCACCCGGGCGAAGAAGAAGATCGCGTCCGCGCGCATCCCGTACGCCGTCCCCGCCGCGGCCGACCTGCCCGCCCGCGTCGACGCCGTCCTCACCGTCATCCACCTGCTGTACGCGACCGGGCACACCGCCCACTCCGGCGAGAACCTGGTCCGCGACGAGCTCACCGAGCGCGCCCTCGACCTCGCCCGTATGCTGCGGCCGCTGCTGCCGTCGGAACCGGAGACCGCCGGGCTGCTGGCGCTGCTGCTGGTCCACCAGGCCCGCCGCGCCACCCGCACCGACGCCGACGGCCGGCTGCTGCGGCTGGAGGAGCAGGACCGGTCGGCGTGGGATCGTGCCTTGATCGCCGAGGCGGACCGGCTGGTGGTGGGTGCGCTGCGCGCCGGGCCGCCCGGACGGTTCACGCTGCAGGCCGCGATCGCCGCGCTGCACGCCCAGGCGCCCAGCTACGCCGAGACCGACTGGCCGCAGATCCTGGCGCTGTACGACGAGCTGCTGCGCCGCTGGCCCTCGCCCGTGGTCGCGCTGAACCGCGCCGTCGCCGTCTCGATGGTCGACGGCCCGGCCGCGGCGCTGCGCGACGTGGAGCGGCTGGAGGAGGACGGCCGGCTGGCCGGCTACCGCTACCTGCCCGCCACGAAGGCCGACCTGCTGTCACGGCTCGGCCGGCACGCCGAGGCCGCCGCGGCCTACCGGGCGGCGCTGGCACTGAGTGACAACGCCGCCGAGCAGGAGTTCCTGCAGGACCGCCTCAGCCGTACGCTGCCGCCGTGATCCGCGCGGAACCACCCGCCGACGCACCCCGTCCCACCTGCGTGAACCGGGCCGTGGTCGGCATTGTCGCCGCCGGCGCCGCGCTGGCGGCGTGCGGCAGCGCGACGGGGTCCGTCGACGGGCCGGTGCTGACGTCGGGCGGCGCGGCCGACGGCGGACACGACGCCCAGGTGTTCGGCGAGGTCGTGCTCGACGGCGACGCCCGACGGGAGCACCTGGCAGGCCGACCCGGGCGCCGTCGTCCTCCCCGGCGGCACCCGGGTCGAGTCGGGCCTCCCTTGATCGATTCCGGCTCACCCTCGCCGCCCGCCCCCACGACCCGGTTGATCTTGGAGTTGTTCGGCAATCGCGGGGTGAAATGTCCGATAGATTGCCGCAGAACTCCAAGATCAACGGCGTGGGTGGGCCGCCGCGTCGTCCGGCGCCGGGGCGTCAGTTCGTCCAGTGCGGCGGACGCTCCAAGCCGTCCGGCAGCCGGGTCGCGGCGTCGCCGACGGCGGCGTTGACCTGCGGCTGGGTGAGGAACAGCGTCGCCGACAGGTCCGTGCCACGGACGTCGGCCGCCCGGAGGTCCGCGCCGATGAGGTCCGCCCGGTCCAGGGTCGCGCCGCGCAGGTCGGCGCCGATGAGATAGGCGCTGCGGAGGTCGGCGCCGGTGAGGTCGGCGCCGCGCAGCTTCTTCCCGATGAGGTCCGCGCCGCGCAGATCGCGGGCCGGTGTGCCCGCGCGCGCCAGCCGCGACGCCTCACGTAGCAGCGCGTCGGCGTCGGCCCGGAGCGCACCGACGTCGACGCCGGACAGCTCGCCCGCGGCCGACGACGCGAGCTGCGACACCGTGGCGATCTGCTCGTCCAGCGCCGGGCGAAGCGAAGCCGCGGCCGCGATCCGCCGGGCCGCGTCCAGGTGCCAGAGCAGCTCGTGCAGCGGCCGCAGGACGGCGAACGCGGCGAGCATGTCCTCGCGCAGCTCCGGCGACGACCGCCACGTCGCGCCGCCGAACGTGACCTGCACGACCTGCTGACCGGCGCCGAAGCAGTCGTACACCGTGCAGCCCGGGAAGCCGCGCGTCCGCAGCGAGGCGTGGATCCCGCAGCGGAAGTCGTCGCGCAGGTTGGGGCACGGCTCCCCCGCCGGTTTGTCGATGGCGAAGTCGGCGGAGCGGGTCAGTGCTGGCCCCACGCAGCACAGCGCCGCGCAGCGGGCGCAGTCGGCGCGCAGTTCGAGCACACCGCAAGCATACGAGCGGGTCAGGCCCGCTCGAAACGCGCGTGCACGGCCTTCTCACCAGCGGTGAAGCCCGCGCACCGGTAGCCGGGGAAGCCAGCGCCGTCGTCGAACAGCCGCTCGCCGCCGCCGAGCAGCACCGGCGAGATCGCGATGTCCATCTCGTCGATCAGCCCGGCGTTCAGGTACTGGCGGATCGTGGCCGCCCCGCCGGCGACGAGGGCGTCCTTGCCGTCGGTGACGAAGTGGAAGGTCGTGCCGCCCGCCATCTCGACGGGCGGGCGCGCGTGGTGGGTCAGCACGAACACGGGGTGGTGGTACGGCGGGTTCGGGCCCCACCAGCCGGTCCAGCTCTCGTCCGGCCAGTCGCCGCGGACCGGGCCGAACATGTTGCGGCCCATGATCGTGGCGCCGATGTTGCGCCAGTTGCGCTGGACGTACTCGTCGTCGACGCCGACGGGCGCGGCCGCGAGGGGATCGCCGGCGTTGAACGTCGGGGTGACGACGGCCCAGTCGTGCAGGCTCTCGCCGCCGATGCCGAGCGGGTTCTCGATGCTCTGGTCGGGTCCGGCGCCGTAGCCGTCGACGGACACGGAGAACATGTGGACGCGGAGCTTCTGTGTGGTAGTCATGCTCGTAGGTCGGAGCGGGCGGCCGGAGTTCGACACTCAGGCCGCGGACTTCTTCTTCGCCGCCGCCTTCTTCCTGGGGGCGGCCTTCTTCTTCGGCGCGGACTTCTTCGCCGCGGTCTTCTTGGTGGCGCTCTTCTTCGCCGGCCGCTTCCGGTTCTTCTTCGCCGCCGCGACGCTCTCCTGCAGCGCGGTGAGCAGGTCGGTCGCGCCGGTGGCGGCCGGCTCGCTCTCGGCGACGACCTCCCGGCCCTCGTGCTTGGCCTCGACCAGCTCCTCGACCCGCTCGGTGTAGGTGTCGTGGTACTGCTCGGGCTTCCAGGCCTCGGTCATCGCCTCGATGAGGTCGACGGCCATGTCGAGCTGCTTGTTCTTCGATGCTGCCTTGGGCAGGTCGCCGAGCTCCTTCACCGGGTCGCGGATCTCGTCGGCGAAGTACATCGTCTCCAGTACCAGCACCGGGCCGGAGGCGCGGACGCAGGCGAGGTACTCCTTGCCGCGCATGACGAACTTCGCGATGGCGGCGCGGTCGGTCTTCTCCAGCGCCGTGCGCAGCAGCGCGTACGACGACGCGGTGTCGTCGTCGCTGGGACCCAGGTAGTAGCTCTTCTGGAAGTGGATGGGGTCGATCTCGGACAGCTCGACGAACTGCTCGATCTCCAGGGCCCGTGACCGGCCAGGCGCGATCTCCTCCAGCTCCTCGCGCTCGACGATGACGTACTCACCGCCGCCCACCTCGTGGCCCTTGACGATGTCGTCGTAGTCGACCTCGTCGCCGGTGCGCTCGTTGACCCGCTTGTACCGGATCCGATCGGACGTCCCGCGCTCGAACTGGTGGAAGTCCACCTCGTGCTCCTGCGTGGCGGTGTACAGGCGGACCGGGATCGAGACCAGCCCGAAGCTCAGGAACCCACTCCAGATCGACCGTGCCATGCCCGGCCCGTACCCGTGCAGGCCACGAGGCATGCGCGCATGCGATGCATGGTGGCCGGGTAGCGACCAGGCATGAGAGCCGTCCTCCTCAACTGCACGCTCAAGCCGTCGCCGCAGCCGTCGAACACCGGGGCGCTGGCCGACGTGGTCGCCGAGGCGATGCGCGCCGACGGTGTCGACGTGACCGCGTTCCGGCTGGCCGACCTCAACATCCCGCCGGGGGTGCAGACGGACATGGGCGACGGTGACGCGTGGCCGCGGGTGCACGAGGCGATCCTGGCCGCCGAGATCCTCGTCGTCGCCAGCCCGACGTGGGTGGGCCGGCCGTCGTCGCTGGCGCAGCGGGCGTTGGAGCGGATGGACGCGATGATCTCCGAGACCGCCGACGACGGCCGGCCGGTCGCGTTCGACAAGGTCGCCGGCGTGGTCGTCACCGGCAACGAGGACGGCGCGCACCACGTCATCTCCGAGCTGTGCGGTGGCATGGTCGACATCGGGTTCACGATCCCGGCGCAGGCGTGGACGTACTGGCACCTCGGCCCCGGTCCCGGGCCGGACTACCTGGACGAGACGAAGGGCCACGACTGGGCGCACTCGACCGGCCGGGCGATGGCGGCGAACCTGGTCGCGACGGCGCGGGCGCTCGCCGCGATGCCGTTGCCCAAGCCGCCGGGCTGACGCCGGCCGCTCAGCCAGCGGCCGCGGCCGCGCGGAACGGCCGGAAGAACTCGCGCAGCTCCTGGGCGTAGCGCTCGGGTTCCTCGAAGGGCGCGAAGTGGCCGCCGCTCTCGGGCTCGGTCGCCCGCACGACGTTGGCGGTGCGCTCGAGCCAGGCCCGCGGCGCACGGACGAGGTCGCCGCGGAAGATCGCGAACCCGGACGGCACCTCGACCCGCCGGGCCAGCTGCTCCGGCGGGATCGCCGAGTTGGCCCGGTACATGCGCATCGACGAGCCGATAGTGCCGGTCAGCCAGTAGATGGTGAGGTTCGTCAGGATCTCGTCCTTGCTGAACCGCCGCTCGACGTCGCCGTCGCAGTCGCTCCAGGCCCGCAGCTTCTCGACGATCCACGCCGCCAGCCCGGCCGGCGAGTCGTTGAGCCCAGCGGCCGCGGTCTGCGGCTTCGTCCGGTGCATGGCCGCGTACGCGCCCTCCGTCGCTCCCCAGCCGGCGGCCTGCTGGATCCACTCGCGCTCCTCCGGGGTCAGCTCGGCGGGGTCGCCGGTGAACACGGGCACACCGGCGTCCATGCGGTGGACCGCGACGACGCGCTCGGGATGGTCCAGCGCGAGGTAGCGGCTCACGTGGCTGCCGATGTCGCCGCCGGCCGCGCCGAACCGCTCGTAGCCGAGCCCGCTCATCAGCCGCGCCCAGAGCCCGGCGACGGCGATGGAGTCGAGCGGCCGCCCGGGCCGGTCGGAGTACCCGTAGCCCGGCATGTCCGGCACCACCACGTCGAAGGCGTCGGCGGGATCGGCGCCGTGCGCGCCCGGATCGGTGAGCAGCGGGATGACCTTGGTGTAGCGCCAGAACGAGTCGGGCCAGCCGTGCGTGAGCACCAGCGGGAGCACCGGACCGGCCTTGTCGGCGGCGCGCGCGTGCACGTAGTGGATGCCGGGACCGCCGACGGTCGCGCGGAACCGGGGCAGCCGGTTCAGCGCCGCCTCCTGCGCCGGCCAGTCGAACCCGTCGGCCCAGTACGCCACCAGTTCGCGCAGGTAGCCGAGGTCGGTGCCGAGCGACCAGCCGGCGTCTTCCGGCGCGTCGGGCCAGCGCGTGGCCCGCAGCCGGGCACGCAGGTCGTCCAGCTCCGCGGCGGTGGCGCGCGGGGCGAACGGCTCGGAGCGGAACTGGTCGTCGGTCATGTGATCACCCTAAGATCCGGGACCGACAAGGTCGCTCGGGTCAGCGCGCCGTCTTCGATGTGGGCTCCCAGGGGTTGAGGCAGCGGACGCCGAGGGGTTCGAAGTGCTTGGTGTTGCGCGTCGCGACGGTCATCTCGGCGGCCTGCGCGATGGCGGCGACGAGGGCGTCGTCGAACGGCGCGTGCTCGGGAACCCGATAGGTGGCGAGGACCCGTGCAGCCGCCAGGTCGAATGGCAGCACGCGGTCGGCGAACGCGGGCAGCACATGCTCGTCGAACCACCGGCGCAAGATCTCTCCCTGCGCCGGGTCGGACCGCTCCTTGGCGACGACTCCGCGCTCGATCTCGGCGACCGTCGTCGCCGTCACGAACTGGTCGGCCACGGGGATGGTCGCCGCCCACGCTTCCACCGACGGATTGCGCCCTCGGACCCGCAGCGCAGACACCACGTTCGTGTCCAAGACGTATTTCACAGCTCAGGAGTTCGCGCCATCAGGCCCAGGCGCTCCGGCTCGAACTCGATCTCGGCGCCCTCGTCCATGCTCAGCAGGTCGACGATCGTGACGGGCTCACGCGCGAGGCTCTCGGCGAGAATCTCGCGCGCCTCCGCCTCGACCGACCGGTGATGCTGCGCGGCACGCGCGCGAAGCGCTGCCTTGGTCCCGGCTGGAAGGTTGCGGATCAAGATCTGTTCCACGGCGACCACCTCCGATATCATCTCGATGATATCGCCTGGCGGCGCAGGATCGCTGAGCAATCCCGCGGCACGCACCCACTGATTTCACCATGCTTCCCTCGACGCCAGGACGGCGCGACGGAGCTCAGCCGACGGGACGCACGCCGACAAGGTCGACCAGCGGCTGGGCGTCCCGGGTCAGGTCGAAGTGGCGGAGCAAGCGGATGTACTCGCGTCGATCGACGTCCCAGTCGTACTCGAGAAGCTGTTCACCTTCCTGGGTGGCTGCGTACGCCAGGTCGGCCAGCAAACGGGTGGTGCGGCCGTTGCCGTCGATGAATGGATGGATGTGCACCACGATCGCGTGGAAGGTGATGCCCAGGATGCGGGGAGTCAGATCGGCCGTGTGTAGCCATCGCCAACGTAGATCGTCGACATCGGTACGCAGCCGGAGCGCGACCTGTTCGGGCGCGACCCCGACGTTGGTCTCCAAGCGTCGATGACGACCGGCCCACGTCCAGATCCGGACATACAGGTCGGTGTGCAACTGGCGGACGAAGTGGTCGGTGAGGATCTCTTCTGCCGTGAGCGATCCTTCTAGCACAGCAGTCAGCCGATCGGCAGCGACCTGGGTCCAGATCGCCTGCTCCAGGTCGTACACGTCGGCTTTGTGGACCGGATCACCGACTGCCGCGCGGGCCTGCTCTGTCAGCGACTCCAGGTCTTCTTCGGCGACGAGGGTCTCGCCGTACTCAGGGTCGAAGGACATCAGGCCTTGGGCGCTGGCGGCTGGGTCGACTCCAAGAACTCCTCGACCTCACGGGAGCGGACGTGTCCTTCGGGCACTTCGCGACGCTCAAGACGCGCAGAGACCGCAGCGGCCCTCTGGGCCCACCGCAAGATTGCGGCGGCGTCAACCGTGCGCGCTGCCATCATCCCTCCTGTGATCGACCCGCATCCAGTCTAGCTAGTGTGCGCGGCACACAGGTCGCGTGCTGACGGCGGGCCCTGGCGGCGTCCAGTCGCAGGCGCATGATGAAGCATCCGAACAGGTCATTCGCGGCGGAGTGACGCGCGTTGCTCCAGCAGCTCAAGCGCCGGCAGCCGGGAATCTGCGGCCGGTTGTTGTGCACGCCGGCGTTGTTGGTGTCGTCGAGGCTCGCGTCGAGATCTTGTGGACGGGGTTCTGCCGGGCCATAGCGCCCGCTTGTTGACGAACTCCAGCTCGCCGCGCATCGTGACCTCGACCGTCCGGGCGAGCTCGGTCATCAGGCCGGGGCGCAGCGAGATCGTCTGGCGGCCCATCTTCGTCTTCGGTCGCCCTGGCGCTGGCGTTGGGTGGCGCCTGGCAGTCAGTGTTGCGAGCTCAGCTCACTTCCTGCGTAGGTTCAAGTTGAAAGCTCCGCAGGAGCAGCGGAGTTCTTCTTCCTTTCCGGGGATACCGAGTACGTAGAGCCACGAGTCGCAGGCGGCGTTGGTGCACGTGAACAGATCTAGGAACTCCTTGGATGCCTGCACGACCGGCGTGAAATCGGCTTTGCTCATAGTTGCCCAATCGTTGTTGTGTACGAGCGCATTAATCGCCCAGTTCTCACCGTCTTGCGCGAGCATCGCCTTAGTGCGCTCGGCCTTGAGGTGTTCAACCTGCTGCTTGGCGACGTCGTTGTTCCACGAGTTGGCAGAAGCTGTCGCCTTCTTGAGTAGGTCGCCGTGCCTGCTCTTGACGGCCGCGAAGAAGGATGAGAGGTCGTAGTTGTTGTCGGCTCTATAGACAACTTGGCCTTGGATGTTCCCGGCTATGTCGGCCAGCGATGCCTCTAAATTTCGTCGCAGCTTGTGCGCAGCGCCGGGCACATCGTTGTTCGCAAGGTCAGCCGCAATCTGCGCCCAGAAGTCTCCACCCTGTCCATAGAGTGGGCCGCCATCGACTGTCCAGCCATGAAACCGCGCTAGAGAGCGCCGGGCGATTAGGCCCGAGGACTGCATCTGCCGCGCCCACACTTCATCGTGGGTAGTGATAATGAACTGAACTTCGGGAAAGGTCTCTTTGAGCAGCTTGCAGAACTGGCGCCGGTGGTTCGTGTCGACCGAGGTCACGACGTCGTCGAGGACCGCGAGACGGAAGTCATCCTTCAGGAGCTGCCCGATGAGGGCGAGGTACAGGCACACGCCCATTCCGTCCTGGTGACCTTCGCTGTGATATGCCATAGGCGGGAACATGCCGAGGCCGTAGAAATCCACCTCGAGGTTGAGCTTGCCGGCAGTCGGAGCAAGTCCGGCCTTAAATGAGGACTCGTCGTCGGCGTTGATCTGCCGATAGTAGTTGCTGAAGTCGTCTTCGACGGTCTTGTAGAGCGTTGTGAGCGCACCATCAGCCACGGCGTTGTAGGTCTCATAGACGGCCTGTGCGGTATGCCCCGCCGCGGTGGCTTTGGCGTCACGGGCTCGAGCTTGGCGGACGCGCGTCCAACGCTCCTGCGCAACGGTTAGGAATGTTCGCGCGGCCTCCGACGCGCTCTGGTCAGGCATCGCTTCAAGTGCATGGCGGAGGGTGGCCAGATCGGCATTGACGGTCGTCGGCGTCGCGAGTGCGTCCGTTTCGATGCGCTCGGACTCCTCGCGGAGCGTATCCAACGACGCTAGCTTCGTCTCAAATGTGGCCAGGTCGTTCGCCCAATCCCCGAGTTGCTTGTGCAGCGCGGACTGATCAGTAGTAGCCGCATATGGCTGGGCGGCTTGAATGAGCGCCCGTAAGTGCCGCACCTCGGCGGTTATCGTGCGAGCAGCCACCACGATACGACGCTGGAGTGCGGCTGCAGCCTCAGAACGCGCGAGCTTGCCCGCGAGGTGGTTCCGAAGCGCATCGACGTCCGGCCAAGGCTGATCGCAGAGCGGACAAGCGGGCTCGGCAACAAGGGGCAGGCCAGCCTCAACCAACTCACGATGTTTGAGCGCATCCAGAATCGTCGGGTCGACCTCCAGCTCGGTCAGGGCTGTGGTCAGCGCCGTTGACGCCTGGTCGAGGTCCTCGCGCTTGGAGATGTAGGCAGATACCGCTGCGATGTCGCGGATCGCAGACTCCTTGTTGAACCCGCTGTGCTCGCCCTCGCTCGTCGCACCTGCGCTCAGGTCGGTGTCGGCGCTCACGCTCGTCAACGCGTCGAGCCCCAGTACCGCACGTTGCTTGTTCACAGCTGCCGTCACCTCGTGTGCCAGCAGGGTCGTCAGGTCGAGATGCCGCCTTACGGCGTCCTCGGCTGCCTTGACCTCGCTACCGGCCATACTTGCAGCACCGCTGGCCTTGGTCCGGGCGCTAACGAGCAGACGACGGACCTCATCAATGCGGTCGAGTTTGAGGAGGGCTTGGACCTCCTGGGCGCGCTTTCCCGGCTCGGTGTTGACGTACTTAATGACCTCGCGCCGGGAGAGGGTCAGCTCGGGGTGCTGCGTGGCCCAACTGACTGCCGCTGCCAATTCGAGAGTGTTCGGCTCAAGCGTGTACTGACCAGCGGTTTTGATGCTGCGAGTTAGGACACCCACCTGGTCGGTCCCCGAGTGGCAGATCGTCAGCGAAACTTTCGCCGCGGCCGGGTTGTCCCGCTGGTGCACATGTGGGCCGTGCTTGGTCACGCTGACGCCGCCGGTACCGGCACCGCTTAGGCGCGCGATGTTGCCAGTGAGTGCGAAATCGATGGCGTCCACCACGCCGCTCTTGCCCGAGCCGTTTGGCCCCAGTACCACGAACGACTGGCAGTCCAGGTCAAGTTCGAGTTCTCGGATGCCTCGAAACTCCTCGATGCGGATCGCCTTGAGCTGGATCATGCGAGTGGTTCCCCGCTTTCGGAGGCATACAGCGCAGCGAGGTGCTCGGCCTTGGGCAGCTTGTCCGCAGCAAGCAACGTTCCGAGTTTTTCAGCAACTGCCGCTGGGACGTCTTCGGCGTTGCGCAACTGCACAAGGAACGTCTCCAGAACCTCGGACTCTATGCCCGTCATGTCCCCTCCTCTGTACGAGACCAGCCGTCGAGGCCGCGCCAGCGACGGTACTCGGAACCCCGGACAAATCCTCGCGAAGTAGCGCTGTCTAGGCGGACGGTGTCGGGTAGGACCTCCACGCCAACTGTCGGCCCGAGGGAACTGCTTCACTCGGCGTCCTGAGCGGCGGCGCATCATTCTGGGCGGTATGACGTCGCCTCGGGCATCGCGGTCGACCCGCTGTGCGTGGGGCTTCACGGTGCCATCTGTGAGTTCAGGACAAGCGCACAGCACCAGACATGCTGGTCGAGCAACGGCGGTTGGAGCCGCTGCCGACACCGACCCGCCGAGATCGGCCGAAACCGCGCCTGGTCGAGGGACACGGACACCTGACCAGGCCCTGCGGATGCTCCGAAAGTGTCTGAGGGTGGACTTGAACCCCCACCGGATCGGGACGCCGACGGCGTGGATCTGCGGTGCTACTGGGACACGCCGTCGGCGAGGGGCAGGACCGAGTCCTCAAGCGGGCCGTCCGGGTCGTAGACCGCGCACATAATCGCGCGATCGCCGTCGGCCCAGGTCTCGGCCGTCGGGAGGATCGGGTAGTAGTCCAGGCCGGACGCGTCCTGGCTGGTCCACTGCTGCTCGAAGCCCTTGCCGCACTCGTCCCAGCCCAGCTCGGCGACGGCCTCGCGGTCCCAGGGGGCGTCGGGCGCGTGGACGAACAGATACGACTGGTTGTCCGCGCCGTCCGGGCACGGGACGTAGAGCACCACGTCCTCGCCGGCGAACTCAGAGTACTCGGGGTCGGAGAAGCACTCCGTGAGCTCGATGTCCAGTAGCCCGGTCACGCCGGCGTCGATGAACGCGTCGTCCTTGTGGGTCGGCCCGCCGCACGCGGACACCCCGAGCAGAAGGACCGCGGCGACGGCCAGACGGCGAACGGCGGACGGGTCGGGCACGGCCGGATCGTAGGCATGCCGGGATGAACGCCCGCTGACGTCCGGGTGCCCGCCCGGCCGACCGGACGTGGCCATTGGCCGTCGCACACTGCGACCCGGTCGCGGCAAGAGCACCGGCGCCAGCTGTTCATCGCCGGGACAACCTTCCGTGACCTGCCCGTTCTCGCCCTTTCCGCCGGGTCTGCGATGAATCGATCAGACTGCCGCGCACCCTGCCGGCAGCGTCTCGAGAGTGTCCTGGGAGGAGACTCAACGTGAGTGATGTGAGGAAGCGCGGGCCGTTCGGCTCCCGCCGCGCGGCCGGTGCCGCCATCGGCGCCGCGCTGCTCGGCGGCGGCCTGATCGCCGTACCGGCCGCAGTCGGTGCGGACAGCGAGCCCCCGGTCAAGGTGCCCGATGCGGAGGTGTACGAGCCGTCGGCGCTCCCGGACCGCATCATCCTGGTCCCGACGCAGACGCCGGCCACGTCGCAGAAGGTGACCTGGCGCTCCGAGGTCGGCGGCGAGTACGCCCAGGCGCAGATCCTGGAGGCGCCGATCGCGCTCGGCGACGTGCGTCCGGCCGAGGGCGCCGTCCGGACCGTGATGGCCAGCTCGACCAACCCGGTCAACACCACGCTGGGCTACGCCTCGGTGTACCACCAGGTGGAGTTCACCGGCCTGAAGCCGGACACCCGCTACACCTACCGGGTCGGCGACGGCGTCAACTGGAGCGAGTGGATCGACTTCACGACGGCCGCCGCGGAGTTCGAGCCGTTCTCGTTCATCTACTACGGCGACATGCAGAACTACATCGACTCCGCCGGTCCGCGGGTGTTCCGGCAGGCCTTCGCCGACCGCCCGGAGGCGAAGGTCATCGTCAACGCCGGAGACCTGGTCAACTCGGCCAACAGCGAGCTCGAGTGGGGTCAGTGGCACGCGGCCGACGGCTTCATCAACAGCCAGATCAACAACATCTCGGTCACCGGCAACCACGAGTACAGCGGTGGCCAGCTGTCGACGTTCTGGCAGCCGACGTTCCCGTACCCCACCAACGGACCGGACTTCGGTGACGACGCCACGAACGCGGCCCTGCGCAACACCATCTACTCGGTGGACTACCAGGGCGTGCGCTTCATCGGCCTGAACAGCAACGTCCAGAGCAACGCTCCGGTCATGGCCGCGCAGACCGCGTGGCTGGAGCAGCAGCTGGCGAACAACCCGAACAAGTGGACCGTCGTGACGTTCCACCACCCGGTCTACTCGGTCGCGTCCGGCCGCAACAACCCGACCGTGCGCGCCCAGTGGGGCCCGCTGTTCGAGAAGTACGGCGTCGACCTGGTGCTGCAGGGCCACGACCACACCTACGGCCGCGGCAGCACCACCGCCTCGCGCAAGTCGGTCACCGTCCACGACAGCACCGTCTACGCGACGTCGGTCTCCGGCGGCAAGATGTACGACGCGGTCAGCAGCAACTGGACCGACAACGGCGCCGACCAGATGTCGGTCGGCCAGGACATGCAGCTCTACCAGATGATCGACGTCACCGAGGACAGCATCACCTACGAGGCGCGCTACGCCAACGGTGAGCACCACGACGGCGTCGTCATCCGCAAGAACGACGCGGGCGAGCGCACCGTGCAGGAGATCCGCACGCCGCAGAACACCGTCGGCGAGCAGGTCGCGGTCGACACCACCTCGGTCGCCTTCCGTGGCACGGTCAACGTCTCGGCCTGGGGCTACGACCCGGGCGAGACGGTGAACGTCTACGTCCGCAACGTGGAGCGCGGCCAGGACGTGCTGGTCGGCGAGGCCACGGCCGACGAGCTCGGCCGGGTGCTGGAGCTGCCGGTGCGGTTCCCGTCCTCGGCGAAGAAGCTGAGCACGCAGGTCGTCTACCTGGAGAGCGTGAACCAGCAGATCACCAGCCCGGAGATCACGGTCGACCGCTGATCCCCAGGTCGCACGGAAACGGCGGGCCGCCCCGGCATCGGGACGGCCCGCCGTCGCATCGGTGCGTCAGACGTCGGCCTGCGCGGCCGCGCGGACCAGCGCGCCGCGCTGCCGCTCGGTGATCAGGCCGGCGCCGGCGAGCTGGTCGGCCAGCTCGGTCGTGTGCCGGACGAACGCGCCGTGGTGCGGCCAGTCCTCCTCGTCGAGGATGTGGTCGTTGACGGTGCAGGTGCCGGCCAGGCCGACGTTCGGGACGCCGGTGTCGACGCCGTCGATGACGACGGTGCCGCGGGTGTCCTCGGCACCGCAGATCGGCAGCGCCAGCGGGCCGCCCACGACCGGCAGGTCCAGCGTCGTCCCGGCAAGGTCGACGGACAGCTCGGTGCCGGGCTGCGGGCGCAGCGTGAACTCGGGGTCGGTGGAGAAGATCATCAGCCCGATCCGGCTGCCGGCCGGGATGACCTGGTCGTCGGGCTGCAGCGGCACGGTGACGTCGACGAACTCGCCCGGCGCGACCGGGTGCTCCTGCGAGACGGACTTCCGGTTGAGCGGGTCCGCCCAGCCGCGGGTGATGATGCTGGTGGTCGGCCGCTGCGTGCTCGACGTGCAGCCGGAGTCGCCCGTCCACGGCAGCCGGACCAGCGCCACCGACAGGTTGGCCCGCGCCTTCGACGCCGCCATCCGCACCGTCACCTCGGCCGTCCCGGACAGGTGCACGTTCTCTGTCAGCGTCGGCGTGGTGTAGAGCAGCCGGTTCGGCGACGGCGTCGTCGCCAGCAGGCCGGCGTTGCAGGCGTTCGCGCCCGCGTCGACCAGCGTCTCGGTCGCGTCGTCCGCCAGCGCCAGCGAGGTCAGACCGCCCTCCGTCGCGCCACCGGCCTGCAGGTTCAGCGTCGCGGTCGCCGCGGCCGGGTTCGGGTAGTCGGCGTACGGGGTCAGCGAGCTGCCGCCGAGCTCGTTCCGGACGACGAAGGCGGTGTCGGTGTCGTCCTCGATGCCGTTGTCCTGGCCGTAGAGGTACTGCGAGAACCAGCGGTTCATCATGTCCGTGGGCGGGTTGCCGCCGTGACCGCCCTGGTGGAAGTACTCGTGGACGGTGACACCCTTCGCCTCGAGCGCCGACGAGATGCGGACGCTGTGCTCCGGCACGACGTTCCAGTCGTTGAACGCGTGCGCCATCAGCACCGCCGCGCGCACGTCGTCGAGCTGGTTGAGGTAGTCGCGGCCGGCCCAGAAGTCGTTGTAGTCGCCGGTGGCGCGGTCGTGCTCGGCCTGCATGAGCGTGCGGACGGTGTCGCGGCAGTACTGCCTCTTCTCCAGGTCGCCGCTGTTGATGTAGTCGAACAGGTAGTCGATGTCCTCGCCGACCCAGCCGCCGGGGCTGCGCACCAGGCCGTTGGACCGGTAGTAGTGGTAGTACGACGTGTTCGGCGCGACCGGGATGATCACCTCGAGGCCCTCGACGCCGGTGGTGGCGGCCGCCAGCGGCAGCGTGCCGTTGTACGACGTGCCGGTCATGCCGACGCTGCCGGTCGACCAGTACGCCGTCACCTCCTCGCCGCCGTCGGCGCTGGTGTAGCCCTTGGCCCGGCCGTTGAGCCAGTCGACGACGGCCTTCGGCGCCAGCGACTCGTTCGGCCCGCCCACCGTCGGGCAGCCCTCGGACAGGCCGCTGCCGGGCGACTCGGAGTGCACGACGGCGAACCCGCGCGGCACCCACGTGTTGACCAGGCTGTTCGAGATGACCGGGCTGGTGCCGCCCGGGGCGCGCGGCGCGTCGGGCAGGTCGTCCGGCGAGAGCCGCAGCGGCGGCTGCACGCCCAGCTCGACGTTGCCGTTCCAGAAGAACTTCGCGGCGGTGCTCGCGGTGCCGGAGTAGTACGGGCTGGACTCGTAGATCACCGGCACGTCCAGGCCGGCGCTGTCGGTCTCGGCCGGCCGCGTGACGTCGACGTGCATGCGGTCCGGCTCGCCGTCGCCGTCGGTGTCGAACTCGGTCTCGACCCAGAGCTCGTGCCGGACGAACGGCCCGGTGAAGACCGGCTGCGCCAGCCCGTCGACGAACGTCGGCTCGGCGGGCGCCGGGGCGGGGACGGGCGCCGGAGCTGGGGCGGCCGCGGGCGTGGCGCTGGCTGCGGCGCCGTGGACGGTGAGCAGAGCGGCGGTACAGGCGCCGGCCGCGGCGAGTGCCGCGCCGGCCCTGGTCCGGGGTCCGCGCAGGGCCATGAGTGGTCCTTCCTCGAGGTGCGGGATCCTCGGACGCTAGTGGCGGCCCGGTGCGATGTCATCCGACACGTGTCGCATGACGGCCCGCGTCGACGCGACAGACCGTGAAGGCCGACGACTCGGCGTCAGCCGGCGCGGAACCAGCGGTGGCCGTACGGCTCCAGTTCGAGGTTCTCCCCCGGCACGGCGTCGTCGGTGCCGAGCAGGTCGGTCAGCCGCTCCCAGCCGTCGTCGCCGGGCAGCCGCACGGACGCCTTCGTGCCCGAGAGGTTGTGGACGGCGACGATGGTGCGGTCGTCCCAGTCGCAGCGGTGCGCCAGCACCGGCCCGGACGACTCGATCAGCGTCGACCGGCCCCAGCCCAGCTCCGGGCACTCCTTGCGCCGCCGGATCAGCCGCTCCATCCAGTTCAGCAGCGAGTCCGGGTCGCGCCGCTGCGCCTCCACCGTCGTCGACACCTCGTCCGGCAGGGGCCGCGCCAGCCGGGCGCCCTCGGGCGCCGGGGAGAAGCCGGCGTGCCGCTCGTTCGACCACTGCATCGGCGACCGCACGCTCAGCCGGCCCTCGATGGCGAGGTTCTCGCGCATGCCGATCTCCTCGCCGTAGAACAGGGCCGGCGTGCCGGGCAGCGAGAACATCAGCGAGTAGACCATGCGGATGCGCCGCTCGTCGCCGTCGAGCATGCTCGGCAGCCGCCGCCGGATCCCCCGTCCGTACAGCTGCATGTCCGGCTCCGGCCCGAACGCGGCGAACACCTCCGCGCGCTCCTTGTCCGAGAGCTGGTCCAGCGACAGCTCATCGTGGTTGCGGACGAAGTTCACCCGCTGGCAGTCGTCCGGGAGGTCCGGCTGCGCCTTCAGCGCCTTCCCCAGCGGCCCGGCGTCCTCACGCACCAGCGACAGGTACAGCGCCTGGTTCACGGTGAAGTCGAACGCCATGGTGAGCTCGTCGCCGGTCTCGCCGTAGAACTCCAAGGCCTGTTCCGGCGGCAGGTTGACCTCGCCCAGCAGGATCGCGTCGCCGCGCCGCCGGGTCAGATAGGCGCGCAGGTCGCGGATCAGCTCGTGCGGCTCCTGCACCCCGGCCGTCGCGCGGTCGGACTCCTCCGTCAGGAACGGCACCGCGTCGACGCGGAAGCCGGCCAGCCCCAGCGCCAGCCAGAACCCCGCGATCTGGGCGATCTCGTCGCGGACCTCCGGGTTCGCCGTGTTGAGATCGGGCTGCTCGGTGTAGAAGCGGTGGTAGTACCACTGCTGCGCCTGGTCGTCCCAGGCCCAGGTCGACCGCTCCTCGCCGGGGAAGACGAGGTCGGCCGGCTTGTCCTCGGGCTTCTCGTCGCGCCAGATGTAGAAGTCGTGGAACGGCGCGTCGCGGCCCTTGCGGGCGGACTGGAACCAGGGGTGGTGGTGCGAGGTGTGGTTGAGGACGAAGTCGACGATGACCCGGATGCCGCGGTCCTGTGCCGTGCGCACCATCTCGACGAACGCACCCAGCGTGCCGATGCGCTCGTCGACGCCGTAGAAGTCGACGATGTCGTAGCCGTCGTCGCGTTCGGGCGACGGGTAGAACGGCATCAGCCACAGGCAGGTCACGCCCAGGCCCTCGAGGTAGTCGATCCGCTCGGTCAGCCCGGCGAGGTCGCCGTAGCCGTCGCCGTCGGTGTCCAGGAACGTCTGCACGTCCAGGCAGTAGATGACCGCGTTCTTCCACCACAGGTCGCCGGCGCTGCGGCGGCGCCGGCTCATGCGCGCACCGCCGTCAGGGCCGGCAGCACGTGCTCGCCGAGAGCGTCGATGAACCGGGTCTGCTCCTGGCCGACGTGGTGGACGTAGATCGTGCCGAAGCCCAGGTCGGCCAGGTCGTTCAGGTGCGCCGCGAGCCGGCCGAGGTCGGCGGTGACGAGGACGCTCTGCCGGACGTCGTCGGGGCGGACGTGCTTGGAGGCCTCGTCGAACTCCTCCGTCGTCGCCAGGTCCCAGCACAGCGGCGGCGAGAATAGGTTCGTCCCCCACTGTTCGTGGGCGATGCGCAGCGCCTCGTCCTCGTCGGGCGCCCAGCTGACGTGGATCTGGACGGCGAGCGGCTTCCCGGCGCCGCCGTTGCCGGTGAAGGCGTCGACGACGTCCCGCAGCGTGGCCGCCGGCTGGCCGACCGTGACCAGGCCGTCGGCCCACTCGGCGGCCCAGCCGGCGGTCCGCGGCGTGACGGCGGTCGCGTAGAGCGGTGGCGGGGTCTCAGGAAGGGTCCAGAGCCGGGCGCGGTCCACCGTGACCAGCCCGCGGTGGGTGACCTCGTCGCCGTCGAGCAGGGCGCGGATGACGTCGGCGCACTCGCGCAGGCGGGCGTTGCGGGTGTTCTTGTCCGGCCAGGGGTCGCCCGTGACGTGCTCGTTGAGGTTCTCGCCGCTGCCGAGGGCGACGGCGAACCGGCCGGGGAACATCTCCGCGAGCGTCGCGATCGCCTGTGCGGCGACGGCCGGGTGGTAGCGCTGGCCGGGGGCGCAGACCACGCCGAACGGCAGCGTCGTCGTCGCCATCGCCGCGCCGAGCCAGGCGAAGGAGAACCCCGACTCCCCCTGCCGCCTCCCCCACGGCGCGAAGTGGTCCGACGACCACACCGCCTGGAACCCGGCCTGTTCCGCGTGCCGGACGTCGGCCAGCAGCCGGCTCGGGGGGATCTGCTCGTGCGACGCGTGCCAGCCGACGACGGGCATGGTCGGGGTTCCCTTCCGGACGACGACGTGTCCGGTCGTTTACCCGGTCAGGCCAGTTCGAACCGGATCGTCCTGGTCCGAGGGTCGGCGGCGGCCAGCCGGGCCCTGATGTCGGTGCCCAGCGGCAGCTCGCGTGCGTGGCTGATCGGCGCTTCGACGGCCGGCTCGCGGATGGTGACGTCGCCCTTGCGCGCGTCGCGGTCGTCGAGGTCGACGACGACGCCGTCGAAGCTCTCGCCGACGTACGGCTGCAGGACCGCCGCCTCGACGAGGTCGAGCACGGCGCGCTCGTACTGGTTGGCCCGCCGGGTGGACGCCTGCATGGTCTTCGGCAGCTCGCCGAGGCGGTCGACGACCCAGCCCGGGACGTCGTCGCCCGCGCTGAGCGCGACGCAGATCTCGAGCGCGTACCGGTCGACCAGCCGCCGCAGCGGCGCCGTCACGTGCGCGTAGTCGGCGGCGATGGCGGAGTGGCCGGTGTGCTCGGGCAGCTCGCCGGCGAACCCGACGTAGCCGGAGCCCCGCAGCAGCCGCGTGCAGGCGACCAGCATGGCGGCGTGGCTGGGCGTGGCGGGGTCCAGCGAGCGGACGAAGTCGGGGTAGCTCTGGTTCTCGGGCCACTCGATGCGCAGCGCCTTCGCCGTCCGCCGCAGCCGCTTGACGTCGCGCGGGTCGGCCGGCGCGAGGGTGCGCAGCAGGCCGGTGCGGGCTTCGACCATGAACGTCGCCGCCGTCATGCCGGTGAGCAGCGAGATCTGCGCATTCCACTGCTCGACCGGGTGCTGCTGCCGGAACTCCAGCGACCAGTGCTCGCCGTCGACGCGGACCTCCTGCTCGGGCAGCGGCAGCGAGACGCCGCCGCGCTCGGCCTCCTTGGCCAGACGACGCTCGCCGACGTCCCTGAGCAGCGTGAAGACCGGGTCGGCCGTGCCTGCGTCGAGCTGCGCCTGCACCTCGGCGTAGGAGAGCTTGGCGCGGCTGCGGACGCGGGCCCGCTCGACCCGGGCCGCGAGCGTGTCGCCGTCGCCGTCCAGCTCGATGGTCCACAGCAGCGCCGGACGAACCTGGTCGGCGAGCAGCGACGCGGCGTCCTCGGACAGCGCCTTCGGGTAGAGTGGCACCTTCGAGTCCGCGCCGTAGAGCGTCTCGCCGCGCTTGTGCGCCTCCTCGTCCACCGGGTCGCCGGGGCGCACGAACGCGCCGACGTCGGCGATGGCGTAGTAGACGGTGTAGCCGCCGCTCTGCGTGTTGCGTTCGAGGTGGAGGGCCTGGTCGAGGTCCATCGCCGTCGCCGGGTCGATGGTGACGAACGGCAGGTCCGTGCGGTCGAGGTCGGGCAGCCGGGGGTTCTTCGCGGCCTGCTGGGCCGCCTGCTCGACGTCCGGCGGGAACTCCGGCGTGACCTCGAGCTCGGCCTGGATGGCCGCGATGCCCGCCCGCAGCGTCTCGCCGTCGGCGGACAACACCTCGTCGCGCAGCCGCACCACTGGTCTGGGCACTGACGGTCCTCCCCGGGGTCACTCGTTCGGCCGTGCACAGCCTCTCACGGGGTGTCACGAACCGCCCGTGGAATCGACCCACAGGAGGTGTGAGCTGGCTGGCCTACGCCGACGAGTCGATCCGTGTCGACGACGGCGTGTACGTCCTCGCGGCGGTCGCGCTCGATCGGGCGGATGCCGGACGTGTACGCGCCGCCGTCCGCGCCCTCGAACCGCGCCCTGGGCGTCGGTTCCACTGGCGCGACAAGGAACCCTTCGAACGCCGCGACGCCGCCGGTGTCCTCGCCGCGTTGCCGATTCTCCCGGTCGTGGTCGTCGGAGCTCCCGTCGACCCGCGGCGCCAGGAACGGGCGCGGCGGCATTGCTTACAGACCCTGCTCTTCGAGCTGGCGACGGCCGGGGTGGACGAGGTGTGGCTGGAGACACGCAACCCCATAGCGGATCGGCGCGACCTCGATGTGGTGGTCGGCTTCCGATCCAGGGGTGTTCTGCCTTCCGCCCTCCACGTCGGGCACGCACGCCCTGGCGAAGAGCCGTTGCTGTGGCTTGCCGACATCCTCGCCGGGGCGACCAGCGCTGCGGAAGGTCGCGAAGCGGCGTACCGGGAGCTGATCGAGGGGACCTTGACCGAGCTCCGAATAGACCTGGACTGACCGCAGGAAGCGCGAAGCCGAGGTCCGGGTATGCCCCCGGGGTCCTCGGCCCACTTCCGGTCCAACCGCAGAAGGACCAGCTCACCCACGAGCATAGCAAGATCGTGCCCCAGCGTCAGCCCCGCCGCATCGGCCTGCTAGCTCGTCGTCAGCGGGGCGGCGCTGCCTTTCCTGGATGGTCCTCCCGCGCGTCAGGTGCACCTCACCCGCGTCAGCAACCGTACCGGGGCGATCTCGCCACGCCATGCGGCATCGTGGCGAGTGAGGTGTGCGCCGGGCGAGTGATGTCACGGGGGGCGCCGCCTCCGGCAGGTCCGCGATGGAGCACGGCGCCACGATGTGCCGTGCGCGGTCCGGAAGCGCCGCGACTGCGACCTCAGGTCCTGATCGCCCGGCGGTAGCGGTCACCGAGCACGCGCAGGTGCTCGACCAGCTCCGGCGGCTCGGTCACCTGGAAGTCCAGCCCGAGCATGCCGATGTAGACGGCGACGATCTCCAGGCTGTCCGCACCGGTCACCAGCACCGAGGTCGACTCGTCGACCGATTCGACGACGCCGACCGTCGGGTTGATGCGCGCCAGCACGTCCGCGGCCGGCGCGAACACCGTGATCCGCGCGTGCACCGACCAGCCGGTCGACGCGACCTCGCGCAGCACGAACGCGGTGTAGTCCTCGCCCGGCAGCGGCGCCGGCGCGAACCGGAGCCCGGTGCGCATGCGCAGCGAGAGCCAGTCGACGCGGTAGGGGTGCCACTCCCCCGACGCCGGCTCGCGGCCGACGAGGTACCAGTGCCGCTGCCAGCTCACCAGCCGATACGGCTCGACGGCGAGCGGCGGATCGGTGCCGGGGCGCCCGCGGTAGTCGAAGCGCACGTGCTCGTGGTCGCGGATCGCCGCCGCCAACGCCGTCAGGACGGCCGCGTCGACCACCGGGTCATCGACGTTGCTGCTGGTGTTCTCGGGCCCGCGGGACATCGCGTCGTGGACGGCGGCGACCTGACGGCGCAGCCGGTGCGGCAGCACCTGCTCGAGCTTGGCCAGCGCCCGCGCGCTGCTGTCCTCGATGCCGGCGACGCCGCTGCCGGCGCGCAGTCCGATCGCGACGGCGACCGCCTCCTCGTCGTCGAGTAGCAGCGGCGGCAGCCGGGCGCCGGCGCCGAGCCGGTAGTGCCCGGCCGGCCCACGCGCGGCGTCGACCGGATACCCCAGCTCGCGCAGCCGGTCGACGTCGTAGCGGATGGTCCGGGTGCTGACCCCGAGGCGTTCGGCCAGCTCGGCACCGGTCCAGGCGGGCCGCGACTGCATCAGCGAGAGCAGCGCCAACATCCGTGCGGAGGTCCCCGTCATTCTAGGAAGATACCTTGCCTAATAGGCCCGTAGCGTGACTGTCATGACGAACACCGCACCGATCCGCCCGTTCCGCGTCGAGATCAGCCAGGCCGACCTCGACGACCTCCACGACCGTCTGGTCCGCACCCGGCTGCCCCGGCCCGTCCCCGGCGACGACTGGGACTACGGCACGCCCAACCACTACCTGAGCGAGATGGTCGAGCACTGGCGCGACGGCTTCGACTGGCGCGCGCAGGAGGCGCGGATGAACGCCTTCCCGCACTACCTCACCGAGATCGACGGCCAGACGATCCACTTCATCCACGTGCCGTCGGCCGAGCCGGACGCCACGCCGCTGCTGCTCGCGCACTCCTACCCCGGCTCGTTCGTCGACTTCCTCGACATGATCGGCCCGCTCACCGACCCCGTCGCGCACGGCGGCAGGGCCGAGGACGCGTTCTCCGTCGTCGTCCCGTCGATGCCGGGCTTCGGCTTCAGCACGCCGGTCGAGGACCGCGGCTGGACGATGGCGCGCGTCGCCCGCGCCTACGACACGCTGATGCGCCGGCTGGGCTACGAGAGCTACGGCTCGCACGGCAGCGACGGCGGCGCCATGGTGTCGCGCGAGCTCGGCCTGCTGAACCCGCCCGGGTTCCTGGGGCTGCACGTGCTGCAGCTGTTCTCGTTCCCGTCCGGCGACCCGGCGGAGTTCGCGAACCTGTCGCCGGCCGACCACGCCGGGCTGCAGCACCTCGAGTGGTTCCAGTCCGTCGGTGGCTACAACGCGATCAACGCCAGCCGGCCGCAGACCGTCGCCGTCGGCGTGTCGGACTCCCCCGCCGGGCAGCTGGCCTGGAACGAGCTGTTCAACTCCTTCGGCAACGGGACCAGCCTGGTGACCCGCGACCAGATCCTCACCGAGGTGTCGCTGTACTGGTTCACCAACACGTCGGCGACCGCCGGGCGGTACCACTTCGAGGAGGCCCGCTCCGGCGCCACCCCGCAGGTCAACCACGCGCCCACCGGCGTCGCCGTCTTCGCCGACGACTTCCGCACCATCGGGGCGTTCGCCGACCGCGACAACGACAACATCGTCCGCTACACCGAGTTCCCCGACGGCGGGCACTACGCCGCGCTGGAGCGGCCGGACGTGCTGGTCGAGGACCTGCGGGCGTTCTTCGCCGGCCTTCGCGCCGCTCAGTCCTGACGTGGCACCGCCGCGCCGCCGACCACCTCGCGCAGGAGGTCGGCGGCGCGCTGTGCGGCCGGGTGCTGGGCGGCGGACTTGCGGACGGCGACGTGAATGCGTCGCACCGGCTCCGGGGCGACGATGCGCACCGTCGTCACGTCCGGCGGGAGGTCGCGGATGCCCAGCTCCGGGACGACGGTGAGGCCGATGCCGGTCGCGACGAACGGGATCGCGGTGTGGTAATCGTGCGTCTCGACGGCGAACTCCGGCGAGAATCCGGCCTCGGCGCAGGCGCGCAGCAGCACGCGGCGGCAGGCGCCGTCGTTGACGTCGTTGTCGATCCAGCGCCGCCCGGCCAGCTCGGCGAGCGGCACCTCACCCCGTCCGGCCAGCGGGTCGTCGGTGCGCACGACCGCGAGGTACGGGTCGTCGACCAGGTGCCGGACGTCGGCGCCGGCCGGCGGCGTCCACTCGGGCCGCTCGACGAAGATGTCGACGTCGGGCTCGTAGCTGTCCGGCATTCCCCGATTCCCTTGTGGGACTCGCTGCGGGTTCGGACCTCGCGGTCGGCTGTCGGGCAGCCTCATCTCGGTCATCCGCAGGTCCAGCCGCAGTTCGGGGAACTCCGCGTGCAGCGCGGCGACGACCGGCGGCAGCCAGGCGGCGCCCGCCGAGGCGAAGTAGCCGATCGACAGGCTGCCGACCCGGCCGGCCCGCAGGTCGCCGACCAGCCCCTCGAGCCGGGTCAGCGCCTCGAACAGCGGCTCGGCCTCGGTCGCCAGCGTCCGGCCGGCGGTGGTCGGCTCGATGCCGCGGCCCGCGCGGTCGAGCAGCCGCAGCCCGGTCTCGCGCTGCAGCGCGGCCAGCTGCTGGCTGACGGCGGACGGGGTGTAGCCGAGCGTCTCGGCGGCGGCCCGGACGGAGCCGGTGGCGACGACCGCGCGGAGCAGGCGGAGGCGGGGCACGTCCAGCATGGATCCAATCGTACAGCTCACCTTAACGGTTCGTCAGTAATACGTGCTTGTGCTGTCGAATCAGGGCGCCGACCATGGCAGGGTGACGCAGACCCTCCAGGCTCCCGTTCCCGCCGCACCGCGCCTCTCCGAGAGCCGCAAGGCCGCCCTCGCCGCGGCCGTCACCGTCCTGCTCTGGGCCTCCGCGTTCGTCGCCATCCGCGACGTCGGCCACACCCTGTCCGCCGCGCCGCTCGCGCTGATCCGGCTGGCGGTCGCGTCCGTGGCGCTGACGGTGCTGGTGGTCGCCACGCGCGGCCGCCGGGTGATCCCGGTGCCGCTGTCGCGGCGGACCTTCGGGCTGATCGCGGCGTGCGGCGTGCTGTGGCTGGCCGGCTACACCGTCGCCCTCAACGCCGGTGAGCAGCACGTCGACGCCGGCACCGCCGCGTTGCTGGTCAACGTCGCGCCGCTGCTCATCGCGTTCGGCGCCGGGCTGTTCCTCGGCGAGGGGTTCCCGCGGGCGCTGATCGCCGGCTCGCTGGTCGCCCTCGGCGGCGTCGCGGTCATCTCGCTGGGCTCCAGCGGCGACCGCGACGGGCTCGGCGTCGCGCTCTGCCTGCTGGCCGCGGTGCTGTACACGGCGGGCGCGCTGATCCAGAAGGTCGTCCTGCGGGTCACCGACGGCCTGACGACCACCTGGCTGGCCTGCGTCGTCGGCACGGCGGTGCTGCTGCCGTGGACGCCCCAGCTGGTGTCGGAGCTGTCGGACGCCTCGCTCGGCGCCGTGCTGGCCGCGGTGTACCTGGGCCTGTTCCCGACCGCGATCGGCTTCACCACCTGGGCCTACGCGTTGAAGCGCATGGACGCCGGGCGGCTCAGCGCCACCACCTACGTCGTCCCGACGGTGTCCGTGCTGATGTCGTGGGCGCTGCTCAGCGAGATTCCGACAGTGTTCGGCCTGGTCGGCGGCGCCATCAGCCTGGTCGGCGTGGCGATCTCCCGGCGCAGGCGATCGGTGGCCTAGCGGCCCCCCGCGCGCGTCCCACCGCAGGCGGCCGGCGCCGGTGCCGGTGGACGGCCAACGATCCCAGCTATCCAGAGCGGCCAACACGCGGGTCACCACACTCCGTGGCGTCAGGCGATCGTGGACGGCGTCGGCCGGGCTTTCACCTCACGCTTGGCGTGCCGGTTCCGCTCTGTTTGCCGGGCTGTGGACAGTGATGATCATCCAGGATCGCCTACATCACGAGGATTTCCTGAGCGTCAACATGGCTGTAGGCCTATTGACGCTCAGGAAATCCTCGTGACGGCTCCGGAATCACGGTGCAATCTCAGCAGGTGGACGCTCCACGCCACCAACGCCACACACACAAACGCGGCGAACGCCCTGGGTCGGTCGTCGCCATACTCCCCGTCCCCTTGATAGCTGGCCGTTCTCAGCCACGTGCAGGGGGACGACGCCGAGATTGCCGACGCTGCGGCCTTGGAGATGCCGATGAATGCGTGGGGCGTGTCTCGTGGTGTGGTGGTCATGGTGGCGGCGTCGTCGTCACGGTGTCGCGGTCGGCAGGTGATGCCGTCGCGGCCTGGATGGGTGAGGGATCCGCGTCGTCCTGGCTACCCGGATCCCTCACCCATCAGCGGCCTGCGGCTCGTCGTTCGTCGGCACGGTGAGGGGGCCACTGCCGCGCGCGTGGCCGTCGGCACGATGTCGGCTCCATCGAGAACGCCAGCGACCTTCCCACCGGCACGACCAACGTCGGCTCACACTCTGAGCACTGCTGAAGGAGAATCGGGGGCATGCGCCTCGATCTCAGCGGAAAGACCGCCCTCGTCACCGGGTCGACACAGGGCATCGGGTGGGCCATCGCGGCCGGGCTGGCCCGGTCGGGCGCGCGGGTGGGGGTGAACGGGCGCGGCGCCGACACCGTCAACGCCGGCGTCGAGCGGCTGCGGGCGGAGGTCACGGGCGCGGACGTCGTCGCCGTCCCCGCCGACGTCGCGACCGACGAGGGCGCGGCCGCCGTCACCGAAGCACTGCCCGACGTCGACATCCTGGTCAACAACCTCGGCATCTTCGAAGCGACGCCGGCGCTGGAGATCACCGACGCGCAGTGGCGGCGGTACTTCGAGGTGAACGTGCTGGCGGCCGTGCGGCTGACCCGCGCCTACCTGCCCGGCATGACGGCGCGGGGCTGGGGCCGGGTGCAGTACATCGCCAGCGACTCCGCCGTCGTCATCCCGGCCGAGATGATCCACTACGGCATGACGAAGACGGCGCTGCTCGCCGTCTCGCGGGGCTTCGCCAAGGAGGCGGCCGGCACCGGCGTCACCGTCAACAGCGTCATCGCCGGCCCCACGCACACCGGCGGCGTCGAGGACTTCGTCTATCAGCTGGTCGACCGCAGCCTGCCCTGGGACGAGGCGCAGCGCGAGTTCATGCGCCGGCACCGCCCGCAGTCGCTGCTGCAGCGGCTGATCGAGCCCGAGGAGATCGCGAACCTGGTCGTGTACCTCAGCTCGGCGCAGGCGTCGGCGACGACGGGCGCCGCCGTCCGGGTCGACGGCGGCTACGTCGACGCGATCCTCCCTTAGACCAGCTGCGTCGCGGCGACGGTGCGGACGTGCAGCAGCGCGTCGAAGCCGGCGCGCCACGACGGCAGGTGCTGGGCGTAGTGCTCGTCGCGGGCGGGGTCGTACGCGGAGCTCATGATGCGCAGCGACGCCGGCCCGTCCAGCCGGTCCCGCACCTCCGTCGGCCCGCCGCGCCGGAGGTCGATGAGGTAGTCGCCGAGCCGCGCCCGGCCGAGCAGCGCGTCGGCGAACGACGGGCTCGGCGGCGGGACGGCGTACACCCGCGGTCCGCCGTCGACCTCCCAGCCGGTCAGCACGGTGCCGTGGTCGAAGACGGTCCCGACGGCGACGTAGCCGGCGCCGTAGCGCGCCCGGAGCAGGCCGCCGGCCAGCCGCCGGCGCACCGGTGGGTCCGGCGGGAACTCGACCACCATCTCCTCGGCCGCGGCCACGTGCGCGTTGGCGGCGCCGTAGGCGATCCGATGCCCGGTCCGCTCGTGCCAGAACGTCAGGAGGTCGGCGACGTACCGGTCGCGCACGTCGTCCGCGATCCCGGCGGCCGACCCCGACTCGTAGAACCCGAGCAGCGCGTACGCGTGCAGCACGGCGTCGTCGGGGTCGACGGCGGCGCGGCCCCGGCGGGCGGCCCGGCTCTCCGCGGCGTCGCGGACCAGCTCGTGCAGTTCGCGGGCGGCGGCGACGAGCGGCCGCCGCTCGTCCTCGGTGAGCCGGTACTTGTACCAGACGAGGTGCTCCTGCGGCGTCCCGCGCAGGGCCAGCACCCCCAGCAGCGCACGGACCCGCGGCAGCCGTGCCGGCGCCACCGCGGCGGTGAACCGCTCGATCTCGTCGTACTGCAGGGCTCGGAGCTCGAGGACGTCGGCGCCGAGGAAGCGGACCTGGTCCCAGTCCGGCCGGCCGCGATTGAACTCGCGCATCCACCGGACGAGGTCGAGCATCGCCTGGCTGCGCAGCATGAACAGTGCCTGGCCGACGGCGCTGCGAGCGTCGGTGCCGTCGCCACGGACGTAGCGGTCGAGCACGACGCCGCTGCCCCAGCTCTCCTCCCAGGCGATGGTGCGGAAGCCCAGCTCCTCGACCAGGTAGCGGGCGACCCGGTGCTTCAGCGCGAACTGGGTGTGCGTGCCGTGGGCGGACTCGCCGAGACCGACGACGACCGCGTCGCGCACCGTCCGGCGCAGCGGCGTGAGGTCGTCCAGAGGGCCGCGCGGGCTCGTCCGGACCGGGGTGGCGTGCCGGTCGAGCCAGTCGGCGAACGCGTCCTCCGTGCCGACGGCGGTCCCGGCCGCCGTCGCCTGCGGGCCGCGCAGCAGCGTGGTGCCGGCCGCGGCCGCCGCCAGCCCGAACAGGCCGCGGCGGCTGAGGGTGGACAGGTACGGGGCGTGGTCGATGCTCATGCCGCTCAGCCTGGCCGCGGCGCCGGGTCGCGCTCGTCCGCTCAGGTGCTGATCCGCCGGCTACGCCCGCCGACGTACGGCCGCGCCGGCGTCACGCGCAGACGTGGGTCACCAGCCGGACGAGCTCGACCATGACGTCGGCGTCCAGCGGGAAGTGCTCCGGCAGCTGCCTGGTCCCCGACGTGACGGTGTACTCGACCAGGCCGTCGCCGCCGCGCATCGCGGTCGCCGCCGAGCAGTCCTCGACGGTCCAGGTGATCTCGACCTGGGTGGTGCCGTTGCCGGCCACCTCGATCGGCAGCTCCGGCGGCGCCGCGCTCAGGCCGGGCGCGATGGGCACCATGCGGGTCACCCGGGCGGGCCGGCCGGAGTAGTTGAACATCGGCAGGGTCACCGTGAGGCTGGTGGCGTCGAGGCTCGTCGTCGCCGGCCCGACGAACTGGACGTAGCCGGCGCCGAACTGGCACTCGGTGTTCCACAGCATCGCGACGCCGCCGTAGTCGGCCTGCTGGTCGGCGGTGACGGTGCGCTCCTCGCCGCCGTCGTCGCGGATGCGCACGCGCAGCCGCGTCGGCGCGGCGGCCGCGCAGTCGGCCACCAGCCCGTCCTGCCGGACCGTGACCCACTCGCCCACGGGCGCGTCGACGGCCTCGATCGGGCCGGTGTCAGGGGCGAGGTGGAAGCCGTCGGCCTCGATGCCGACGATCTGGACCGGCTGGGCGCCGATGTTCAGCAGCTGCAGCTCGACCCAGGCGCCGTCGTCGTCAACGGACTCAGGCGTCCAGTTCGAGATGCCGCTGACGATGCCGACGCGGGCCAGCTCGGCGGTGTCGTGCCGGGCGTCGGCGACGACCGCGCCGAGCAGGCCGCCCACCACCAGCGCCGCGACGGGCAGGGCCCAGCGCCGCCAGGGATGCGCGGACCGCTCGGCCGGTTCCGGTGGCGGCTGGTCGCCGGGCGAGCCGACGACGCCGAGGTCGAGAATGGCGTCGTCGCGCCCGTCCCCCACCGTCATTCCTGGATTGTCGCCGGACACGACTGCCCGGACAACCGGGCCAGCGCGGTGAACGCCTGTTCGGGGAGCACGATGATCTGCTCGGTCTCGGCGTCGCCGTGCAGGATTCGGACTGCGAGCGACCCGCCGGACGCGGTCAGCGCCAGGTCGCAGTCGGTCACCGTCCAGGTGGTCGTGAGGGTGGCGCTGTCGCCGGCCGGGACGGCCGGCTCGGCCTCCCCGGTCGTCAGCGCGAAGCCGGGCGCCCTGGCCGCGACGGCGCCGAGCCGGAGGTCGTCGGGCCCGGTGTTGGCCAGCTCGAGCGCCAGCACGACGGCGCCGTCGCCGCGGCTGAGCACCGTGCTGTCGCGGACCCCCAGACCGAACTGGTAGGCGGCCTGGCACTCGACGTACCAGAATCCGCGCAGCCCCTCGTGGTTGTCGGGCGGCTCGACGTCGACGAGCCGCTCCTCGCCGGACGGCGTGCGAGCGCGCACCCGCATGGCGTCGGGCATCGGGCCGTCGCAGTCGACCTCGAGGCCGCGCTGGACGTAGCTCACCCAGCGGCCGGGATCGGCCGTCACGGGGTCGGCGGCCTCGGCGTCGCCGTCGATGGTCATGCCCTCGACCACGACACCGAGGATCTCCACCGCGCTGTCGCCGGCGTTGAGCACGCTGACGGTCAGCTCGCCCCGCGGCGGACCGCGGTCGACGATCACCGGCCGCACGGGCCCGCCGTACAGCTCGATGCGTTCCTGGCCGGCCGTGTCGTCGCGCGCGTCGGCGACGACCAGTCCGATCACCCCGCCCACGAGGAACGCCAGGGCGACGGCGGCCCAGAGCCGGCGGCGGTCGCGCCGTTCCGGCCGGTCCGGCAGGCCGTCCGCCTCCGGATCCGGGTCGCGGCCGACGACGCCGAGATCGAGCGGCTCGTCGGCGCGCGTCACGGCGTGTCCCCGCAGACGCGGTCGACCAGCAACACGAGCGCGGCCTGTGCGGCGGCGTCCACCGGGTGGTTGCCGCGGGAGGGTTGATTGCCGGCGAACGCGTAGACGAATTGCGGGTCGTGCCATTGCCGCGCCAGCCGACAGTCGGTGACGGTCCACGTCATCGGCACGCCCAGCGACTCGTCCGGGGACAGGACGAACGGAAGGTCGGCGACCGTCGCGGCCAGTCCGGGAGCTTCGGACGCCAACTCGATCACCTCCAGCGGTTCGGTGCTCGGATTGGACAATCGCACCTCGGTCGTCACGCTACCGGCATCGGACGCCGTGACCGTGGCTGCGATGGCGGGGAACAGCAGGTCCGGCGGCCGGCAGGCGTGCTGCCACACGCCGCCCACGCCGCTGACGTCGGGCAGCCCGTCGGCCTCCACGACGCGCACCGTGCCGCCGACGTCGCGGACCCGGATCCGCAGTCCGTCGCCGGCCTGGGCGTCGCAGTCGGCGACCAGCCCGTCCTGCAGCGCCGTCACCCACTCGCCGGGCGGTGCCGCGACCGGGTCGGCGGGCTCCGTGTCCGGATGGACGGTCATGCCGGCCGGCTCCAGCCCGAGGATCTCGACCTCGTGCTCGCCGAGGTTGAGGATGCTCAGCTCGATCCGGCCGGGCGAGTCCTCGTCGTGCCGGTCGGACAGGCCGTGGATCGCGCCGCTGACCAGCCGGACGTCGGCGTAGCCGGCGGCGTCGTCGCGGGTGTCGGCGACCACCAGCCCGAGCGCCCCGCCGACGGCGAACGTCGCGGCTGGGACCGCCCACCGCCATCGGCCGGAGCCCGGTGGCGGCTCGCCGGGCTCGTCCGTCGCCGGCTCGTCGGCCGTGCCCACCACGCCCAGGTCGAGCGGCGCGTCATCGCCCTGCCTCATCGAGGCATTGTCGCTGGGTAGCGACTCCGCTCACAAGACGTCGGCGAGCTCGGCGAGCGTCTGCTCCAGCCCGAGCCGCGACAGGTGCACGGTGTCCGCCGTCGTCACCCGCGCCCGTGACCGGCGCCGGCCCTCAGCGTTCTCTCATGTCGACCTGGCACCATCGGACGGTGCCGAAGCTGCTGGTCATCACGAACACTCGCGCGGGCGGCGCGCGCGACGGGGCGGTCGGGACGGCGCTCGGCGTGCTGCGCGCGGGCGGCGACGGCGTCGAGGTCGCCGACCTCGACCCGGACGCGCTCCCCGGCGTGCTCGAACGGCACCCCGGTCACCGGCCGGTCGTCCTGGGCGGCGACGGCTCCGTGCACCTGCTGGTCGCCACGGCGCTGCGCCTCGGTCTGCTGGACCGGCCGCCGTTCGAGTTCGGGCTGATCCCGCTCGGTACCGGCAACGACCTCGCCCGCACGCTCGGGCTGCCGCTGGACCCCGCGCGCGCCGCCGAGGTGGTGCTGGACGGCAAGGAGCGCGACCTCGACGTGCTGACCGACGACGCCGGCGGCGTCGTCGTCAACGCGGTCCACCTCGGCGTGGGCGCCGAGGCCGGGCGGCGCGCCGTCCCGCTCAAGCCGCGGCTCGGCCGGCTCGCCTACCCGGTCGGCAGCGCGGTCGCCGGCGCGTCGGCCCGCGGCTGG
>NZ_QUAL01000155.1 GCF_003579925.1 Jiangella rhizosphaerae | reverse complement strand
CCGGCACCAGCCGGGACGACAGCCCGTCGGCCAGGACGCCGGCGCCGTCGGCCAGCCGCTGCGCGCCCGGCGCGAGCTCGCCGTTGACGCCCTGGTAGAACTCCTGGGCGCCGGCCCGCAGCTCCCGCGCCCCCGGCGCCAGCTGCCCGCCGAGGCCGTCGGCCAGCTCGCGGGCGCCCGGTGCGGCCTGGTCGGACAGCCCCGTGCTCAGCTGCTGGGCGCCGTCGCGCAGCTGGATCAGCCCGCCGAGCAGGTCCGCCGCGCCGTCACGCAGCCGCAGCAGGTTCTCGTCGATGGTCTGGGCACCCTCGGTGAGCTCGATGCCGGACTCGATGCCGCCCTCGTACCCGGCGACGCCCGTCGCGTACGTCGGGCTGTCCAGCGGCGACACCGGCAGCGCGGACAGCGTGGCCTCCGGGATGACGCCGTCCTCGATGACGGCGGTGTAGCCGAACTCCTGCTCGGCCGAGCCGATCGGCGGGAACAGCGTCAGCGCGTACGTGAGCCGGGTGCCGCCGCGGCCGTCGCCGCCCATGTTCGCCTCGCCCGAGCTGACGTCGGTGAACGACGGCGGCAGCGTGGTGGTCATCGTCCCGACCATCGGGACGTACACCGTCTCATCAGCCGTCACCATGGTGCCGGTGCCGTCGTCGTACTCGATCTCGCGCGTCTCGCCGGTCTCGTTGACGACCCGGTAGCGGACCTCCAGCTCACCGGACTCCCCCACGACGTCCTCGGCGTCGACGACCTCGCCGTCGAGCCGGTACTCCACCGACACCGACAGCGGCAGGTCGCCCTCGAAGTCGGACACGGTGCGCCGGCGCTGCTCGCCGTCGACGTCGGTCCGGAGCACCGCCTCTCCGTCCTCGGTGTCGGTGTCGCCGAAGCCGTCGAGGTTGCGCAGGCCGTCGGTCGTGACGGGGTTGCGCAGGTCGACGCTGCCCGTGCCGGTGAGGTCGAGCTGGTCGTAGACGCGGGCGCGGTCGACGCCGCCGTCGGGGTTCAGGTAGACCTGCACGGTCTCGGTGTTGGTGACGTCGACCTCGGCGGCCGCGGCCGGCGCGAACACGAGGACGGCGGTGACGGCGGTGACGGTGCCGGCGGCCGCCGCGGCGATCCGGCGGCTCATCGCAGCGCCCCTTCCCAGAACGGGCCGCGCGCGGCGTCGTCGCCCTGCTCCCCGGGATCGGCGTCGGACCGGGCCGCGTCGGAGTCGTCGTCGGAGGCGTACCGGCCGCGCTCGCGGGCCCGCTCGTCCTCGATGGTGTTGCCGAGGAACACGGTGGCGAGGAAGCCGAACGCCGCCGCCAGCAGCACCGTCGTCAGCGCCGTCGGCGAGGTCTCGACGAACTCCGGCGGAGCGGCGGTGTAGGCGACCTCGTACGCGCCGACCACCGCGGCCGCCCCGATGAGGAACGACCACAGCGGCAGCCGGCCGGAGGTCAGGAACGCGATGAGCAGGCAGGCCAGCACGACGAGCATCGCGGCGACGCCGCGGCCGCCCGAGGTGTCCGGCAGCCAGGCGGCCCGCAGCGCGTAGCCGATCCAGGCCAGCACCGCGCCGGACAGCAGACCGGCCGCCCGCTCCCACGGTGCCCGGTCCGGGACCACACCGGTCGCGCCGCCCAAGGCGGCTCCGAGCAGGGCGACGTGTTGCAGTTCCAGGCCCAGCCACTCGCCGCCCCAGACCAGCACGCCGGTCGCCACGGCCAGGAACAGTCCTGGCAGGAAATAGCCCCTCATCGCTTCCTCTCCGGCGGACGTCCGCGGCCGCCGTCATCGATGAGGAGACTTCTTACCAGTCAGTAACAAGAAGCGCCAGTACTTCCGGCAAGAAACTGGTCATGCAAGGACAAACGGCGCAAGCGGCTCGGACAGGAGCAACCGGGACCGGCAGCGGAGGCGGCGGAGGGCTGGCACGATAGGGCGCGTGCCGCAGCTCGCCAGACGCCTGCTCGGTGCCGGTCGCAGCTCCGCGGGGCTGCTCGCGCTCGGTACCAGCGTCGCCAACCTGCTCGGATATGCGCTGACGGTGGCCGGCGCGCGGCGGCTCGGACCCCACGAGTTCGGCGCGTTCAGCGCGCTGCTCGCGCTCATCATCGTCGGCAACGTCGCGGCCCTGGCGATCCAGGCGACGACGGCGCGCGCGGCGGCCACCGGCCGGCCGGTCGCACCCGCGGTGAGGTCCGGGCTGGTCCTGGCCGTCGCCATCGGCGTCGGGCTGACGGCGTTGAGCCCGCTCGCCGAGTCGGTGCTGCAACTGCCGTCGCCGGCGCCGGCGATGGCCGCGGCGGTGGCGATCGCGGCGCTCGCGGCGACGGCGCCGTCGCTCGGCATCATCCAGGGCCGCGAGCGGTTCGGGCTGCTGGCGGCGCTGGTGACGATCCAGGCGGCACTGCGCGTCGGCGGCGGGCTGGTCGGCATGGCGCTGGACCCGACCGCGACCAGCGCGCTCATCGGCATCGCCCTGGGCTTCGCCGCCGCGGGCGTCGTCGCCTGGCTGGTCGCGCGGCCGTCGTCGCTGCGCTCGCTGCGCGGCGGGTTCGCCGTCCGGGCGACGCTGTCGTCGGGCGCGATGCTGCTCGGCTTCGTGGTGCTCACCAACATCGACGTGATCCTCGCCCGGCACGTGCTGCCCACCCACATCAGCGGGCTCTACGCCGCCGGCTCGATCTTCACCAAGATCGCCTTCTGGCTGCCGCAGTTCGTGCCGATGCTCGCCTTCCCCGCGCTGGCCGACCCCGCCCGCCGGCGGTCGGCCGTCACGCTCGGGGTGGCCGCGGTGGCCGCGTGCGGAGCGGCCCTGACGGTCCTGTGCTGGCTGGTCGCCGGCCCCGCCGTCGACGTCGTGGCCGGCCCGTCCTACGGCGACGTCGTGCCCTGGGTGCCCGGGTTCGCGGGGCTCGGCGCGCTGTACGCGCTGGCGCACCTGCTGGTGTACGCCCACCTGGCGCAACGCGACCGCTGGACCACCGGCGTGCTGTGGGTGGTGCTGGCCGGGTACGTGCTCGCCGTCGAGCTCTGGGCGTCGACGCTGGCCGGCGTTCTGGTGCCGGGGCTGGCCGCCGCCGGGCTGATCGTGCTGTGGGGGCTGGCCCGCGAACGCCTCGGCGCCCGTTCAGCCCCCTCCCCCGCCACGGCCGCCGGCGACGACCCACCCACCCCCGCCCACCACAGTTGATCTTGGAGTTCTTCGGCCATCTATCGGACATTTCGCCCCACGATCGCCGAACTACTCCAAGATCAACTCGGGCGCGGGGCGAGGGTTGGGGGCGGCGCGGGCCTGGCTGGGGCGGCGGCGCGGGGTCAGCGGCCGGTGCGCCCGAACCAGCGCCGGCGGCCGCTGGTCACACGCGGCGTCGGCGAGGCCGTGTTCGGCGTCTCGGCATCGGTCGGCGACGGCGAGGAGTCCTCGGTGGGCGTCGGCGAGCTCGTGATGGTCGGCGGCTCGGTGGACGGGTCGTCCGTCGGCGTCTGGCAGTCGGGGTCGGTCGACTCCCCCGACGCCGGGTCGAGCACGGTGGTGTCCGTCGGGCACTCGCCGTCGGGATCCTCGGCCGGCGGCTCGGTCGGCTCCTCGGTGGGTTCCTCGGTCGGTTCCTCCGTAGGCTCCTCGGTCGGCTCCTCCGTGGGCGGCGTCGTCGGATCGTCGGTCGGCGGCGTCGTCGGATCGTCCGTGGGCGGCGTCGTCGGGTCGTCCGTGGGCGGCGGCGTGGTCGGCGGCCGGGTCGGCGTCTCCGTCGGGGTCTCGGTCGGCTGTTCCGTCGGCGGCGGCGTGAACGTCGGCGGCGTCGTCGGCTCACTCGTGGGCGGAGTGCTCGGAGGCGGGGTGTTCGGCGGCGTGGTCGGCTCCGGGTCCGGCGGGGTGGTGCCCGGCGGCGTCGGAGTGGGCGTGGGGCTCGGCGAGCCGGACGGGTTCGGCGCGTCGCTGGACGGCGGGGGCAGCGGCGGACCGGCCGGGCCGGGGCCAGGGGTCTCGGTGATGTAGCCGCTGCCGTTGTCGTAGGCGCGGATCCACGCCATGACGTTGTCGACGTACGTCGTCGACGGGTTGTAGCGGAACAGCGCCGCCCGCAGGCCGGCCTCGGTGGCGAGGTTGCCGCCGCCCGCGCACAGGTACTGCGCGGCGGCGAGGGTGGCGTCGAAGACGTTGTGGGGGTCGACGACGCTGTCGCCGTTGCCGTCGGCGCCGAAGGTCTTCCAGGTGCCGGGGATGAACTGCATCGGGCCGACCGCGCGGTCCCAGGTGGTGTCGCCGTCCCAGCGGCCGCCGTCGCTGTCGCTGATGGAGGCGAAGCCGTTGCCGTTCAGGGCGGGGCCGACGATGCGCGGCTGGACGTCGCCGTTGGCCGCGACCTGGCCGCCGTTGGCGTGCCCGGACTCGATCTTGCCGATGCCGGCGAGGATCTCCCAGCGCATGCCGCAGCCGGGGTTCTCGAGCGTCAGCTGCGCCGCGGCGCTCTGGTACGCCTCGAGCACCAGACCGGGAATCCCGAGGCCGCTGGCCAGCGTCTGGGTGACGACGCCCGGCGACGGGGTGGAGCCGACGATGAATCCGGCCGCGACGGCGGCTGCATTGTCGGCGACCACCGTGACCGAGGCCTGACCGTCAGTCGGATCGCTGGAGACGATCGCGTCGCCGCGGCCGTGGAAGATGTCGTCGGGCTCGCTGCCTCCGGGGTACTCGGAGGACGCGACGAGCTCAGCCGGGCCCGGGAGTCCTGCAGCGCCACCTAGGCAGAGGACCCCGGATGTCGCCACGACGGCCCCAGCTGCTCGGAACACAGGTCGCAATGCGGACTCCCGTTCTCACGACGTCCCCACGAGCCTCGCATGTGATCGTCCGTTCGGTCTACCCCACAATGCAAACAGCTGACCAACGTGTGGTTTACACGGACAGGGCACCGAGGGACGTCAGTGGCCCGCCTCGTGCCACGTACGCCCGATTCCGACCGAGACGTCGAGCGGCACCCGCAGCGGGTAGGCCGCACCCATCTCGCGCCGGACCAGCTCTTCCACCTGCTGGCGCTCGCCCTCGGCCACCTCGAGCACGAGTTCGTCGTGCACCTGCAGCAGCATGCGCGAGCGCAGCTTCTCAGCGGCCAGCGCCTGGTCGACGCGGAGCATGGCCACCTTGACGATGTCGGCCGCGGACCCCTGGATGGGCGCGTTGAGCGCCATGCGCTCGGCCATCTCGCGGCGCTGCCGGTTGTCGCTGGTGAGGTCCGGCAGGTAGCGGCGGCGGCCCAGCATGGTCTCGGTCCAGCCGACCATGCGGGCGCGCTCGACCACCTCGCTGAGATAGTCGCGGACGCCGCCGAAGGTCTCGAAGTACTCGTCCATGAGGCCCTGCGCCTCGGCCACCGCGATGTTGAGCTGCCGGGACAGCCCGTACGACGACAGCCCGTAGGCGAGGCCGTAGTTCATCGCCTTGATCTTCGCCCGCTGCGCCGGGCTGACCTCGTCGGCCGGCACGTCGAACACCCGCGACGCGGTGACGGAGTGGAAGTCCATGCCCGACGCGAACGCGTCGATCAGCGCCTGGTCGTCGGACAAGTGCGCCATGATGCGCATCTCGATCTGGCTGTAGTCGGCGCTGAGCAGCGCCTCGCAGCCGTCGCCGACGACGAACGCCTCGCGGATGCGCCGGCCCTCGTCGGTGCGGATGGGGATGTTCTGCAGGTTGGGGTCGGTGGACGACAGCCGCCCGGTGGCCGCGATGGTCTGCACGAACGTGGTGTGGATGCGGCCGTCGTCGGAGACGGAGTTGATGAGGCCCTCGACGGTGACCCGCAGCTTGGACGCGTCGCGGTGCCGCAGCAGCGCGGCGAGGAACGGGTGCTCGGTCTTGGCGTACAGCTCGGCCAGCGACTCGGCGTCGGTGGTGTAGCCGGTCTTGGTGCGCTTCGTCTTCGGCATGCCGAGGTCGTCGAAGAGGATGGCCTGCAGCTGCTTCGGGGACCCGAGGTTGACGTCGCGGCGGCCGATGGCGTCGTAGGCGTCGTCGGCGGCCTGGGCGACGTTGCCTGCGAACTCGGACTCCAGGGCGTGCAGGTGGTCGAGGTCGACGGCGATGCCGGCCCGCTCCATGCCGGCGAGCACCCCGACCAGCGGCAGCTCGACCTGCTCGAGCAGGGTGTGGCCGCCCTTCTTGTCGAGCTCGGCCTCGAGCGCCTCGGCGAGGTCGAGCACGGCGCGTGCGCGGACGGTCTCGTCGGCGCCCAGCTGCTCTTCGTCGCCGCCGTCGAGGGAGAGCTGGACGGCGCCGCCGTTGTCCTCGGCGCGCAGTTCGCGGCTGAGGAAGCGCAGCACGAGGTCGGCGAGGTTGTAGGAGCGCTGGCCGGGCAGGGCGAGGAACGCCGTCAGCTCGGTGTCGGCGGCCAGCCCGTTCAGCGGCCAGCCGCGCGCGGCCAAGGCGTGCATGGGGCCCTTGGCGTCGTGCATGACCTTGCCGCGCGCGGCGTCGGCCAGCCAGGCGGCGACGGCGGCGTCGTCCTCGGGCGTCAGATCGGACGGCTCGAACCAGGCGCCGGCGCCGTCGGACGTCGCGACCGCGAGCTCGGTGACCTCGCCGGTGCCGCGGGCCCAGTGGCCGCGGACGGACACCCCGGCCCGGCCCTCGCCGAGGTGCTCGGCCAGCCAGCCGGCCACCTCGCCGGGGCGCAGGTGCACCGCGTCGATGTCGAAGCCCTCCTCGGCCTCGGGCGCGGTGTCGGGCTCGAGGTATTCGTAGAGGCGGTCGCGCAGCACCCGGAACTGCAGCGTGTCGAAGAGCTGGTGGACGGCCTCGCGGTCCCACGTCTGCCGGACGAGGTCGTCGAGGCGGACGTCGAGCGGCACGTCGCGGACGAGCTCGGTGAGCTGGCGGTTGGTGAGCACCTGGCCGAGGTGGGCCCGCAACGCGTCGCCGGCCTTGCCCTTGACCTCGTCGACCCGCTCGACGAGCCCGTCGAGGTCGCCGAACTCGACCACCCACTTGACCGCGGTCTTCTCGCCCACGCCGGGGATGTTCGGGAGGTTGTCGGACGGGTCGCCGCGCAGTGCCGCGAAGTCGGGGTACTGCGCCGGCGTGAGGCCGTACTTCTCCAGCACCGACTCGGGCGTCATGCGCGACAGGTCGGAGACGCCGCGGCGTGGGTAGAGCACCGTCACGCGGTCGCTGACCAGCTGGAAGGAGTCGCGGTCGCCGGTGCAGATGGAGACGTCGACGCCGTCCTTCTCGGCCATGGTGGCCAGCGTGGCGATGAGGTCGTCGGCCTCGTACCCCTCCTTCTCGAGGTACGGGATGCGCAGCGCCGTCAGCACCTCCTTGACGAGGTCGAGCTGGCCGCTGAACTCCTCGGGCGACTTGGTGCGGTTGGCCTTGTACTCCGGGAAGGCCTCGCTACGGAACGTCTTGCGCGACACGTCGAAGGCCACCGCCACGTGCGTGGGCGCCTCGTCGCGCAGCACGTTGATGAGCATGGACGTGAAGCCGTACACGCCCTCGGTGTGCTGGCCTGTCGTCGTGACGAGGTTGGCGTCCTTCAACGCGTAGAACGCCCGATAGGCCAGCGAGTGACCGTCGAGGAGCAGGAGGCGGGGAGTATCGGTTGCAGCGACCACGCGGCAACCCTAGTAGCCGGGTCCGACATTGGCGCAGGGTCTGCCGAGGGTCGTGCGGAACCGGCCGGCTGAACGTTGGCCGGGTCACCACGTTGGCCGTCCCCCTGCTGCCCATTCTCTTCGCCGCGCATCCGCGCCTCAAGCGGACCAATGGGGCGCTTCGCGCCGGCGAGGATCCGCTTGACCCGCGGCTGCGCGGCCAAGAACGGGCAGCTATCAGGGGGACGGGGGCAGAGCGGGCACGACTCGGCGTTGACGTGCCCGTTTCGCCCCGTTTGCCGGGTTGTAGACGGCGATGATCATCGGCGATCGCCTACATCACGAGGATTTCGTGAGCGTCACCATGACTGTAGGGGTGTTGACGCTGGGGTAATCCTCGTGATGGCCACCGAATCACGGCGAAATCTCACCAGGCGGACGCCCAACAACACCAACGCCACACAGAAGCCGGCCAGACGCCCCGGCAGCCGTCGCCACACTCCCCCCGTCCCCCCTGATAGCTGCCCGTTCTTTGCCGCGGGCGCGCGGGTCAAGTCCAAGCGCCCCAACCACAGCGGAGCCCGACCACAACGCGCGCGGACTTGAGGCGCGCGCCCGCGGCCAAGACAATCGGGCAGCAGGGGGACGGGTCAACGAGACCACGGCCCAACGCGGCCGATCACACGGGCGCACGTCCCGCCGCGGACCGGCGTCTGACGGCCGCGCGATATCGTCCGGCCATGACCGAACGGGCGGACGGCGGCGCGCCCGCCGTCGACTACGACGACCAGGCCACCATCCTGAAGCAGCTGCCGAGGGCGCCGCTCGACGAACGCATGGGCATCGAGTACGTCGAGGTGCGGCCGGAGCGGGTGGTGGCGCGCATGCCCGTCGAGGGCAACACCCAGCCGTACGGTCTGCTGCACGGTGGCGCGTCGTGCGTGCTCGCCGAGAGCGTCGGCTCCGTCGCGGCCATGCTGCACGGTTACCCGGACCGCATCGCCGTCGGCGTCGACCTCAACGCCACCCACCACCGCGGCGTCCGGTCCGGCCACGTCACGGCGGTCGCCACGCCGCTGCACCGCGGCGGCAGCGCGGCGACGTACGAGATCGCGATCACCGGCGACGACGGCCGGCGCGTGTGCACCGCCCGGCTGACCTGCTTCCTGCGCCCGGTCCCCGGCGGGGCCGCCGACGGCGCGTTCCCAGGCACCGCCCCTGCGCCCACGGCGGGCTGACGCCGTCGATGTTCCCCGGATTCGGCACCGTTCTCAACGTCGTCGCCGTGGTCGCCGGCTCCGCCGCCGGCCTGCTCGTCGGTCACCGGCTGCCGCAGCGCACCCGCGACGTCGTCACCGACGCGCTCGGGCTGGTCACGCTGCTCATCGCGGCGATCTCCGCGGCCGCCGTCCTCGACGCCGGGTTCGCCGCCGAGGTCGGCGACTCCGCGACCGTGCTGATCGTGCTGGGCGCGCTGCTGATCGGCGGCATCGCCGGCTCGCTGCTGCGCATCGAGGCCCGGCTGGAGGACGTGGGGTCCGGCCTGCAGCGGCGGCTGTCGCGCGACGGCGACGGCGACTCCCGCAGGCGGTTCGTCGAGGGCTTCGTCAGCACGTCGCTGCTGTTCTGCGTCGGCCCGCTGACCATTCTGGGCTCGCTGTCCGACGGCATGGGGCTGGGCTACGACCAGCTGGCGCTCAAGGCGACGATGGACGGGTTCGCGGCGGTGGCGTTCGCCGCGTCGTTCGGCTGGGGCGTCATGGCATCGGCGCTGGCCGTCGCCGTCGTCCAGGGACTGCTGACGCTGGTCGGCGTGGTCGCCGGGAGCCTGCTCGGCGACGCCTACGTGGCGGCGATCACCGCGACCGGCGGCCTGCTGCTCGTCGGCGTGGCGCTGCGGCTGCTGCGGATGAAGCCGCTGCCGGTGGGCGATCTGCTGCCAGCGCTGATCGTCGCGCCGCTACTTGTCAGTATTGTCGCCGCGATTCGGTCCTGACGTGCAGGAATGCGTGAACGTCACCATGTGGTATCGGTCCGGACTCGGGACCCCTGTGGCAACGGAGACGCCCCAGAAGCGAGTTATGCTCCGGCACGAACGTCTGACGATCGGACGACCGATCTGACGTGTGCCTGCCACACGTGCGGCCGGTCCTGGGAGCGGGAGGTACATCACACGTGCAGAAGCTGGCCAGATGTCTGGGAGCGCTGCTCGCTGTCCTGGCCGCCCTGTTCCTCGCCGCCCCCGCGGCGGCCCAGGGCAGCGGCGAGACCATCCACGGCACGCTCGAGTACCAGGACGCACCGGTCGCGGGCGTCACCATCACGGTCTCCACCGCCGACGGCGAGGAGGTCGGGACCGCGCAGACCGCGGCGGACGGCACCTGGGAGGTGCCGGTCCCCGGTCCGGGCGACTACACCGTGGTGCTCGACGCGGCGACGCTGCCGTCGACGGCGCCCGGGGTCGCCCGCGACACCATCGAGACCACGGTCAACCCGCAGCAGCGCAAGGTCGTGCTGTTCCGCGTCGGCGCGCCCGAGGGCGGCGGCGGCAGCGACCAGCCGTCACCATCGCAGACCGCGCCGCCCCAGGGCGGCGAGGGCGAGGGCGGCACGGAGTCCGGCGCGCCCGAGGGCGGCACCGTCGAGGACGTCACCGTCACGGCCGGCAACAACCAGCTGCTGCAGCTGTTCGTCAGCGGCGTCCGGTTCGGGCTCATCCTCGGCCTGGCCGGCCTGGGCCTGTCGCTGGTCTTCGGCACCACCGGTCTCACGAACTTCGCCCACGGCGAGCTCATCGTGTTCGGCGCGGTCGCGGCGCTGCTGCTCAACCAGGCCGGCATGCCGATCCTGCTCGCCGCGCTGGTGGCCACGCTGCTCAGCGCGGTGTTCGGATGGGGCCAGGACCGCGGGTTCTGGAGGCCGCTGCGCAAGAAACCCACCGGGCTGATCGCGCTGATGATCATCTCGATCGGCGTGTCGCTGTTCCTGCGCTATCTGACGCAGTTCATCATCGGCGGCGGCCGCGAGACTTACGACCAGTACACCTACCAGGACCCCGTCGAGATCGGGCCGCTGAGCATCACGCCGCGCGACCTCATCATCATGGGCATCTGCGCGGTGCTGCTGGCGGCCGTGGCCCTGGCGCTCACGCGGACCCGCATGGGCAAGGCGACGCGCGCCGTCGCGGACAACCCGGCCCTGGCCGCGGCGTCCGGCATCAACGTCGACCGCGTCATCACCGTCGTCTGGACCGTCGGCACGGCACTGGCCGGCCTCTCCGGCATCTTCTTCGGCATGATCCAGGGCGTCGACTACCTCATGGGCATGCGGATCCTGCTGCTGGTGTTCGCCGCGACGGTGCTCGGCGGGCTCGGCACCGCCTGGGGCGCCATGGTCGGCGCGCTGGTCGTCGGCATCTTCATCGAGGTCTCGGCGTACGTGGTCCCATCGGAACTCAAGACGGCCGGTGTGCTGGTCGTGCTCATCCTGATCCTCCTGGTCCGGCCGCAGGGCATCCTCGGCCGCCGCGAGCGGGTCGGCTGAGGCGGAAGGAGCAACGACCATGGACTGGGGAAACATCCTCGAGCTGTCGCTGCGCGAGCTGATCGGCGTCCAGGCGATCGTGTTCGCCCTCGCCGCCATCGGCATCAACGTGCAGTTCGGCTACACGGGCCTGCTCAACTTCGGCCAGGCGGCGTTCGCCGCCGTCGGCGGCTACGGCATCGCCGTCATCGTCACCACGTACGACATGTCGTTCTGGCTCGGCCTGGTGGTCGGCATCGTCGGCGCGATCGTGCTGGCGCTGCTGCTGGGCATCCCGACGCTGCGCCTGCGGGCCGACTACCTGGCCATCGTCACGATCGCCGCGTCCGAGATCGTCCGCCTGGTCGGCCGGTCGGCGTGGGGCCGCGACGTGTTCGGCGGCTCCGACGGCATCACCGGCTTCAGCAACGCGTTCTACGACCTCAACCCGTTCACCGAGCCGTTCGAGTTCGGCCCGTTCCAGTTCCGCGAGCGGGTGCTCTGGGTGCTGGTCGTCGGCTGGGTGCTGGTCGCCGTCTGCACGCTGGTCGTCTGGCTGCTCATGCGCAGCCCGTGGGGCCGCGTGCTCAAGGGCATCCGCGAGGACGAGGACGCCGTGCGCAGCCTCGGCAAGAACGTCTACGCCTACAAGATGCAGTCGCTGGTCCTCGGCGGCGTCATCGGTGCGCTGGCCGGCATGGTCTACTCCCTGTTCCAGGGCGCCATGCAGCCGGACGTGTACGCCACCAACTTCACCTTCTTCGCCTACGCGATCCTCATCCTCGGTGGCGCGGCGACGGTGTTCGGCCCGGTGCTGGGCGCGGCGATCGTCTGGTTCGCCTTCCAGTTCATCGACCTCGCGCTGCGCGGAGCCATTCAGCAGGAGTACATCCCGAGCTGGCTCATGGATGCGAACGACACCGGCGCCGTACGATTCATGTTGACCGGCATCGTCCTGGTGCTCCTGCTCGTGTTCCGCCCGCAAGGCATCCTCGGCGACCGGAGGGAGATCGCGCTCGATGCCCGATGACAACCTGTCCCTGACGGCCAAGCGCGAGGCGGCGGTGACCGCCCTCGCCGACGTGCCGCGCGAGCCGGGAGCCAAGAAGCCCGACCCGATCCTCGTCGCCGACGACGTCAAGCGGCACTTCGGCGGCCTGCTCGCCGTCGACGTCGACCACGTCGAGGTGCAGCGCGGGTCCATCACCGCACTCATCGGCCCCAACGGCGCCGGGAAGACGACGTTCTTCAACCTGCTCACCGGATTCGACCGGCCCAACTCCGGCTCGTGGACGTTCAACGGCAGGTCGCTGCACGGCACGCCGCCGTTCAAGGTGGCCCGGGCCGGCATGGTGCGCACGTTCCAGCTGACCAAGGCGCTGTCGAAGCTGACGGTCATCGAGAACATGCGGCTCGGCGCCACCCAGCAGAAGGGCGAGAGCTTCTGGCGGGCCATGCTGCCGTTCACCTGGCGCAGCCAGGAGGACGCCATCACCCAGCGCGCCGAGGAGCTGCTGGCCCGGTTCAAGCTCGACACCAAGCGCGACGACTTCGCCGGCTCGCTCTCCGGCGGCCAGCGCAAGCTGCTCGAGATGGCCCGGGCGCTCATGGTCGAGCCCGAGCTCGTCATGCTCGACGAGCCCATGGCCGGGGTCAACCCCGCGCTCACGCAGTCGCTGCTCGAGCACGTCTCCAACCTGCGCGAGCAGGGCATGACGGTGCTGTTCGTCGAGCACGACATGGACATGGTCCGCGACATCGCCGACTGGGTGGTCGTCATGGGCCAGGGCAAGATCCTCGCCGAGGGCCCGCCCGAGACCGTCATGTCCGACCCGCGCGTCGTCGACGCCTACCTCGGCGCCCACCACGACCAGTCGCTGGCCGAGCTCGAGGAGCAGCTCGAGACCGGCACGCTGGCCGAGGAGGTCGCCGCCGAACTGGGCCAGGAGCCCGCCGAGACCGTGGCGGTCGAGCGCACCGGCGAGACGAAGGACGGACGATGAGCCAGAGCGAGAGCACCACCGCGGCCGACCGCTCGGCCCACCTGGCCGGCGCCGAGGGCGCCGTCCTGCGCGCCGACGAGGTCGTCGCCTGGTACGTCGAGGGCGTCAACATCCTCAACGGCTGCGACCTCTACTGCAAGCAGGGCGAGATCGTCGGCATCATCGGCCCCAACGGCGCCGGCAAGTCGACGCTGCTCAAGGCGCTGTTCGGGCTGGTCCGGGTGCGCGAGGGCTCGGTGCAGCTCAAGGGCGAGGACATCACCAACCTGCCGGCCAACCAGCTGGTGTCGCGCGGCGTCAGCTTCGTGCCGCAGACGAACAACGTCTTCCCCGGCCTGACCGTCGAAGAGAACCTCGAGATGGGCCTCTACCAGGCCCCGAAGCGGTTCGCCGAGCGGTTCGCGTTCGTCACCGACCTCTTCCCCGCCCTCGGCGACCGCCGCAAGCAGCGGGCCGGCTCGCTGTCCGGCGGTGAGCGGCAGATGGTCGCCATGGGCCGGGCCCTCATGGCCGACCCCAGCGTCATCCTCCTCGACGAGCCGTCCGCCGGCCTCTCCCCCGTCCTCCAGGACGAGGTGTTCATCCGCACCCGCGAGATCAACAAGGCCGGCGTGTCCGTCGTCATCGTCGAGCAGAACGCCCGGCGCTGCCTGCAGATCTGTCACCGCGGCTACGTGCTCGACCAGGGCCGCAACGCCTACACCGGCACCGGCCGCGAGCTCATCAACGACCCCAAGGTCATCGAGCTCTACCTCGGGTCGCTGGCCCGCGCCTGACGGTTCGCCTCGTTCGGCCGCCGGTCCCCGCTCTCGGGGGCCGACGTGCCGTTGTCGTCGGAGTCGTGACGTTCGGCGGGGTTCCCCGTCCCCCTGCTGCCCCATTCTCTTGCCGCGAACGTGCGCGTCAAGCGGACTATTGGCGCTTCGCGCGACGATGACCGCTTG
>NZ_QUAL01000017.1 GCF_003579925.1 Jiangella rhizosphaerae | reverse complement strand
GCCGGGGAGGCCGCGCCCGCACCCGCACCGGAAGCGCCCGAGGTCCCCACGGCGGCGGCGCCCGAGGCGGCCGTCCAGCCGCCCGCCGCGACGACGCCGTCCGCCGCCGAACCCGAGCCGCTGGACGTCATGGGGGTCGCCGGCGGATCGATCATCAGGCGGGCGGTCCCGCTCGTGCTCGTCCTCGTCGTGCTCGTCGGTGTGGTGATCTACCTCGCGACCCGCTGACGGTTGGTGATCATGAGCGCGGTATGTCCGGCTCGGCGGCCGCGACACGCCGTGTGGAAGCAACGTTTCTCGATCGACTTCCGTGTATCCAGTCGTTCGTGACCAGCGGCGCAGGGGCATTTGCGCAGGTCGACCGCTGGCTTGACACCCTGCCGATGCATCCAGCAAAGTCACGAGAGTCCACCAGCGGACGAAACCGTTCGGGCCGGCGGTCCGGGCGGGTGTTGCGAGAAGGGTCGAGGGGCGGTTCCTGTGTCCTACAGGGGCCGGGCATCCTTCGTGAGCCAGGCCCTCGCTCGCATGACCCGCCTGTACGTCGCCCGCAACGGCACGGGGTGAGACGAGGTCGGGCCCGGCCCGCCCAGTAGACAACGGTCCGCGAGCCGCATCCAGCGGCGTCCGCGGCCCGGTCCGAAGGGCGGAGCCGGGCTGCGTCCTTCGTCACGGACGCTGGGCCGGCCCGATGCTCCGACAGCACGGCCCCCGGGCACTCTCGGCCTGGGGCGCACGTTGTACCGTCGCACGATCGGCAGCACACTTGACGGGGCCGGGTCGCGATCCGGGTACGGTCCCACCGCTGGACGTCGGACGGAGCAGCACAACGTGACTCATCTGTGGCGATACGCAGGAGCCGCGCTCCTCGGCGTGTCCCTGGTCGCCGCATTCCCGCCGTACGATCTCTGGTTCGTCGCCGTCCTCGTGCCCGCGGCGTTCGCGCTGCTGGTGCGCGGCCAGCCTCTGAAGCGGTCGGCGCTGCTGGGTTACCTGTTCGGCGCCGGCTTCTTCCTGCCGCTGCTCGACTGGACCGGCATGGAGGTCGGGCCGATCCCGTGGATCATCCTGGCCCTGTTCGAGGCGCTGTTCTTCATCCCGCTGGCCCTCGGCCTGACGCTGGTCCAGCGGCTGCCCGGCTGGCCGGTCTGGACCGCGGCGGTCTGGGTCGCCGACGAGGCCGTCCGCGGCCGCCTCCCGTATGGCGGCTTCACCTGGGGGAAGCTGGCGTTCTCGCAGGCCGACAGCCCCATGCTGGGGCTGGTGTCGTGGGCCGGCACGCCGGGGCTGTCGTTCGCCGTCGCGCTGGCCGGCGGGCTGCTCGCCTGGGTCGTCGTCGAGCGACGGCTCTGGGTACGCGCCGCGGCCGCGGCGGGCGCCGTCGCCGTCGTCGTCGCGCCGCTGCTCATCCAGCCGATGGAGCCCGACGGCGACACCGTCACCGTGGCGATCGTGCAGGGCAACGTGCCGGCCGAGGGTCTGGCCTACAACGACGAGAAGCGCGCCATCACCCGCAACCACGTCGAGGCGACGCAGCGCCTGGCCGACGACGTCGAGGCCGGCCGGGTCGAGCGGCCCGACGTCGTGGTGTGGCCCGAGAACTCCTCCGACATCAGCCCGTTCCACGACGCCGACACCTACCGGGCCATCGATGGCGCGGTGCGTGCCATCGGCGTGCCGACGCTGATCAGTGCGATCGTCCCCACCGACGACGGCCGCAACGTCCACAACACGTCGATCCTGTGGGACCCCGTCAGCGGCCCCGGCGACACCTACGTCAAGCGGCACCCCATGCCGTTCGGCGAGTACATCCCGTTCCGGTCCATCGCCGAGCGCATCACCGACGCCGTGAACCAGCAGCCGCGCGACCACCTGCCCGGCGACCGCGTCGGCATCTTCCGGGTGGGCGACACCGTCATCGGCGACGTCATCTGCTTCGAGGTCGCCTTCGACGGCATCGTCCGCGACGCCGTCATCGACGGCGGCCAGTTCCTCACCGTCCAGACCAACAACGCGACGTTCGGCCGCACGGAGATGACCGAGCAGCAGCTGGCGCAGTCGCGGGTCCGGGCGTTCGAACACGGCCGGACGGTGCTGGTGTCGGCCCTGGCGGGCGTCAGCGCCGTGGTCGCGCCGGACGGGTCGGTCCAGGACCGCGCCGAGCTGTTCACCCAGGACGTCATCGTCACCGAGGTCCCGCTCGCCGACGGCCTCACGCCCGCTACGCGCGTCGGCGCCTGGCCCGAGTGGATCATCACCGCGCTCGGCCTCGGCGCCGTCGCCCTCGTCGTCGTCGACGCCCGCCGCAGCCGCCGGGCCACCGCTCCCGTCGCCGACGAGCCGCGGCCGCCCGTGGAGGCGGGGGTCCCGTGACGTCCGTCCTGGTGGTCATCCCGACCTACAACGAGGCCCTCACCATCGGCAAGGCGGTCGACCGCACCCGCACGGCGGTGCCCGGCGCCCACATCCTGGTGGTCGACGACGCTTCACCCGACGGCACCGGCGCCATCGCCGACGACCTGGCCGAACTCGACGACCACGTGCACGTGCTGCATCGCGGCGGCAAGCAGGGGCTGGGTGCGGCGTACGTGGCCGGCTTCGGCTGGGGGCTGTCGCGCGACTACGACGTCCTCGTCGAGATGGACGCCGACGGCTCGCACCAGCCGGAGGAACTGCCGCGGCTGCTGCACGCCGCCGAGAACGCCGACCTCGTCATCGGGTCGCGCTACGTGCCCGGCGGGCGGACCGTGAACTGGCCGTACAAGCGGCAGGCCATCTCGCGCATCGGCAACACCTACACCCGGCTGGCGCTGGGGACGGCGCTGCGCGACGCCACCGGCGGGTTCCGGGCCTTCCGCGCGTCCGCCCTGCGCGAACTGGACATCGAGAGCGTGGCGTCGCAAGGTTATTGCTTCCAGGTCGACATGGCGTGGCGGGCGGTCCGGAGCGGGCTCCGGGTCATCGAGGTCCCCATCACGTTCGTCGAGCGGGAGCAGGGAGAGTCGAAGATGGACAGCAGGATCGTGCGCGAGGCGCTCTGGCGGGTCACCCAATGGGGTGCCGTCCACCGCGCCCGGCAGCTGCGCGCGCTGGTCGGAGGGAGCCGACGGTGAGACGTTTCGGCCCGTTAGCCCTGGGCGTGATCGAGCTGATCGCGCTGGTCATGGTGGCCAACTGGGTCGGATTCGGCTGGGCCCTGCTGATCCTGCTCGGCACCAGCATCCTCGGCATCGCCCTGCTGCGCATCGAAGGACTGCGGGCCTGGCAGGAGCTGCGCAACGCCGCCGCCGACGGCCGGTTCCCGCAGGACGAGCCCGAGTCGGTGCCGGCGTCGTCTGCCCGCATGGCCGACACCGGCGCGCGCATCCTCTCCGGTGTCCTGCTGACGTTCCCCGGTTTCGTCACCGACCTCATCGGCCTGGTGCTGCTGATCCCGCCGATCCGCCGTGGCGTGGGCCGCCGACTCGCGGCGTCGGCCTTCCGGACGTTCCCCGGCCGCCGCGGACCCGGCATGGGCGGCCTCGGCCGGCCCGGCCCGGGTGGTCCGGGCGCTGCCGGCGGTCCGGGTGCGGGCGGCCAGGGTGGCGGCATCCATCACGGCGTCGTCATCGAGGGCGAGGTCGTCGACACCGACCCGCCCCGCGACCAGCGCTGACCACCCGTCGCCGCCGGACGCCCGGTGACGTGCGTTCGCCGGGTCGTGGCGTTGGCCCCCCCTGCTGCCCATTCTCTTGCCGCGAACGCGCGCGTCAAGCGGACTATTGGGGCGCTTTCGCGCGGTGATGACCGCTTGACTCACCCGTCCGCGGCGNCGCGGTGATGACCGCTTGACTCACCCGTCCGCGGCGAAGAACGGGCAGCTATCAGGGGGACGGGGAGGATGTGGGCACGCCTCGCCGTTTGTCGTGCCCGTTTCGCGCCGTTTGTCGGGCCGTGGACGGCCATGATCATCCAGGATCGTCTACATCACGAGGATTACGTGAGCTTCACCATGACTGTAGGGGTGTTGACGCTGGGGTAATCCTCGTGATGGTCCGCGAATCGCGGCGAAATCTCACCACGTGGACGCTCAACAACACCAACGCCACACAGAAGCCGGCCAGACGCCCCGGCAGCCGTCGCCACACCCCCCGTCCCCTGATAGCTGCCCGTTCTGAGCCGCGGGCGCGCGGGTCAAGTCCAAGCGCCCCAACCCCAGCAAAGCCCGACCACCACGCGCGCGGACTTGAGGCGCGCGTGCGCGGCCAAGACAATCGGGCAGCAGGGGGACGGGAAACACCCCGGGCGAACCTGTGAGCCGACGTTGGTCGTGCCGGTGGGAAGGTCGCTGGCGTTCGCGATGGAGCCGACATCGTGCCGACGGCCACGCGCGCGGCCGTGGCCCCCTCACCGTGCCGACGAACCCAGTCAGGTGGTGCCAGCCCGGCCGGGCGCACCGGTCTTGTCGCCGTCGACCCCCCGGTGCCGATGACGACGAGCCGCAGGCCGCTGATGGGTGAGGGATCCGGGTAGCCAGGACGACGCGGATCCCTCACCCATCAAGGCCGCGACGGCATCACCTGCCGACCGCGACACCGTGACGACGACGCCGCCACCGTGACCACCACACCACGACACACGCCCCACGCCTTCATCGGCATCTCCAAGGCCGCAGCGTCGGCAAT
>NZ_QUAL01000153.1 GCF_003579925.1 Jiangella rhizosphaerae | reverse complement strand
GCCCGCCGCCTCGGCGACCAGCGTCGGGCGCACGTCGTCCGGCCCGGCGGCCGCCACGCCCGTCGCGTCGCCGCGCAGCGCCGCCGCCACGACCGGGTCGCGGCGGTCGGCGTAGGCCCGGTACAGGTCGCGCAGCAGGCAGATCTCCGCACCGTGCGCCATCACTTCGCGGTTGACGTGCAGCACGAGCTTGGCCATGGAGTCCTGGGCGTACGGCCCGCCGCGCGGCCCCAGCGGCCGCAGCATCGCGTCGTCGTCCAGCGCGGCCACTCCGGACCGCCACAGCTCGTACGCCTCGTCCAGCAGCGCCAGCGCTCCCGCGGCGTCCCCCGGCAGCGGCGACGGCCAGTGCCCGGCGTCGTACATGTCGGCGTCCGCGGCGGCCGGGTCGAAGAAGGCCCGCGCCCGCTTCCCCAGCACGTCGCGGCCGACGTGCATGGCGCGCCAGGCGATCGTCGTCACCGGCGGGAGCGGCGGCTCGGGCTGGACGGACTCCAGCTCCAGCGCACCGTCAGGGCCGGGGCGCAGGCTCCACGCCCCGTCGACCGGTTCCCACAGGTACTCGTCGTCGGTCAGGCCGGCCAGCCGCGGCCGGAAATGAACGGTCCAGTAGAACTCGAGCTGGTCGAGCAGGTCGGCACTCCATGTCATGGCGAATGACGGTAGACCCCTAATAGGACATCGCCTGTCATATTAGGGATGTGCGCGCCGAACGCCTCGTCCAGATCGTCCTGCTGCTGCAGACGCACGGCCGGCTGACGGCGGGTGAGCTGGCGCGGCGGCTGGAGGTGTCGGCGCGGACGGTCCAGCGCGACCTCGACGCGCTGAGTGTGGCCGGCTTCCCGGTGTACGCCGACCGCGGCCGGGGCGGCGGCTGGTCGCTGGCCGCCGACTACCGCACCCGGCTGACGGGCCTCTCCCCCGCCGAGACCGCCGCACTGTTCGTGGCGTCGACGGCGCACGTGCTGGCCGACCTCGGGCTGGACGCGGCGGCGGGCTCGGCCGAGGCGAAGCTGCTGGCGACGGTGCCGGCGCACGCCCGGCGGCAGGCCGACCTCGCCCGGGAACGGGTGCTGGTCGACCACGCCGACTGGATGGAGAGGCGCGAGCTCTCACCCTGGCTGCCCGTGCTGCGGCGCGCCGTCTGGGACGACACCCGGGTGCGCCTCGCCTACGGCAGCGCGCCCGACGCCGTCGTCGTCGAGCCGCTCGGGCTGGTGGCGAAGAAGTGGTCCTGGTACCTCGTCGCCCGCACGATGACCGGCGAGTTCCGCACGTACCGGGTCGAGCGCATCGTGCGGGCCGACGCCACCGGCGAGCGCTTCGAACGGCCGGCCGGCTTCGACCTCGCCGAGCACTGGCAGCGCAGCAGCGACCGGTACTTCGCCGAGCTGCGCCGCTACCCCGTCAGGCTGCGGGTCCGCGGCTACGCAGGCGTCCGGCTGCGGTGGGCGCGCAACGCCGTCATCGAGTCGCGGACGCCGCCGGACGACGACGGCTGGTCGGAGGTCGCGATGACCTTCGAGTCGGCCCACGAGACACGCAGCCACCTGCTCGGGCTGGCCGGCGACGTCGTGGTGCTGGAACCCGCCGAGCTGCGCGACGACATGCGCCGCGCGGCCCGGGCCTTCCTCGACCAGAACGACACGGACAGCGCCGCGACGAGACCCGCGGCGCTCAGGAAGTCGCGGGCTCGGCCTGCGAGACGACCCGCCACGGACGGACCCGCACCGTGAGCAGACCCTGCGTCACGGACTGGTCGGCCTCGGCCAGACGCTTGGCTTCGGCGGCCGCACCCGGTCCGCGGACCCGCAGCACGGTCATGCCCTCGGCCCCGGCGTCGCCGAACGGTCCCGCGGCGACCAGCCAGCCGCGCTCGGCCATCGACTGCAGGAACGCGCGATGATGGGCGAAGCGCGGATCGCCGAAGATCGGCCCGTCGACACCGGGACCTGGAGTATGGAGAAGCACGACCCATTCCTCGGGCTCGTGCGCGGCCCCGTCGTCCACAGCTCTCCTCGATCGATCACTCGGGCAGGCGCGGACCCCAGAAGCCGCGGCTGGTCGGGAACGGCAGGTGCTAGAGCGAGCGACGCTTGCGCAGCGCCTGCAGCGCCTCCTCGAGGATGGCCGCGCCGTCCTCGTCGCTGCGCCGCTCTTTCACGTACGCCAGATGCGTCTTGTACGGCTCGATGCGCGGCGCGGCCGGCGGGTGCTCGCGGTCCTGGCTGGCCGGGAGCCCGCAGCGGATGCAGTCCCAGGACTCGGGGATGGCGGCGTCGGCGGCGAAGCTGGGCGAGCTCTCGTGCCCGTGCTCGCAGTAGTACGTCACCTTGCGGCGTGGCGCGGAATCGCCGCGTTCTGCCTCACCCATGGGACCGGCGCCCACCCGGCTGCCACGGATCGCGTTGCCTCCGACCACGGTGCGTCCTCCCTGACGGTTCTAGCTGGCGCGCAGCAGACCGAGCGCGACGATGGCGGCGGCCCAGACCAGGCCCAGCGCGACCGTCAGACGGTCGAGGTTGCGCTCGGCCACCGAGGAGCCGCCCAGCGAGGACGACACACCCCCACCGAACATGTCGGACAGGCCGCCACCCTTGCCCTTGTGCATGAGCACCAGCAGGATCAGCAACGCGCTGGTGATGACCAGCAGGATCGAGAATGCCAGTTCCACGGTGGTGTGCCTTCGTCCTTCCGGATCGGGCGGGCCGGCAGAGCGCCAGCCGCACGGTCCAAGACTACGCGTTCGAGCCTGTCGTGCCGAATGGTACCCGGTGCCTCGGAATGATCATGTCCCCGCCCCCGGCGGTCGAGACCGGCCGGGCGACGGGGACACGAACGTGCTGGTGCTCAGGGATTGCGGTGGTAGCGGGCGATCAGCGCGAACTCGTCGGCGTTGATGCTCGCGCCGCCCACGAGGGCGCCGTCGACGTCGGGCTGCTCCATGATCGGCTTGACGTTGGCCGCCTTGACGGAGCCGCCGTAGAGGATGCGCACGCCCGCCGCGACCTCGGCGCTGTACAGCTTCGCCAGCCGCTCGCGGATGGCCGCGGCCATCTCCTGCGCGTCGTCGGGCGTGGCGACCTCGCCGGTGCCGATGGCCCAGACCGGCTCGTACGCGACGACGATGCTGGCCGCCTGCGCCGCGCCGAGGCCGTCGAGGGCGCCGTCGAGCTGCGCCAGCGTGTGCTCGACGTGCCGGTTCTCCTGGCGGACCTCGAGCGGCTCGCCGATGCACAGGATCGGCGTGAGCTCGTGCTTGTACGCCGCCTTGATCTTCGCGGCGACCAGCTCGTCGGTCTCGCCGTGGTACTCGCGCCGCTCGGAGTGGCCGACGACGACGTACGTGCAGCCCAGCTTCGCCAGCATGGCCCCGGAGATGTCGCCGGTGTAGGCGCCGGAGTCGTGCTGGGAGAGGTCCTGCGCGCCGTAGGCGATGTTGTAGCGGTCGGCGTCGATGAGCGTCTGCACCGAGCGGATGTCGGTGAACGGCGGCAGCACCGCCACCTCGACCTTCTCGAGGTCGTCGTCGTTGAGCGAGAAGGCGAGCTTCTGCACCAGCGCGATGGCCTCGAGGTGGGTGAGGTTCATCTTCCAGTTGCCGGCCATGAGCGGCCGGCGGGTGGTCGTCGCCATCAGGACTCCAAGACGGTCAGGCCGGGCAGGTGCTTGCCCTCGAGCAGCTCGAGCGACGCCCCGCCGCCGGTCGAGATGTGCGTGAACGCGCTCTCGTCCAGGCCCAGCTGGCGGACGGCGGCCGCGGAGTCACCGCCGCCGACGACACTGGTGCCGTCGACCTCGGAGACGGCGATGGCGACCTGCCGGGTGCCCTCGGCGAACGGCGCCAGCTCGAACACGCCCATGGGGCCGTTCCAGACCACCGTCCTGGCGTCGGCCAGCTTGCCGCGGAACAGCTCGATGGTGGCCGGGCCGATGTCGAGGCCCTTCTGGTCGGCCGGGATGGCCGACGCGGTGACGACGGAGGTGGCGGCGTCCTCGCTGATGTCGGCCGCGACGACGACGTCGACCGGCAGCACCAGCTCGACGCCGCGCTCCTCGGCCCGGCTCAGGTAGCCGCGGACGGTGTCGAGCTGGTCCTCCTCGAGCAGCGAGCCGCCGACCTCGTAGCCCTGGGCCTTGAGGAACGTGAACGCCATGCCGCCGCCGATGAGCAGGCGGTCGACCTTCTCGAGCAGGTTGTCGATGACGCCCAGCTTGTCGGACACCTTCGAGCCGCCGAGCACGACGACGTATGGGCGTTCCGGGTCGTCGAGGACCTTCGAGAACGCCTGCACCTCGGCCTGGACCAGCTGGCCCGCGGCGTGCGGCAGCAGCTGCGCGATGTCGTAGACGCTGGCCTGCTTGCGGTGCACGACGCCGAAGCCGTCGGAGACGAACACGTCGGCCAGCTCGGCCAGCTCGGCCGCGAACGCCGCACGCTCGGCGTCGTCCTTGCTGGTCTCGCGGGCGTCGAAGCGCAGGTTCTCGAGCAACGCGACCTCGCCGTCGGCCAGCGCGGCCACCGTCTTCCGCGCGCTCTCGCCGACGGTGTCGGTGGCGAACGCGACGTCGGCGCCGAGCAGCTCGGACAGCCGCCTGGCCACCGGCGCCAGCGAGTACTTCGGCTCCGGCGTGCCCTTCGGCCGGCCCAGGTGCGCCGTGACGACGACCCGTGCCCCCGCGGCGGTCAGCTGCTGGATGGTCGGCACCGACGCGCGCACCCGGCCGTCGTCGGTGATGGTGTCGCCATCGAGCGGCACGTTGAGGTCGGAGCGCAGGAGGACCCGCTTGCCGCGCAGGTCCCCCAGCTCGTCGATTCCCCTCATCGCACTCAGAGCGAGTTGCCGACGTAGCGGACCAGGTCGACCAGACGGTTGGAGTAGCCCCACTCGTTGTCGTACCAGCCCACGACCTTCACCTGGTCGCCGTTGACGCGCGTCAGGCCGGCGTCGTAGATGCACGACGCGGGGTCGGTGACGATGTCGGCGGAGACGATCTCGTCCTCGGTGTAACGCAGGTAGCCGGCCAGCGCGCCCTCGGCGGCCGCCTTGTACGCCGCGTTGACCTCGTCGACGGTGACCTCGCGCGACAGCGTGACGGTGAGGTCGGTGGCCGAGCCGGTGGGCACCGGGACGCGCATGGCGAAGCCGTCGAGCTTGCCCTTGAGCTCCGGCAGCACCAGGCCGATGGCCTTGGCCGCACCGGTGCTGGTTGGGACGATGCTCAGCGCGGCGGCGCGGGCCCGGCGCAGGTCCTTGTGCGGGCCGTCCTGCAGGTTCTGGTCGGCGGTGTAGGCGTGCACCGTCGTCATGAGGCCGCGCTCGATGGTGAACGCGTCGTGCAGCACCTTGGCCAGCGGGGCCAGGCAGTTCGTGGTGCAGGAGGCGTTGGAGATGATGGTGTGCGCGGCGGGGTCGTAGGTGTCCTCGTTGACGCCCATGACGACGGTGACGTCCTCGTTCTTCGCCGGGGCCGAGATGACGACCTTCTGCGCGCCGCCGTCGACGTGGGCCTTCGCCTTGGTGGCGTCGGTGAAGAAGCCGGTGGACTCGAGAACGACGTCGGCGCCGAGGTCCTTCCACGGCAGCTGGGCCGGGTCGCGCTCGGTCAGCACCTTGAACGACTGGCCGCCGGCGGTGATGGTGTCGCCGTCGTAGCTGACGTCGTCGAGGATGCCCAGGATGGAGTCGTACTTGAGCAGGTGGGCGAGCGTCTTGGTGTCGGTGAGGTCGTTGGCGCCGACGATCTCGATGTCGTCGCCGCCCTGCGCGAAGACCGCGCGAGCGAAGTTGCGCCCGATACGGCCGAAGCCGTTGATGCCAACACGAACGGTCATCAGGAGATGCTCCTTCACGGTTCAGGGCGTACAGAACGGTCGTCCACCCCGTCGTGGTGACCCAGACGAAACATTAGGGCATCGGTGCCGGAAACGTTGAGTGGCCCGTCACCACCATGCTAGTGCCGTCGTCGTACCCGGCGTGACCTCGGTCAGCCCGCCGTCGCGGACCACGACGGCGGCGTGGTCGAGGCCCGCCCTCCACTCCCCCTCCGTCACCCGGACGACACGCACCGGACATCCGGCCACCGCCCACTCCCGCCGCCGCGCCGGCGGCATCGCGTGCCAGGCGAGCTGGGCGGCGTGCCCGGCCTGGGCGGCCGCCTTGCCCGCCGTCATGGTCACCGCCGGGTTGACGGCGACGGCGAGCGCGCCGGGCGGCGGCGGGCCGCCGCCGTCGTCGTCGGGCTCGGCCTCGGTGCCGCCGACCTGGAGCTTCCGCACGACGTCCGGGAGTTCGCCGACCGGGCCGGGCAGCAGCGCCCGGACGCCGGCGCCGTCGTGCTCGACGCCGACGCCGGGCAGGTCCTGGACCCGCCGCCAGTGGATGCCCCGCGCCCGGCGAACGACCTTGCGGATCCAGCCGTCCTCGTACCGCCGGATCGCGGCGCCCCAGGCCGGGTCGGCGTCGTCGGCGTACGCGGTGTCGACCAGCCGGCCGACCGCCGTCGCCACCGCCTCCAGCAGCGCCCGCCGGGTGGGCGGCTCCCCCTCCGGCGAGCCCGCGCGGGGCAGGTGGACGACGATCTGCATCGCCCACGCCTCCGGCCCGGACGGCGGGGCGTCGGTCACGGGGCGAGCATGTCCGGCGTCAGGCTGGCCTCGGTGTCGGGGATGCCTTCGTCGGCGGCCTTGCGGTCGGCCATGGCGAGCAGCCGGCGGATGCGGCCGGCCACGGCGTCCTTCGTCATCGGCGGGTCGGACAGCTGGCCCAGCTCTTCGAGGCTTGCCTGCTTGTTCTCCAGCCGGAGCAGGCCGGCTTGGCGCAGGTGATCGGGGACGTCGTCGCCGAGGATCTCCAGCGCCCGCTCGACCCGCGCCCCCGCGGCGACGGCCGCCCGCGCGGACCGCCGCAGGTTGGCGTCGTCGAAGTTGGCCAGCCGGTTCGCCGTGGCCCGGACCTCGCGGCGCATGCGCCGTTCCTCCCAGGCCAGCACGCTGTCGTGCGCGCCCAGCCGGGTCAGCAGCGCGCCGATGGCGTCGCCGTCGCGCACCACCACGCGGTCGGTGCCGCGGACGTCGCGCGCCTTGGCCGAGATCTCCAGCCGCCGGGCCGCGCCGACCAGCGCGAGCGCCGCCTCGGGCCCCGGGCAGGTGACCTCGAGCGCGGAGCTGCGGCCCGGCTCGGTCAGCGAGCCGTGCGCGAGGAACGCCCCCCGCCACGCCGCCTCGGCGTCGTGGTCGGCCCCGTTCACCACCTGCGGCGGCAGCCCGCGGACCGGCCGCCCGCTGCCGTCGATCAACCCCGTCTGCCGCGCCAGCCGCTCGCCGTCGCGCACCACGCGCACGACGTAGCGGCTCCCCTTGCGCAGCCCACCGGCCGCGACCATCGCGAGGTCGCTGTCGTGGCCGAACACCTCCGCAATGTCACGTCGCAGCCTGCGGGCCGCGACCCCCGTATCCAACTCGGCCTCGATGACGATCTTCCCACTGACGATGTGCAGGCCGCCGGCAAAGCGCAGCAGCGACGACACCTCAGCCTTACGGCAGCACGTCCTGGTCACCTCGAGGCGAGCCAGCTCGTCCTTCACGGATGCTGTCATCGCCATGCCGTGATCCTGCCACACCGGAGAGCCCGTCCGGTCACGGTCACTGCATGCCGGACGGATGGTTCGCCAGGGGGCGTCGGGTTGGGCTCCCCGTCCCCCTGCTGCCCATTCTCTTGCCGCGGACGGGTGCGTCAAGCGGACTACTGGGGCGCTTCGCGCGACGATGACCGCTTGACTCACCCGTCCGCGGCGAAGAACGGGCAGTTATCAGGGGGACGGGGAGGATGTGGGCACGCCTCGGCGTTTGGCGTGCCCGTTTCGCCTGCTTTGTCGGAGTGTGGACAGCGATGATCATCGGCGATCGCCTACATCACGAGGATTTCGTGAGCATCACCATGGCTGTAGGGGTGTTGACGCTGGGGTAATCCTCGTGATGGCCCCCGAATCACGGCGAAATCTCACCAGGTGGACGCCCCACGACACCCTCACACCGAAACGGGCCCAGAGGCCTGGCACCGTCGCCACACTCCCCCCGTCCCCCTGATAGCTGCCCGTTCTGAGCCGCGGGCGCGCGGGTCAAGTCCAAGGCCCCCACCCACAACGAGCAGTGAACAGTCAGAGGCCGCGGACTTGAGGCGCGCGTGCGCGGCCAAGACAATCGGGCAGCAGGGGGACGGCCAACGCTGCGCCCCGACCTCAACCCCAAGGACCGATGCCGCCGCTGCCGAGCGTCTGGGCGTAGGCGCGCCCCAACCGGACGGGGTCGTGACGGGCGGTGCCGTCGCCCACCGCGACGTCGGCGACGACGAGCTCGGCGCCCATCTCGGCGGCGATGCGGCGCAGCAGCTTCTCGTCGGGGCACGAGGTGCGCTCGGCGATGACGAGGTCCAGCCGCAGGTCCGGCGCGTACGCCCCGAGCACCTCCAGGTGCATCTCAGGGGTGAAGCCGGTGGTCTCGCCGCCCTCCTCGGAGAGGTTGAGCGTCACCGCCCGCCGCGCGGACGTCGTGACCAGCGCGTCGCGGATCTCGGGGACGAGCAGGTGCGGCACGACGCTGCTGAACCAGGAGCCGGGGCCGAGCACCACCCAGTCGGCGTCGGCGATGGCCTCCAGCGCCTCGGGGCAGGCCGGCGGGTTCTCCGGGACCAGGCCGACGGCGACGATGTCGCCGTCGGTCGTAGCCACCTCGTGCTGCCCGCTGACGGTGGAGATCTCGCGCGGTGCGCCGGGCTGCGCGGCCGGCCGGCCGACCAGTGCCTCGATGGTCAGCGGGACGAGCGCCATCGGCAGCACCCGGCCCTGGGCGCCGAGCAGCCGGCCGACCCAGTCGAGGCCCTCGACGTGGCCGCCGAGCAGCTCCCACAGCGCGACGATGAGCAGGTTGCCGGCGGCGTGGTTGTGCAGTTCGCCGCCGCTGAGGAACCGGTGCTGCAGCACCCGCGCCCAGGTGCGGCCCCAGTCGTCGTCGCCGCACAGGGCGGCGAGCGCCATGCGGAGGTCGCCCGGCGGGAGCACGCCGAGTTCCTCGCGCAGCCGGCCGCTCGAGCCGCCGTCGTCGGCGACGGTGACGACGGCGGTCAGCCGCCCGGCCATGCGCCGCAGGGCCGAGAGCGACGCCGCGAGGCCGTGCCCGCCGCCGAGGGCGACGACCTTCGGGCCGGCGAGCCGGCCGCGGGCGACGCGGCCCGCCGTACTCGTGAGTGGTTCTGTCATTCCCGTCCGAGATCGCGATGGACCACGAGGGTCTCGATGCCCTGTTTGCGCAGCCGCTGCGCGAGCGCCTCGCTCATCGCGACGCTGCGGTGCTTGCCGCCGGTGCAGCCGATGCCGATGGTGACGAACCGCTTGCCCTCGTGCAGGTAGCCGGGCGCCACCATGGCGACCAGCTCGCTGTAGTGCTCGAGGAAGTCCTCGGCCCCGGCCTGCGCCAGTACGTAGTCGCTGACCTCGAGGTCCTGCCCGTTCTGCGGGCGCAGGTGCGGCACCCAGTGCGGGTTGGGCAGGAAGCGCATGTCGGCGACGAGGTCGGCGTCCACCGGCAGACCGTACTTGAATCCGAAGGAGATGACGATGGCCCGCAGCCCGGTTTCTTCGGGCGCGGAGAACGCCGACCGGACCCGGCTGGCCAGCTCGTGCGGGTTGAGCAGCGAGGTGTCGATGACGACGTCGGCGGCGACGCGCAGCGACGCCAGCTCTTCGCGCTCGCGCTCGATCGCCTCGAGGATGCGGCCGCCGCCCTGCAGCGGGTGCGGCCGGCGGGCGGACTCGAACCGGCGGACCAGCGCCTCGTTGCCGGCCTCGAGGAAGAGCACCGTCGGGCGGTAGCCCTGCTCGGTGAGGCGGTCGAGCGCGCCGCGCAGCTCACCGAAGAACACCCCGCCGCGGACGTCGGCGACGACGGCCACACGGCGCAGGTCGGTGCGCTGGGTGACGGTGGTGACGAGGTCCATCAGCAGCGACGGCGGCAGGTTGTCGACGACGAACCAGCCGATGTCGTCGAGGGCTGCCGTCGCCGCCGTCTTGCCGGCGCCGGACATTCCGGTGACCAGGAGCAGCTCGAGCTTCTCCGAGGCCTCCGGTCGGCCCTGGTCGTTCATGGTGCGATCCCCTTGTGCGGTGCGGCGGTGGGTGTTCAGTTGTGCGGCGCCTCCGGCGAGCGACCGTGGCCGGAGTTGGTCACGAGTCGAGGATCTCGCCGGTTGTGGTGTTCACGGCCGGCGCGGCCGGGCGCTCCGCCAGCGCGTCGACCACCGCCTGCGCCGTCGCAGGACCGAAGCCGGGGACCTCCGCGATCTGCTCCATGGTCGCAGCTCGCAGCCGTTTCAGCGACCCGAACTCCTTCATGAGCGCCTTGCGTCGCGCCGGCCCGAGACCGGGCACGCCGTCGAGCAGGCTGTCGACCATGGAGGTGGAGCGGCGCTGCCGGTGGAACGTGATGGCGAAGCGGTGCGCTTCGTCCCTTACCCGCTGCAGCAGATACAAGCCCTCGCTGGTGCGCGGCAGGATGATCGGGTGGTCGGAGTCGGGCGGCCACACCTCCTCCAGGCGCTTGGCCAGCCCGACGACGGGGATGTCGCTGACGCCGGCCTCGTCCATGGCCTGCCGGGCCGCGTTGACCTGCGGCTGGCCGCCGTCGACGACCACCAGCCCGGGTGCGTAGGCGAACTTGCGCGGCCGGCCGGTGGTGGGGTCGATGCCCGGCCGCAGCTCAGGCTCGGCGACGGCCACCGGGCCGGAAGCAGCGCCGCCGTCGGGCACCGCTTCGTCCTGGTCGGCCTGGTTCGACTCGCGCAGCCGGCGGAACCGGCGCGTCAGCACCTCGCGGATGGCGGCGACGTCGTCGGTGCCGCCCTGCTCGCCGCGGACGGTGAACTTGCGGTACTCGCTCTTGCGCGGCAGGCCGTCCTCGAAGACCACCATGGAGCCGACGACCTCGGTGCCGGCCAGGTTGGAGATGTCGTAGCACTCGATGCGCAGCGGCGGCTCGTCGAGCTCGAGGGCGTCCTGGATCTCCTCCAGCGCCCGGCTGCGGGTGGTGAGGTCGCTGGCTCGCTTCGTCTTGTGCAGGTTGAGCGACTGCTTGGCGTTGGCGGCGACGGTCTGCAGCAGCGCCCGCTTGTCGCCGCGCTGCGGCACCCGGATGTCGACCCGGCCGCCGCGCAGCTCGGTCAGCAGCTCGGTGAGGGCGGCGGCTTCCTCGGCGTCGTCGGGTATGGCGGGGACGAGGATCTCGCGCGGCACCGACTCGCCGCCCAGCTCACCGTAGAGCTGCAGCAGGAACCGCTCGACCAGCTCGCCCGCGGGTGCGTCGTCGGACTTGTCGGCGACCCAGCCGCGCTGTCCGCGGATGCGGCCGCCGCGCACGTAGAACACCTGGACGGCCACCTCGAGCGCGTCGTCGGCGAGCGCGACGACGTCGGCGTCGGTGCCGTCGCCGAGCACGACGGCGTTGGCCTCCATGGCGCGGTCGAGCGCGGCGATGTCGTCGCGCAGCCGTGCCGCCCGCTCGAAGTCGAGCTCGGCGGCGGCGGCCTTCATCTCCTTCTCCAGCCGCCGGATGTACCCCGTCGTCTTTCCCTCGAGGAACGAGACGAGGTCGTCGGCGATCTGGCGGTGCTCGTCGGCGTCGACCCGGCCGACGCACGGCGCGGAGCACTTGCCGATGTAGCCGAGCAGGCACGGACGGCCGATCTGCCGGGACCGGTTGAACACGCCCTTGGAGCAGCTGCGCACCGGGAAGACCCGCAGTAGCTGGTCGAGCGACTCGCGGATGGCCCACGCGTGGGCGTACGGGCCGAAGTAGCGGACGCCGCGCTTCTTCGCGCCGCGCATGACCATGGCCCGCGGGTACTCCTCGTTCAGGGTGACCGCGAGGTACGGGTAGGACTTGTCGTCGCGGTAGCGGACGTTGAACCGCGGGTCGAACTCCTTGATCCAGGAGTACTCCAGCTGCAGCGCCTCGACCTCGTTGCGCACCACCGTCCACTCGACCTTGGCGGCCGTGGTGACCATGGCGAACGTGCGCGGGTGCAGCGCGGAGAGGTCCTGGAAGTACGACGACAGCCGCGAGCGCAGGCTCTTGGCCTTGCCGACGTAGATGACCCGGCCGTGCGCGTCGCTGAAGCGGTAGACCCCGGGCTCGACCGGGATCGACCCCGGGGCCGGTCGGTATGTCGTCGGATCGGCCACGCACCCAGCCTATGACCTGGCACCGACGAGGTCGGCACGACGGCGTTCGCCGTCGGCGTGACCGATGCCCGGCCGTCAATGTGCGGCGATGTGCCGACAATTCTCACACCTCCCTCGGCCGAATAGCGGAACAAATCGGAATCGCACTGAGCGGTTGGCGGGCCGGAACTATCTTCGGGGGCACCTTCGAGACAGGGCGGGAGGCATGGAATGCCCACATCTGTGCGAACAGAGAATTTCGTCGACCAACTCGGCGATTCCTTCAGCCGGCTCGGCTCCGACATCGGCGACTTCGTGCCGCGCCTGGTGGTCGCGCTTCTACTGCTGCTGGTGGGGCACTGGGTCGCGAAACTGATCAGGCGACTGCTGACGGCCGGCCTGAACAAGATCGGCGCGGGCCGCCTGACCGAGGCCACCGGCCTCGAGAACACGCTGCGCCAGGCCGGCACCAGCGGAGTCGCGCTGATCGGCCAGGTGGCCTATTTCCTCATCTTCATCATTTTCGTGCAGATCGCGGCGGAAGTGCTGCAGATCGACGAGTTGACGTCGATGCTGAATCTGCTGATCGCGTATCTGCCGCTGGTGGCCGTCGCACTTCTGGTGCTGTTCGTGGCCGCCGCGATCGCGAATTGGGCGGCGAATGTCGTCCGTCCGTTCGCCGAGAGCCGCAACATGGGCTGGGTCAGCAGCGCCGTGCGCATCGGGGTGCTGATCGTCGGGGTCCTGGCCGCGTTCGACACGCTGAACTTCGCGCCGTCGGTGACGTCGAAGATCGAGAACACGCTGCTGCAGTACCTGCCGCTGGCGATCCTGGGCGCGGCGACGATCGCGTTCGGCGTCGGCGGCATCAACACCGCCCGCGAGTGGTGGACGAAGCTGTCGCCGTCGAACGTCGAGCGGTCGATGGGCCGCCCCGCGACGGCGTCGTCGTACGGCTCGCCTGCGTCCGCGACACCGGGTTCGGCCGCGTCGGGCTCGGCCGCGCCGGGTTCGGCCGCGCCGGCCGACCCGCCCGGCCAGTCGCTGTTCGGCGACGAGGAGCCGCCGTCCACCGAGCCGCGTCCCGGCGTCTGACACCACCGCTCCCCTGACGCCGCACCCGGCCGCCGGTTCACCCCGTTCGCACCGGCCGGGTGCGGCCCCCGTCGGCCCACGGCCGCGGCGGACGCCGATGCCGGACGGCACACGACCCGGCCACTGCCCCCTCACGCGCGGGCGGCGGCCGGGTCGTCCCCCTGTCAGCCGGCGAGGATCTGGTCACCCTCGACGGTGATCGCCACCGGCGGCAGCGGCTGCTCGGCCGGGCCGTTGGCCACCGAGCCGTCGGCGACGTTGAACTGGCTGCCGTGGCAGTCGCAGGTGATCAGGCCGTCGGCGACCGTCGTGACCGCGCAGCCCTGGTGGGTGCAGGTGCTGCTGTAGGCGACGAACGTGCCGGCTTCGGGCTGCGCCACCACCACGCCCGGGCCGTGCAGGACGACGCCGCCGCCCACCGGCACCTCGGCGGTGGTGGTGAGCGCCTCGCCACCCGGCTGCTCGGCCGGGGTCGACGCGCCCTCGGTCGGCTCGGCGGGCGTGCCGGCCTCGCCGCCCGGCGCGTCGGCGCTGGGCTCGGTC
>NZ_QUAL01000162.1 GCF_003579925.1 Jiangella rhizosphaerae | reverse complement strand
GCGCCCGCATCGCCGCCGCCGCGGAGGAGGTCCGCGCCGACCTCGAGCGGCGCGCGTCGACGGCGCACGGCGACGGCGCCGCGGTGCTCGAGGCGACGGCGCTGATGGCGGCCGACCCGGCGCTGGTCACCGCCGCGCAGAAGAAGCTGGCCGACGGGACGGCGCCGGCCCGGGCGGTGTGGGACGCGGCGGCCGAGGTGCAGGCCATGCTGGAGTCGCTGGGCGGCTACATGGCCGAGCGGGCCCGCGACGTCGCCGACGTGCGCGACCGCATCGTCGCCGTGCTCGACGGCCGGCCGGCGCCCGGCGTCCCGGAGCGCGACGAACCGTTCGTGCTCGTGGCGCACGATCTCGCGCCGGCCGACACCGCGACGCTGGACCCGTCGACGTGCCTGGCCCTGGTGACCGAGGGCGGCGGCCCGACGTCGCACACCGCGATCCTGGCCCGGGCGCTCGGCCTGCCCGCGGTGGTCGCGGCGCGCGGGATCCTCGAGACGCCGGAGGGCACCGTCGTGCTGGTCGACGGCGGCGCCGGGACGATCGAGCCCGACCCGTCGGCCGACGTCGTCGCTCAGGTCCAGGCGGCCGCCGCCCGCGAGTGGACGTTCGACGGCACCGGCCGCACGGCCGACGGGCACCGCGTGCAGCTGCTGGCCAACGTCGGCGACCCGAAGGGCGCCGCGGCCGCCGCCGAGGCCGGCGCCGAGGGCGTCGGGCTGTTCCGCACCGAGTTCTGCTTCCTGGACCGCGCCGAGGAGCCGTCCGTCGACGAGCAGACCGCGCAGTACACCGCCGTGCTCGAGCCGTTCGCCGGCAAGAAGGTGGTCGTCCGCACGCTCGACGCCGGCGCGGACAAGCCGCTGCCGTTCCTCACCGACGCCTCAGAGGCGAACCCGGCGCTGGGCGTGCGCGGCTACCGGACCGCGCTGCGGCACCCGGAGGTGCTCGACCACCAGCTGGAGGCGATCGCGCGGGCCGGCGAGGCGTCCGGCGCCGAGGTGTGGGTGATGGCGCCGATGGTCTCCACGGCTGCCGAGGGTGCCGACTTCGTCGCCCGGGCCGGCACGTTCGGTCTGGCCACGGCCGGCGTGATGGTCGAGGTGCCGGCGCTTGCGCTGACCGCCGACGCGTTGATGGCGCGGGTCGCGTTCGCCAGCATCGGCACGAACGACCTCACCCAGTACGCCATGGCCGCCGACCGCCTGCTCGGCGACCTGGCCGAGCTCAGCGACGGCTGGCAGCCGGCCGTGCTGCGGCTGGTGCACCTGACGGCCGAGGCGGGCCTGCAGGCGGAGCGGCCGGTCGGTGTCTGCGGCGAGGCCGCGGCCGACCCCGCGCTCGCCGTCGTCCTGGCCGGGCTCGGTGTGACGAGCCTGTCGATGACGGCGCGGGCCATCCCCGAGGTCGCGGCCACGCTGCTCTCCGTCACGAAGGCGGAGTGCGTCCGGCTGGCCGAGCTGGCCTTGGCCGCCCCCGACGCCAAGGCCGCCCGCGCCGCCGTCCACGCGGAGCTCCCACCCCTCACCTGACCCCGCCCCGGAATGACCACGTGGTCATTCCGGGTCAGGCGGCGCCGAGGCGGGCGTCGACGGCCGCGGCGGAGAACACGTGGTCGACGACCATGATGCGGGCGCCCTCGATGGCGGCGCGGTCCCGCAGGGCCGACGCGGTGACGGTGAGGTCGCGGGTGGCCAGCGGCACCGTCCGCTCGTACAGCGACTCGCGCACGCCGATGAGGAAGTGTTCGTGCGTCAGGGCCATCGAGCCGCCGATCACCAGGACGCCGGGGTTGAGCAGCGCCACCGCCGTCGCCAGCACCTCGCCCAGGAGCTGCCCGGCCGTGCGCACCAGCGCGATCGCGTCGGCGTTGCCGGCCTGCACGAGCCGGGCGACGTCGGACGCGGTCTCGGCCGGGATGCCGCGGTCGTTGAGCTGCCGGACCAGCGCGCCGCCGCTGGCGTGCGCGGCCAGGCAGCCGTTGGCGCCGCACGCGCACACGGCACCGGCGACGGGGTGCGCGATGCGGATGTGGCCGATGTCGCCCGCACCGCCGGCGATGCCGCGCTCCGGCCGGCCGTCGATGATCAGCCCAGCCCCGATGCCGGTCCCGACCTTGACGTAGAGCAGGCTCGGCACGTCCGGGTGGTAGCGCCGCGCCTCGCCGAGCCCCATGAGGTTGGCGTCGTTGTCGATCAGCACCGGCACGCCGAACCGTTCCTCGAACACGGCCGTGACGGGGTGGCCGTCCCAGCCGGGCATGATCGGCGGCTGCTGCAGCCGCTTCGTCGCGACGTTCACCGGCCCGGGCACGCCGATGCCGATGCCGCACAACCGCTCGCGCGCGCCGGCGCCCGCCGACGCGAGCAGCGCCTCGAACCCGTCGAGCACCGCCGACAGCACGGTGTCCGGCCCGTCCTGGATCCGGATCCGGTCGGTGCTCTCGGCCAGAATGGCGCCGGCGGCGTCCTGCAGTGCGAGTCGTGCGTGCGTCGCGCCGAGGTCGGCGGTGAGCACGTACTTGTCGGTGTCGACGAACGACAGACCCTTCGCCGGCCGGCCCGCGACGCCGGAGTGCAGCGCGGCCGCCTCGCTCAGATAGCCGGCCGCGGTCAGCATGGCCAGTCGCTGGGTCAGCGTCGACCGGGACAGGCCGGTCTGCTCCTGCAGCTCGCGCCGGGTGGTGACCTCGCCGGAGCGGACCAGTTCGAGGATCTGCCCCGCCGTCGCGGTGAGGACGGTGCGCGCGCCGGCCGCCGTCATCCCTTCTCCGCGCCGCTGGTGAGGCCCTCGACGAGCATCCGCTCGGCCAGGAAGAACAACGCGATGATCGGCACGGTGAGCACCACGGAGCCGGCCATCAGCACCGTCGTCGGCACCTCGATCGACCCCGACAGCCGCGACAGCCCCAGGCTGACCGTCCAGTTGTCGCGCCGCTCGACCAGGAACAGCAGGGCGAACAGGAACTCGTTCCACGCGATCATGAACACGTAGAGGCCGGTGGCGATCAGCGACGGCATCGACAGCGGCAGGCTGATGCGCCGGATCACGCCGAACCGCGTGCACCCGTCGATGAGCGCCGCCTCCTCCAGCGACACCGGGATGGTCGCGAAGTAGTTGCGCAGCATGTAGATCGCCACGGGCACAGTCTGCGCCACGTACACGATCGCCAGCGCCAGCAGGTTGCCCCGCAGGCTGAGCTGCGAGAACAGCACGAACAGCGGGATGGCGAGGAGGATCGGCGGGAACAGGTACACGGTGAGGAACAGGTAGCCGGTGGCGCCGCGGCCGCGGAAGGCCAGCCGGCTGACGGCGTACGCGCCGAGGATCGACGCCAGCAACGTGACGACGACGGTGACCGTGGCCACCAGCGCGCTGTTGCCCATGTAGCGCAGGAACCCCTGGCCGCCGTCGTCGACGGGGGTCAGCACCTCGCGGTAGGTGTCGGTGGTGAACTCCGACGGCGACACCCACAGCCGGCCGGGCTCCAGCAGCACCTCCGCGATCGGGCGCACCGACAGCACCAGCATGTAGACGAACGGCAGGATCGTGGCCAGCGCCAGCACCACGATCGTGACGACCCGCAGCGCGCCCCAGACCCGCTCCTCACGGCTGCGCGGGTGGTGCCGGCGGCCGCGCGACGGCGTGCGCGGCGGCCGGCCGGACGGCGCCGGTGCGGTCGCGACGGTCTCCACGCTCACGACGTCTCCCCTCGGGCCGCGGCCGTCCGCATGTAGACGGCGATGAAGACGACGAGCACGGCGGCCAGCACCAGCGACTGGGCCGCCGCCGCGCCGATGTCCGTGCGGGCGGTCAGGAACTCGTACACCCGGATCGACACCACCTCGGTGCCGGCGCCACCGCCGGTCAGCAGGTAGATGTCGTCGAACTTGTTGAACGTGAAGATGAACCGCAGGATCGTCAGCAGCGCGATCACCGGCATGAGCTGCGGCAACGTGATGTAGCGGAACCGCTGCCAGATCGACGTCCCGTCGACGACGGCGGCCTCGTCCAGCTCCGACGGCAGTGCCTGCAGCCGGGCGATGATGAACAGGAACGCGAACGGGAAGTACCGCCACGCCTCGAACGCGATGACCGTCAGCAGCGCCAGCGGCACCGTCACGTCCATCCCGAACAGCCCCACGGAGTAGTCGCGCTGCGACAGGAACGGCACCGGCTCGTCCCAGCCCAGGAACCGGGTGCCCCAGTCGTTGACGATGCCGAACTGCGGGTTCAGGGCGACCGACCACACGAACGTCGCGGCGACCACCGGCGCGACGTAGGGCAGCAGCATCGCCGCCCGCAGCACGCCGCGGCCGCGGAACGGCCGGCGCAGCGCCAGCGCGGCGATCAGTCCGATGACGATCGAGCCGAGCGTCGCGCCGACGGTGTACACGACGGTCGTCCACAGCGACGACCAGAATCCGGACGAGCCGAACACCGTCGTGAAGTTGTCCAGGTCGTACTCGCCGAAGAACCCGGCATCGCGCAGGTTGATCAGCCGGACGTCCTGGAAGGCCAGCGAGATCGTCCAGACGACCGGCAGCACCACGACGACGAGCACGATGAGCAGCGTCGGCGAGATGAGCCGGAACGCCAGCCGGGACTCCTGGCGCGCCAGTGTCCTGGTGCGGGCCGGCACCGTCGTCACTCCAGGCTCTGCTGGATCTCGGACACGGCGGCCTGAGCCTGCTGCGCGGCCTCCTCACCGGTGCCGCTGCCGCTGACCAGCTCGTTCAGCGCCGCCGCCACCGGCAGCTCGCCGAGCGTGGCGCCGACCAGCTGGCCCTGGCCCTGCTCGAACCCCCAGCGCTGGATCGTCTCGGCGCTGGTGCGCACGGTCTCCAGCGTCTCGGCGTCGTAGAAGTCGCCGAGCGGCGCCTTCGTGTCGACGCCCGCGTCCAGTCCCTCCCAGGCCGTGACGTACTCCTCGGGGTCGTCCTCGGTGCCCTGCCGGGTCGGGATCTTGCCCTCTGGCGCGACGGCGAGCCAGTCGACGTAGCCGTCGGACATCATGTAGCGGACGAACTCCGACGACGGCTCGGTCGCGGAGTCGGCGGTCAGCACCCACGACGTGATCTCGCCGTACGACGCCGCCTCGTCGCCGCTGGGTCCCTGGACGGCCGTGACGACGCCGCTGTTCTGTGCCAGGAACGTCGGGTCGGTGCGGCACTCGGCGCAGGTCGGCAGGGCATCGTTGCGCAGCCCGGCCAGCTCGTCGAGGATGAACGACGACCACACGACCATGGCCGCCTGCCCGGCGAAGTAGGTCGCGCGCGTGGTGTCGACGTCCTGGTTGCCGGCGACGGAGTAGTTGCGCACGAGGTCGGCGTAGAAGTCGAAGGTCTCGGCGCACTCCGGCGAGTCCAGCGTGACGGTGCCCTCGTCGTCGACCAGCTCGCAGCCGTTGCCCAGCGCGAAGTACTCGAAGCTCTGCTGGGTGAACGCGTCGCCGGGGATCGTCGGCGCGACGATGCCGGCCACCGCCTCGCTGTCCAGCGCCTCGGCGGCGGCCGTGATGGCGTCGAACGTCGTCGGCGGCTCCAGGCCGGCCGCCTCGAACAGGTCCTTGCGGTAGACCATGAGCTGCGGCCAGCCGTCGCTGGGCACCGCCAGCTGGGTGTCGTCGTCGCGGGTCAGCTCCAGCGCGGCCTCGGCGAAGGTGTCCTCGCCGAGGTCGTCGACGATGGAGGCCGGCGTCTCGGTGTCCAGCAGCTCGTTGACGGCCATCGACTGCACGCCGGCCAGCGACGTCGCGCCGATGACGTCGGGCAGGTCGCCGGCCGCCGCCGACGACGTGATGAGCTGGTCGAAGTCGTTCTCGGCCACCGACACGAGCTCGACGTCGATGCCGGAGGACTGGCTGAAGGCCTCGGTGATGGCCTCGATGGCGGTGACGCGGTCGGCGATGTCCTCGACCACCCACACGGTGATGCTGTCAGCAGCCTCCGACCCGCCGCCGGTGTCGTCGTCGCCACCCCCGCCGCACGCGGCGAGCACGACGGACCCGGCCAGGACGGCGGCCGCCCCGCGGCCGATGCTGGTTGCTCTCATGCGAACCTCTCATCGTCGAGAGTGGCAAGCTCAGGGTTACGGTCATGAAACACCTAATAATGTCCGATGACAAGACATAATCCGCTTGTTCGCAGACGAAATTCGAGTAGTCGAATGTGAGAGGTGCGCCGATGCCGCTCGTCGTCCAGTTCACCGGACCCCGTCAGGTCGGCGTGGCCGACGAACCGTCGTCGCCGCTGGGTGCGGGCCAGGTCCGCATCGCGACCTGGTACTCCGGCATCTCCGCCGGCACCGAGCTGACCGCCTACCGCGGCTCCAACCCATACCTGACGAAGACGTGGGACGCCGGCGCCCGGCTGTTCACCGAGGGCTCGCCGTCGTTCTCGTATCCGGTCTCCGGCTGGGGCTACCAGGAGGTCGGGCAGGTCACCGAGGTCGCGCCGGACGTCTCGTCGCCACGGGTCGGAGACGTCGTCTACGGCATCTGGGGCCACCGCGCCGAGACCGTCGTGCCGGCCGTCATCGCGGCCCGGCGGCTGCTCCCGTCCGGCGTCGACCCGGTGCACGGCGTCTTCGCCCGGGTCGGCGCCATCGCGCTGAACGCCGTCCTCGCCGCCGACGTGCACCTGGGCGAGCATGTGGCGATCTTCGGCCAGGGCGTCATCGGCCTGCTGGCCACCCGCCTGGCGGGGCTGAACGGAGCCTCCGTGACGGCGGTCGACGGGCTGGCCGACCGGGTCGCGCTGGCGTCGCGGTTCGGTGCCGTGCGGGCGGTGCCGGCCGACCTGCCAGGCGGTGCCGCGGTGGCCGTGCGGTCGGTGACCGGCGGCGCCGGCGCCGACACCGCGATCGAGCTGAGCGGCAGCTACCGCGCCCTGCACGAGGCGATCCGGGCGGTGCGCCCGGCGGGCCGGGTCGTCGCGGCCGGGTTCTACCAGGGCGACGGTGCGGGGCTGCGGCTCGGCGAGGAGTTCCACCACAACCGGGTCGAGATCGTGGCCAGCCAGATCAGCGGCACGCCGCGGGCGCTCGGCGACCGGTGGAACCACGACCGGCTGCTGACGGTGTTCATGTCGCTCGTGGCGTCCGGCCAGGTCGACGTCGCGCCGCTGCTGTCGCACGTCGTGCCGGTGGCCGACGTGGCGGGCGCCTTCGACCTGCTCGACCAGCGTCCGGCCGAGGCGCTGCAGGTGGTGCTCCGGTTCCCCGCCGCCCCGGCTACGGGAGCGACGGCGCCGCGCTGACGGCCGGTGCGCCGCCGAGCCGGGCGGCGTCGCGGCTGGGCGGCGGTCGCTGGATCACCGCCCAGCACATCGAGGTCGCCGGCGGGTTCGGGCCGTAGGCGAGGGTGTCCCGGGCTTCGGCGTTGGCCCCGTCCCCCTGTTGCGTTGGCCCCGTCACCTCACGTTGGGCCGTCCCCCTGCTGCCCGGTTGTCTTGGCCGCGGGCGCGCGCCTCAAGCGGACCTGTTGNCCGCGGGCGCGCGCCTCAAGCGGACCTGTTGGGCGCTTCGCGCCGACGATGACCGCTTGACCCGCGCGCCCGCGGCAAAGAACGGGCAGCTATCAGGGGGACGGGGGAAGAGCGGCGACGGCTCCCGCGGCGTTGGCCCCGTTACGGTGTGGCGTTGCTGTCGTTGAGCGTCCACCTGGTGAGATTTCGCCGTGATTCGGGGGCCATCACGAGGATTACCCCAGCGTCAACACCTCTACAGCCATGGTGAAGCTCAGGTAATCCTCGTGATGTAGGCGATCGCCGATGATCATCGCTGTCCACAGCCCGACAAACCGGTGCGAAACGGGCGCGCCACGCGTGAGGCGTGCCCACATCCTCCCCGTCCCCCTGAGAGCTGCCCGTTCGCGGCAAGGGAATGGGGCAGCAGGGGGACGGGGAGCCCTGGCGAACGAGAAGCCCGAACCGACCCCGGTGTGAAACCCGCTGGCGCCCACCAGGAGCCCTGGTGTGTGCTTCTGACCATGACCCGACCCGAACATCCCGTGGCCATCGTGACCGGCGGCGCTCGTGGTATCGGTGCCGCCGTCGCCGCCCGGCTGGCCCGCGAGGGGCACGCCGTCGCCGTCCTCGACCTGGACGAGCAGGCCGCGGCGGACACCGCCGCCGCCATCTCCGCGGCCGGCGGCACGGCCCTCGCCGTCCGCTGCGACATCGCCGACGAGGCCGCCGTCACCGCCGCCACCGACCAGGTCGTCGCCGCGCTGGGGCCGCCCACGGTGCTGGTGAACAACGCCGGCGCCGGCCCGGCCGCCGGTATCACGGAGATGACCGTCGAGCAGTGGGACCACGTGCTCGGCATCAACCTGCGCGGCCACTTCCTGGTGACGCGCGCCGTCGTCGGGCACCTGGTCGCCGCGGGCTGGGGGCGCATCGTCACCATCTCCAGCATCTCCGCCCACGGCGACGACGGCCGCTCGCACTACTCCAGTGCGAAGGCCGGCCTCATCGGGTTCACCAGGTCCCTCGCGCTCGAGCTCGGCCCGCACGGCGTCACCGTCAACGCGATCGCGCCCGGGTTCATCGTCAGCGACATGACCGCGGCCAGCGCGCAGCGACTGGGCCGGACCTTCGAGGAGCACCAGCGCATCGCCGCGGAGTCGATACCGGTGGGCCGGGTCGGGCGCCCCGAGGACATCGCGCACACCGCGTCGTACCTGGTCAGCCCAGAGGCCGGGTTCGTCACCGGCCAGGTGATCCACGTCGCCGGCGGCCCGGTCGGCTGAGCGCCCCATCTCTCGGGATCTGGCCGGGCAGATCCACCCATTGACGGGATATGGGATATCTGACTAGTGTCTGCGCGAGGCGCGAATCGCGGACACAGGGAGGTGTCATGGGCACGAGAGGCGGGCGATCGGTGGCCGCATGGACGGCACGGGCGACGGGGGTGCTCGCCGCGGCAGCACTGCTCACCGCGTGTGGCAGCGGCGGCTCCGACGACGAGACCAGCAGTGGCGGCGACGGCGGCTCGACGACGCTGTCGCTGTGGCACTACTACGGGACGCCGGACACCCCGACGGGCGCGGCGTTGCAGGGTCTGCTCGACCGGTACGAGGAGGAGCACGACGGCGTCACCATCGAGGCGCGGCACATCCCGTTCGGCGACTTCACCCGCACGCTGCTGCAGTCCGCGGCCGGCGGCGACCTGCCTGACATCGCGCTGATCAACGGCTTCACCACGCAGGCGCTCGCCGATGCCGGGGTCATCCAGGATCTCAGTGACCGCGTCGAGGAGTGGGGCGAGGCCGACCACTACTTCGAGACCGGCTGGGAGACCACCCAGGTCGACGGCGCGACGTACGCCATTCCGCACGTGGCCGACGCCTACGCCGTCTACTACAACGAGACGATGCTGGCCGAGGCCGGCCTGCAGCCGCCCACCACGTGGGCCGAGATGCAGGACCACGCCACCCAGCTGTCCGACGGCCAGCGCTACGGCCTCGCCTTCAGCGGCATCGAGGGCGACGAGGGCGCGACGGCGCTGGTCATCCGGCTGCTCGCCGCCGGCGGCGACCCCGCGCAGATCGACTCCGAGGCCGGCGTGACGGCGCTGACCCAGTTCACCGACATGATCGCCTCCGGCGCGGTCTCCAACGGCGTCCTCACCTGGAACGAGGAGGACGTGAAGAACCAGTTCGCCAACGGCCAGGCCGCGATGATGATCAACTCCGCGACCTACCTGAGCATCCTGGCCGAGGAGAACCCGGAGCTGCAGTGGAACGTCGCGCTGCTGCCCAGCGACGTCGAGGCGGCCACGTTCCTCAGCCAGGAGAACCTCGCCATCAGCACGACGACGGAGAACGCCGACGCCGCGTGGGACGTCATCGCCTGGATGCAGCGGCCGGAGGTGCTCGCCGAGTACCTGCCCGAGCGGAACAAGCTGGCCGCGCGCGACGATGTCGACACCGGCGACGACCCGGTCCGGGCCATCTTCGCCGAGCAGCTGCAGCAGGCCTGGGCGCCTGAGGGCGACCTCGCCGCGGCGTCGTCGGAGGTGCTGACCCGCATCCAGGGTGCGCTGCAGGCCGCCGCGGGCGGCGGGGCGAGCGTCGAGGACGCGCTGGCCGAGGCACAGGGCCAGATCGACGAGGCGCTGGCGAACGTCGAGTGACCACCACCGTCGCCCCGCCGGGAACGGCGAGCACCACTCCGGCCCGGGCCCCGCGGCGGGCCCGGCGCTGGGGCGACCACCTGTTCGTCCTCCCCGCGGTCCTCTTCGTCGCGGCGACCGTGCTCTACCCGCTGATCTTCAACATCGACCTCAGCTTCCGTGACGTCGGCGTCGCGCAGATCGTCACCGGCGGGGCCGAGTGGGTCGGCTGGGAGAACTACACCGACCAGCTGGGCCGGGACGAGTTCTGGCACGCGCTGGTGATCTCGCTGCTCTACACCGGGCTCGCGGTCGCCGTCGCGTTCGCCCTGGGCATGGCGCTGGCGGTGTACTTCAACCAGCGCTTCCCGGGCCGCAACCTCATGCGCTCGCTGCTGCTGCTCGCCTGGATCCTGCCGACCGTGGTCAGCGCGAACGTCTGGCGGTGGATGCTCGACGGCAGCTACGGGCTGATCAACACGCTGCTCGAAGCCGTCGGACTCGTCGACGGCGACATGTTCTGGCTCGCCCGGCCCGTCCCCGCGTTGTTCGCGGTGGTGATCGCCACGGCGTGGTCGTTCACGCCCTTCATCATGATCCTGCTGCTGGCGGGGCTGCAGGGCATCCCCGACACGCTGTACGAGGCGGCGAAGATCGACGGCGCCGGGGCGTGGCGGCGGTTCACCAGCGTGACGATGCCGCTGCTGAAGCCGGTCAACCTGACCGCGCTGCTGCTGTGCTTCATCTCCACCTTCAAGACCTTCGACACGGTGTTCCTGATGACCCGCGGCGGTCCCGGTGAGGCCACGATGATCCTGCCGATCTACGCCTACAACGAGGCGTTCGAGTTCTTCCGGTTCGACACCGGCGCCGTCGCGACCACGCTGATGCTGATCGTGCCGCTCGGCCTGTCGGTGTTCTACTTCCGGTCGCTGCGCCGCGAGGAGCTGTCATGACGGCGACAGCGGCCCGGCGGCGGCGCGGCTGGCTCAGCGTCGGCGGCGTCCTCATCACGATCGCCTACCTGCTGCCGGTGTACTGGATGCTGGCGACGTCGCTGAAGGACTCGTCGGACATCTTCGCCACGCCGCCGGACCTGTTCCCGTCGCCGATCACCCTGACCTCGTACACCGAGACGGTCGTGAACCATGCCGGCATCGGCCGCGGGCTGCTGAACAGCACCGTCATCGCCGTCGGGACGACGGTCGTGACGCTGGCGGTGGCGGTGCCGGCGGCGTACGCGCTGGCCCGGCTGCGGGTGCGGTTCGTGGCGCTGCTGATGCTGCTGTTCCTGGTCGTGCAGATGATCCCGGCCGTGAACCTCGCGCTGCCGATGTTCGTGATCTTCAGCCGGGCCGACCTGGTGAACTCCTACGTGGGGTTGATCCTGGCGAACTGCTCGCTGGCGATCCCGCTGGCCATCACCATCCTGCGGCCGTACTTCCTGTCCGTGCCGGGCGAGGTGATCGAGGCGGCCAAGATCGACGGCTGCACGACGTGGACGGCGTTCCTGCGGGTCGCGCTGCCGGTGTCGGTGCCGGGGCTGATCACCGTCGCGGTCATCAGCTTCCTCGGCGCGTGGGGCGAGTTCGTGTTCGGGCTGGCCCTGGCCTCCGACGAGGGCATGCAGCCGATCACCGTCGTGCTGGCCGGGCTGACGAACTCGTTCGGGACCCGCTGGAACGACCTGATGGCCGTCTCCGTCGTCGTCGCGCTGCCGATCATCGTCGTCTTCGTCTTCCTGCAGCGCTACATCGTCGGCGGTCTCACCGCCGGTGCCACCAAGAGTTAGAGGAGCACGTGCATGAGCACAGACACCGCGGAGGCGTTCGAGCTGTGGGCGGCCACGCCGACCCCGTTCCGGGCCGACGAGAGCCTGGCCGCCGAGGTGGTCCCCGCACAGGCCGAGCGGCTGGTCGCGCTGGGCATCGACGGCGCGTTCGTCGGCGGAACCACCGGTGAGTCGATGGCGCTGACGGTCGACGAACGGGCCGAGCTGATCAGCGCCTGGGCCGAGCACCGCGGCGACCGCCTGCTGCTCGGGGCGCACGTGGGCGACCTCAGCCTGGTGGACGCCCGGCGGCTGGCCCGGCACGCCGCCGACGCCGGCGTCGACCTCATCGCCGCGGTGGCGCCGTTCTACGGCGAGCCGCCCTCGGTCACGGCCATCGTCGACTACCTGGCCGAGATCGCCGAGGCGGCGCCGGACGTGCCGCTGTGCTACTACCACATCCCGTCGATGACGGGGCTGCGCGCGGCGCCGTCGGCGGTGGTCGAGCAGGCCGTCAGCCGGGTGCCGAGCCTGCGCGCCGTCAAGTTCACCGACGGTGACCTGCTCGAGTTCATCCGCACCCGCGAGGCCGCCGAGGGCGTCCGGGTGTACTTCGGCAAGGACGAGTTGCTGCCGGCCGGCGTAGCCTGCGGCGCGACCGGAGCCATCGGCAGCCTGTACAACGTGCTCGCCCCGGTCGCGCGGGAGGTGCGATCGCGCATCCTCGCCGGTGAGGTCGAGGCGGCGCTGGCGCTGCACCGTCCGTTCCGCCAGATCGCCGCCGTCGCCGACCGGTGGGGCTCCATCCCGGTCGTCAAGGAGCTGATCAACCGGTTCGGCCCCGACGCCGGTGCGGCCCGGGCGCCGTGGGGGCGCCTCAACGCCGACGCGGTCGCCGCGGTCGACGGGCTGGTCGAGCAGCTCAAGGCGGCCGCCTCCTGACCGCGCACGGCGGTCTGACAGGCTGATCCGGACGTTGCCGCCGCCTGAGGGGATCGCGATGGACGACCGCATGGTGACGCTGGCCCGGGCCGGGGTCGCGTTGGTGCTGGACCTGCAGACGCCGTGGCTGCCGCGGGTCCTGCACTGGGGTGCGGACCTGGGTCCCGGGGTCGACGCCGCGGCGCTGCGGGCCGCGGCGGTCCCGGGCCGGCGTGGCGGCGCCCCGCCCGAGCCG
>NZ_QUAL01000150.1 GCF_003579925.1 Jiangella rhizosphaerae | reverse complement strand
GCACCTCGGTCGAGGCCGGCGACGGGCCGCCTCCGCCGCCGCCACCGCGCCGCCCGCAGACCAAGCCCGGCGGCCGCCCGTCGGTCACCGGCCGGGCCGCGGTGCTCGCGCTCGTGCTGGCGGTGCTGCTGGTGTCGTACGCCTACCCGCTGCGCGCCTGGTTCGACCAACATCGCGAGCGGGTCGAGCTGCAGCGCGAGCAGGACGAGCTGACCGCGTCCGTCGAGCAGCTCGAGCAGGAGCTGCGGCTGTGGGAGGACCCCGCCTACGTGGCCGCCCAGGCCCGCGAGCGGCTCGGCTTCGTGCTGCCCGGCGAGCAGAGCTACATCGTGCTGCCCGACGAGAACGCCGCCGACGAGACGAGCGCCGCCGAGGCCGGTGGGCTGCCGCCGTCCGGCCAGGGCACCTGGTACGAGCGGCTGTGGGCCTCGGTGACGTTCGCCGACAGCCCGCCGCCGGAGCAGCCGGACGACTCCAGGGACGACGCAGCCGAGTGACCGCCACCCCGCCCACCCCCACCGACCTCGACACCGTCACCCAGCAGCTCGGCCGCCCGGTCCGCGGCGTCCGGGCCATCGCGGCGCGATGCGGCGCAGACGGCGCCGGCCACCCGTCGGTCGTCGAGACCGAGCCTCGCCTGCCCGACGGCACACCGTTCCCCACGCTCTACTACCTGACCTGCCCGCGCGCCGTCGCCGCGACGTCGACGCTCGAGTCCGGCGGCGTCATGCGCGAGTGGACCGACGAGCTGGCCGCCGACCCCGACCTGGCCGCCGCCTACCGCGCGGCGCACGAGTCGTACCTCGCCCGGCGCGAGGCGATCGCCCACGTCGAGGAGATCGCCGGCGTCACGGCGGGCGGCATGCCCGACCGCGTCAAGTGCCTGCACGTCCTCGTCGCGCACAGCCTGGCCGCCGGCCCGGGCGTCAACCCGTTCGGCGACCGCGCGCTGGAGCTGATGGCGCCGTCGTGGACCCCGGCCACCTGCGACTGGAGCCCCGAATGACCCGCGTCGCCGCCATCGACTGCGGCACCAACTCGATCCGGCTCCTGGTCACCGACCTCGACCCCGCGGGGAACGGCCAGCACGACCTCGACCGCCGGCTGCGCATCGTCCGGCTCGGCAAGGACGTCGACCGCACCGGCGTGCTCGCCCCCGAGGCGCTGGCCCGCACCCTCGAGACGCTGCGCGAGTACGCCGCCGTCATCGAGAAGCTCGGCGCCGACCACGTCCGCATGGTCGCCACCAGCGCCACCCGCGACGCCGCCAACCGCGACGAGTTCGTCGCCGGCGTCGTCGGCGTGCTCGGCGTCGAGCCCGAGGTCGTCTCCGGCGCGGCCGAGGCCGGGCTCTCCTTCGCCGGGGCCGTCCGTGGGCTCCCGTACGGCGAGGGTGCGCCGTACCTCGTCGTCGACATCGGCGGCGGCTCGACGGAGCTGGCGCTCGGCTCGTCCGGCGTCACCGCCGCGCGCAGCGTCGACATCGGCTGCGTCCGGCTGACCGAACGGCGGTTCCTGACCGACCCGCCCACCCCCGACCAGGTCGCCGCGGCCCGCGCCGACATCGAGGCCGGGCTGGACGAGGCCGCCGCCGTCGTGCCGATCGGCGACGCCCGGACGCTGGTCGGACTGGCCGGCTCGGTCACCACGGTCGCCGCGATCCACCTGGAGCTGGCCGAGTACGACTCCGCGGCGATCCACCACTCCCGCATCCCGGCGGCGCGGGTGCGCGAGATCAGCGACTACCTGCTCACGCTGACCCACGACGAGCGGCTGGCCATCGGGCCGATGCACCCCGGCCGCGCCGACGTCATCGCCGCCGGCGCACTGGTGCTGCGCTGCGTCGTCGACCGCGCCGGTGTCGACGAGGTGCTGGTCAGCGAGCACGACATCCTCGACGGCATCGCCTGGAGCATCGTCTCGGGCTGAGCCCGGCGCGCCGGCGCGTCGGCCCGCACCGTTCAACCGCCGTTCAGATCACCGCAGCGTGTCGGTTCACGGCCTCCGCGCCCTGCGCGGCCCGTTGCGGCGGCTCGGCGGATCGGGTGGCTTGTCACCGTGCTGGAGCTCTGCGGTCCGATGAGCCGGCAGAGCTCCATCGCGCGATCGTGGTCTGCTGTCCGATGAGACAGCAGAGCCCCAACGCGGCCGCGCGTACCCGGCGGACCCACCGCGGGTCGGCGGAACGGCCCGGCAGAATGGGCCGCGTGCTGCTGCCTCATCCGCTCACCGGCGAACCGTTCCCCAGTCCCGTCCCGCCCGGGACCGGCTGGCCGGGCGACCCGGCCGACGCGGACACGCCGGTGGCGGCGTCCGCTGGCGACGTCTCCCGGCTCGCGGCCGGTGCGTCGCTCCCGCAGGTCGTGGCGCGGTCGTCGGTGTGCCGGGCCTGCCCGCGACTGGTGGCCTGGCGCGAGGACGTCGCCCGGGAGAAGCGGAAGTCGTTCGCCGACCAGCCGTACTGGGGCCGGCCGACTCCGGGCTGGGGTGACCCGCGGCCGCGGGTGCTGGTGTTCGGCCTCGCGCCGGCGGCCAACGGCGGCAACCGGACCGGCCGCGTCTTCACCGGCGACCGCAGCGGCGACTGGCTCTACGCCGCTCTGCACCGCGCAGGCCTCGCCAACCAGCCGACGGCGACCCACGCCGGCGACGGGCTGGAGCTGATCGGCACCCGCATCATCGCCGCCGTCCGCTGCGCGCCGCCGGACAACAAGCCGACGCCGGAGGAGCGCGACGCCTGCGCGCCGTGGCTGGACCGCGAGGTCGAGGTCGTGCTGCCGACGGTGCGCGCGGCGGTCGCGCTCGGGTCGTTCGCGTGGGCCGCCGCGCTGCGGACGCTCGGCCGGGCCGGGCTGACGGTGCCCCGGCCGCGGCCGGTGTTCGGTCACGGCGCCGAGGTGACGCTGTACCGGGAGGACGGGTCGGCGCCGGTGCGGCTGATCGGCAGCTACCACCCGAGCCAGCAGAACACCTTCACCGGCAAGCTCACCGCCGAGATGCTCGACGACGTCTTCACCAGGGCCGCCGAGCCCGGCTGAACGTCGGCCCGCGTCAGCCCGGGATCGTGCCGCTCTCGATCTCGCGCACCTCGACGCCGCCGCCCTGCCGCACGACGGGGTTCCGCCCGGCGATCGCGACGGCGGTGTCGAGGTCGGGCGCCTCGACGACGTAGACGCCCGCGACGACCTCCTTGGTCTCCAGGAACGGGCCGTCGGTGACGCCGTCGGCACGGACCGACCGGGCCTCGGCGCCGGGCTGCAGCGCGAACGCGGCGAGCATCGTGCCGGCGGCCGCGAGCTCGTCGGCGTGCCGGTCGTTCGCGACGCGGTCCGCTGCGGTACCGGTCGTCCGGGCGGGTGCGTAGATGAGGATCAGGTAGTGCGCCATGGGAGAGTCCCTTCTCGTCGTGCCTTCACCCGATCCGTCACGCGGCGGCGTCCGGAATCGACACCCAGCGGCGAGAAATTCTCAGCCGGCCGGCGGGAGCTCGAGCCCCAGCTGCTCGCGGAGCGCGGCCCGGCCGGCGTCGGTGACGCGCAGCGCGCGGGAGCGCCGGGACCGTACCACCCAGCCCGCCTCGACGGCGTGCGCGCACAGCGCCGCGCCGGTGGCGCCGCCGAGGTGCGGGCGGCGCTCGGTCCAGTCCAGGCAGGAGCGCACCAGCGGGCGCCGCGTTGCCGGCGGCCAGGCGCCGACCAGCGCGGTGAACCAGTGCTCGCCGTCGCCGGTGAGCGAGAGACCGCGGTCCCACGACAGCAGGCCGCGCGCCGTCATGGCGTCCGTGACCGCCACGCCGAGCGTGCCGGCCAGGTGGTCGTAGCAGGTGCGGGCGGCGGCCAGCGCGCGCTGCCGATGCGCCGTCGTCAGCGAGCGCACGGGCGGCGGCGAGCCCGGCGGCGCGGCCGCGGACAGCCGTTCGACCAACTCGGCGGCGTCGTCGGACAGCCGCACGTAGCGGTGGCGGCCCTGCCGCACCTCGATGAGCAGGCCACCGGCCACCAGCAGGTTCAGGTGCTCGGTGGCCGTCGACCGCGCGACCCCGGCGGCGCCGGCCAGTTCGGCGGCGGTCCACGCCCGGCCGTCCATCAGCGCCAGGCAGACCGTCGCGCGGGTGCGATCGGCGAGCAGCCCGGCCACGCCGGCCAGCGCCGCTGCTGCCGTTGCGGTGTCGGTCATGTCCACCATCATCGCCCGGCGACGGTTCGGCCGGCGCCGAACCGTCGGCCGCCTAGCGTCGGCCGTCATGGAGCACGTGACGATCGCCCCCAGCATCCTGTACGTCGGCACCCCCGTCGCCCTGCTGGCGACCGAGAACCCGGACGGCTCGGCCAACCTGGCCCCGATGTCGTCCGCGTGGGCGCTGGGCCAGGTGGTGGTGCTAGGACTGGGCGCGGAGGGACAGACCGCGGCCAACCTCGCCGAGAGACCGGACCTGACGATCAACTTTCCCGGGCCGGACCACTGGCCGGCGGTCGAGCGGCTCGCCCCGCTCACCGGACGCGACCCCGTGCCCGCGAGCAAGCCGCGGTTCCAGTACGAACCGGAGAAGTTCGCCGCCGCCGGCCTGACGCCCGCGCCCGCGGAGCTGGTCGGCTCACCGGTGGTGGCCGAGTGCCCCTTGCAGCTCGAGGCGACGGCGGCCGCGGTCCGGCGCGACGCCGGGGAGGAGTTCGTCATCGTCGAGGCCCGCGTGCTGCGGGTGCATGCCGACCCGGACGTCGTCGTGCCCGGGACGCAGCACGTCGACCCCACGCGGTGGAGCCCGCTGATCTACAACTTCCGGCATTATTTCGGCCTCGGCGAGGAGCTGGGACACAGCTTCCGGTCTGAGACGCCGCGGGTGTGGCGGAGCGCACCGTCGAAGGGCTTGTGAATGTGTTCACAAGCGCTACTCTGGAAGCATGAACGGGAGAGTCGGACGCACCGGTACCCCGCACATCCTCATCGTCGGCGGCGGGTACGTCGGCATGTACACCGCGCTGGGCCTGCAGCGTTCTCTCAAGCGGAGTCAGGCCCGCATCACCGTCATCGACCCACGGTCCTACATGACCTACCAGCCGTTCCTGCCCGAGGCCGCGGCCGGATCGCTGGAGCCGCGCCACGTCGTCGTGCCGCTGCGGCGGGTGCTGAAGCGCTGCAACGTCATCACCGGCGAGGTCACCTCGATCAGCCACGCCACCAAGTCGGTCACCGTCAAGCCCGAGATCGGCGAGGAGTACCAGCTCGGCTACGACATCATCGTCGTCGCGCTGGGGTCCATCTCGCGCACGCTCCCCATCCCGGGCCTCGCCGAGGTCGGCATCGGCTTCAAGCAGATCGAAGAGGCCATCGCGCTGCGCAACCACGTCCTCGACCGCCTCGACGTCGCCGCCTCGACCACCGACCCCGAGGTGCGCAAGCGGGCGCTGACGTTCGTCTTCGTCGGCGGCGGGTTCGCCGGCGTCGAGGCGCTCGGCGAACTGGAGGACATGGCCCGCTACGCGCTGCGGTACTACCCGCAGCTCAAGCCCAGCGACATGCGGTGGGTGCTGGTCGAGGCGGCCGGGCGCATCCTGCCCGAGGTCGGTCCGGAGATGGGTGAATACACCGTCGTCGAGCTGAGCAAGCGCGACATCGAGATCCGCCTCGAGACGCTGCTGAAGTCCTGCGTCGACGGCCATGTCGTGCTGTCGAAGGGCCGTCCGTTCGACGCCGACACCATCGTCTGGACCGCGGGCGTCAAGGCGAACCCCGTCCTGGCCAGCAGCGACCTGCCGCTCGACGAGAAGGGCCGCGTGCGCTGCCTGCCGGAGATGCGCGTCGACGGCGTCGAGGACGCCTGGGCGGCCGGCGACAACGCGGCCATCCCCGACCTCACCGCCGGCGAGTCCGGCGTGTACACGGCGCCGAACGCCCAGCACGCGGTGCGTCAGGCGAAGCTGCTGGCCAAGAACATCATCGCCGACCTCGAGGGCGGCCTGCCGAAGCCGTACAAGCACAAGTACATCGGCTCGGTGGCCAGCCTCGGCCTGTACAAGGGCGTGGCGCACACGTACGGCGTCAAGGTCCGCGGCTTCGCGGCCTGGTTCATGCACCGCACGTACCACATGAGCAAGATGCCGACGTTCAACCGCAAGTTCCGCGTCGTGGTCGACTGGACGCTCGCGCTGCTGTTCAAGCGCGAGGTGGTCACGCTCGGCCGCATGCGGATGCCACGCGAGGACTTCCGCCGAGCCGCTGCGCCCGTCGCGCCGCGGGCCGTGACGCCCGCGCCGTCCGAGCAGCAGCCGTCGGAGACCGCCGCCACGGCGGGCGGCCGGCTCCAGCGCGGCTGAGCCACCGCGCAGGCCCCCGCCCGCCGTGGGCAGCCTCGGCCGAAAGCCGTGGCAGCCACCCCACCCGTCTCGCTAGCGTGATGGGTGGGGTGTTCGTGTCGCGCGGACAGGAGGTCGCCATGTCCACTGGGGGAGCGGCGGGACGCATCGCCGGCCTGGTCGAGCGGCTGCTGGGGCGCCCGCTTCCGTTGGGCATCCGCACCTGGGACGGCGCGCACGCCGGTCCGGCGGACGGTCCGGTGCTGGTCATCCACTCCCGCCGGGCGCTGCGCCGGCTGCTGTGGCAGCCCGACGAGATCGGCCTGGCGCGCGGCTGGGTGGCCGGCGAGATCGACGTCGAGGGCGACCTCGACGAGGCGCTGACCAAGCTCGACGACACCCTGCGCGAGCTGGGCGACCACCACGGCCGGTTCACCGCCGCCGACCGCGCCGAGGTGATCCGCCTGGCCGTCGTGCTCGGCGCCGTCGGGCCGCCGCTGAAGCCGCCACCCGAGGAGGTCGTGCTGGCCGGCGACCGCCACTCCAAGGGCCGCGACCAGGCCGCCATCAGCCACCACTACGACGTCGGCAACGACTTCTACGAGCTGGTCCTCGGCCCGTCGATGGTCTACTCGTGCGCCTACTGGACCGGCGACGCCGCCACCCTCGAGGACGCCCAGCGGGCGAAGAACGAGCTGATCTGCCAGAAGCTCGGGCTGCGGCCCGGCATGCGGCTGCTCGACGTCGGCTCAGGCTGGGGCTCGCTGGTGCTGCACGCCGCCCAGCACCACGGCGTCGAGGCGGTCGGCGTGACGCTCTCGGTGCCGCAGGCCGAGTACGCCAAGCAGCGGGTCGCCGACGCCGGCCTGTCCGACGCCGTCGAGATCCGCGTGCAGGACTGGCGCGACGTCGGCGACGGCCCGTTCGACGCCGTCGCCAGCGTCGGCATGGCCGAGCACCTGGGCGCGGCGATGTGGCCCGAGTACGCCGCCCGGCTGTACAGCCTGCTGCGGCCCGGCGGGCGGCTGCTCAACCACCAGATCGTGCGATCGGGGCGGCCGCGCCCCGGCGGGCTGGCCCGGCCGCGGCGCACCTTCATCGACGCCTACGTGTTCCCCGACGGCGAGCTGATCCCGATCGGGGACGTCGTCGGGCGGCTGGAGGCCGGCGGGTTCGAGGTCCGCGACGTTCAGGCGCTGCGCGAGCACTACGCCCGCACGCTGCGCGCGTGGGTCGCCAACCTGGAACGCGACTGGCATCGCGCCGTCGATCTCGCCGGCGAGGGCCGCGCCCGGGTCTGGCGGCTCTACATGGCGGCGTCGGCCGTCTCGTTCGACGCCGCACGCATCGGAATCGACCAGGTGCTGGCCGTCCGCCCGCATCGCGACGGCCGAAGTGACCTGCCGATGGTGCGTCCGGTTGGATGGAGCCTGTGAGCCTCATCGCCGTCACCGTCATCGGACACGACCGCCCCGGCATCATCGCCGACGCCACCGCCGGCCTCGCCGGGCTCGGCCTGAACCTCGAAGACTCCACCATGACCCTGCTGCGCGGGCATTTCGCCATGATGCTGATCTGCTCCGGCGACCGCTCGCCCGGTGAGGTCGAGGAGGCGCTGGCTCCGCTGACCGCCGACGGACGGCTCCAGGTGTCCGCCGCCGCCGTGCCCGACGAGGACGCCGCCGACGTGCTGGGGCGGCGGCCGTACGTGCTCACCGTGCACGGCGGCGACCGCCCCGGCATCGTCTCGGCCGTGACGCGCGTCGTGGCGGCGGCCGGCGGCAACATCACCGACCTCACCACCCGCCTCGCCGGCGACCTCTACGTCGCCGTCGCCGAGGTCGACCTCCCCGGCGACGCCGACGCCGACGCCGTCGCGGGGCAGCTCCGCGACGCCGGCGCGCGGCTCGGCGTCGGGGTCACGCTGCGGCCGCAGGAGACCGACGTCCTGTGAGCATCGCCGACTGGACCGAGGCCGACCTCGGGGTGCCGGGCCGCGTGCTGACCGTCGTCCGCGCCCCCGACCCCGTCCTGTCCGCACCGTCGCCGCTGGTCGACCCGGCCGACCCGGAGGTCGTTCAGCTCGCCGCCGACCTCGTCGCGACCATGCGGGTCTCGCCCGGCTGCGTCGGCCTGGCCGCCTGCCAGGTCGGCGTCGCCGCCCATGTCTTCGCCGTCGACGTCAGCCGGCACCCGAAGACCCGCACCACGCACGGCACGTTCGTCCTCTGCAACGCCGAGGTGGTCGAGGCGACCCGCAAGGAGAAGGGCCGCGAGGGCTGCATGTCCGTGCCCGACCTCACGGGCGACGTCAAGCGCGCCACCCGGCTGACGGTGCGCGGCCTGCTTCCCGGCAGCGGCGAGGAGCTGACGGTCGAGACCGACGCGTTCGAGGCCCGGGCGCTGCAGCACGAGATCGACCACTGCGCCGGCTTCCTGTTCCTCGACCGCGTGGCCGGGGCTCACGCCGTCTTCCCGCGGCAGACCTACCTGTAGCGGTGATACGTGATCCGATCGTGTCCGTAATGCGAGGTTCGCCGGGAGACATGCGGCCGACCGGGCGCGATACTGATGGGCGGCCCCCGTAGCCCAATCGGCAGAGGCATCAGCCTTAAAAGCTGAACAGTGTCGGTTCGAGTCCGACCGGGGGCACTGGCTATTCGATGGCGAGGGCGGACTCGGCGGGCCGGCCGCGCGTCGCCCGCCAGGCGGGGAGCAGCGTGGCGGCGAGGGTCAGTACGACGGCCAGGCCGGCGGTCGCCGCGTAGATCAGCGGCGAACCCGAAGGCAGCACCGAGTCCAGGCGCTTGAGGCTGACCGGGACCAGGATCGCGCTCGAGGCCATGGTGCCCAGCGCGACGCCGCTGACGGCCACGATCGCGCCCTCCAGGGCGACCATCCGCATCACCTGGCCGCGAGTCGAGCCGGCGAGCCGCTGCAGGCCGAACTCCCGCCGCCGCGCCGTGGTGCTCGACGCCAGGGTGTTGATCACCGTGATCGCCGCGTACCCGGCGATCATGATCACCATGATGGAGATCGCGACCGTGGCGGTCGTCCGCTGCTCGTCGTACTCGCTGAACAGGACGTCGCGGCCGCTCACGGTCAGTCCGTCCTCGGCGGCGAGCTCCTGGGTCAGGTCGGCCACGAGGGTCTCGGGAGCGGTGTCGTCGTCGGCGCTGACCAGGATCCGTGTCGCGACCCCCTCGGTGGTGTGCGCGGCCAGGGTCCGGGCCGGAAGCAGCAGCGTGTCGTAGCCGTCGGGGGCGGAGAACAGCGCGGCCACCTGGGCGTCGATCGTGGTGTTGTCGCCCATCCGCAGCGTGATGGTGTCGCCGACGTCGACGCCCAGCCTGCCGGCGTGCCGGTCCTCGATCGCGACCGTGTCGCCGTGCAGGTCGGAGAGGGCGCCGGCGGTGACGTCGACGGGGGTGGTGGCGGCCGCGCCGTCGGCCGTGACTCCCTGGAGGTTCCAGCCCTCGCCCGCCGGCGATCGGTCCTCCGGGTTCTCGATGAACCCGGTGCTGCCGACGTACTCCGACGCGCCGGCGACGCCGGGCAGCTCGTCGATCCGCTCGACCAGCTCCGGATCGAGCCGGTCCTCAGCGGTCACCACCGCGTCGGCGACCAGGCTGTCGGCGAAGATCCGCCGGTCGGCGTCGTCGTTGGTCGTCTGCAGGTACACCATGCCCGTCGCCACCGCGGTCAGCAGGATGACCGGCGCCATCACGGCCGCCGTCCGGCGGGTCCGGCCGCGGGCGTTGAGCATCGCGAGCCGGCCGGTCACGCCGCCCAGCGCGCGGACGGGCCACTGCAGGACGAACGTCATGACCTTCGCCAGGACGGGTGCCAGCAGGGCGAACCCGATGGCGAAGAGGATGACGGCGGGCGCGGCGGTGGCCGGGGCGAGTGGTCCGCTCATCACCGCGACGGTCACGACGGTCAGCGCGACCCCGCCACCGAGCAGGAGCAGCGCGAGGACGACCCGCCACCCGCCGATCAGCCTGCCCTCGAGCGAGACCTCGGCGAGGGCCTGGGCCGGCTTGATGCGCGCGGCTCGGCGCCCGGCGCCCAGGGCTCCGGCGAGGGCCGCGACGACCGCTATCCCGATCGCGGCCACCGTCGGTATCCAGCCTTGGTGGAAGGCCACTCCTTCGGTGGCGATGCCGCGATCGGCCAGCTGGTCGAACACGAACTCACCCAGGAACCGGCCCGGGGCGACGGCGAGCGCGGTGGCGAGCAGCGACAGGGCCAGCGTCTCGCGGAGGATCAGCCGGCGCACCTGACGGGGGGTGGATCCGATGGCCCGCAGCAGCGCGAGCTCCTGCTGGCGCTGAGAGATCGACAGGGCGAGCATCGACGCTACGCCGAAGATCGACACCATGATCGCGAAGGCCGTGAAGACGCCGGCCAGGGCGACGATGTTCACACTGGTGCCCATGGCCTCGCGCAGTTCCGCCCGGCCCCGCTCGTCGCCCACAAGCGTGACGGCGCCGTCCAGTTCGGCGTCGATCCGCTCCCGGACCTCGCCCAGGTCCGCGCCGGGCGCGAGCAGCACACCGATCGCGTCGACGGTCCCCGCCGGCGGGTCGCCGTCGAAGACGTGGGTCGTGGTGTCCTGCACGCCCGGAAGGCCCGAGATCGCGTCCTCGAGCCCCGCGTCGACGCGGACCCGCTCGGGAAGGATCGCCGGCTCGTCCGGGTCGCCCCCGAGAGCGTCGTACTCCTGATCGCCGGCGACGACGATGTCGGCCGAGGCCAGCTGCTGCGGCGGAACGGCCGTGCGGATGCCCGTCTCGATCAGCCCGCCGCAGGCCATCACGATGGCCGCGGCGAAGAACATGGCGAGGAACGCCGCCACGAACGTGCCCGTCCGGAACCGCAGGGTCCGAAGCGCGAGTCGCACCATCAGCGCTGCCCTCCCGCGACCCTCGCCGAGGAGGGGAGAGGCGCGTCGTCGTCGGCGAAGGCGCCCAGACGGGTCATCCGCTCGGCCACGGCCTTCGCCGTCGGCGAATGCAGCTCACCGGCCAGACGGCCGTCGGCGAGGAACAGGACGCGATCGGCGTAGGACGCCGCGACCGGATCGTGCGTCACCATCACGATCGTCTGGCCGGCCGTCCGCGCCGCGTGCCGGAGCAGCCCGAGGACGCCCCGCGCGGTCCCCGTGTCCAGGGCGCCCGTCGGCTCGTCGGCGAAGATGACGGCGGGCTCGGTGATCAGCGCCCGCGCGATGGCGACCCGCTGTTGCTGCCCACCGGACAGCTCCGCCGGACGATGCCTGCTCCGCTCGGCCAGGCCGACCTGTTCCAGCACGCTCGTCACCCGGCTTCTGGCCGGCTTGCGACCGGCCAGCCGCAGCGGCAACGTCACGTTCTGCCGCACCGTCAGGACCGGGAGCAGGTTGAACGACTGGAAGACGAAGCCGATCCGGTCGCGCCGCAGCTTCGTCAGCTCGGTCTCGTTCAGCTCGCTGAGCTCGTGGTCCTCGAGCAGGACCGAACCCGACGTCGGCTGGTCGAGCCCGGCCGCGCACTGCAGCAGCGTGCTCTTGCCGGAGCCCGACGGCCCCATGATCGCCGTGAACGTGCCGCGGCCGAACCGCGTCGTCACACCATCGAGCGCCACCACCTGGTTGTCGCGCTTGCCGTAGACCTTGTGCAGGTCCGTCAGCCGGACCGCGTCGGTCGTGGTGCCGTTGTCTGTGGACATTCCTCGAGCCGCCTTCCCGTCCGGGCCGGGCCGGACGATTCAGCCACCCATGCTTCCTGCGGACGACCGGCCGGTCGTCGTCTCTCGTGACCGACGTCCTCTAGTGCAGCTGCACCAGGACGGAAGGTTGCCGAGGACGATGCCGGCCGGCGTGCCTGCTCGTATCGTGGACGGCGTGCTGCCGAAGGTGGACGTCAGACGCGAGGTGGCGATCCTCGCCACCACGTTCGCGATCTGCCTCTCCGGCGGCGTCATACACGCCGACGGCACGTTCGGGCCGCCGCCGGTCGCGGCGTGCGTGGTGGCGGCGGTCATGTGTGCCGCGCTGCCGCTGCGGCACCGCGCGCCCCTGGCCGCACTGGCCATCACGACCGTGTGCGGCATGGTGGTGGCCCCCGTGGGTCTGCTGCTGACCCCGCTCGTCGTCGCCCCGGTCGCCGTCACCGCCTACTTCCTCGCGATACGCGACGAGCGGCGCGCGGCGGCCGCGGTCCCGCTGTCGGCGGCGCTGCTGGTCTCGACGACCCCTCTCGTCGAGACCCTGTCGTGGCAGGACGTGACGCGGCTGGGCAGCGTGGTCGCGGTGCCGTTGGTGGCCGGGGTGCTCGGGTGGTCGGTGCGGAACCGGCGGGCCTACCTGGGGGCCGTCGAGGAGCGGGCCCGCCGTGCCGAGAAGAGCCGGGAGAGCGAGGCTCGCCGGAGGGTCGCCGAGGAACGCGTGCGCATCGCCCGGGAGCTGCACGACCTCGTGGCTCACCAGATCACCCTGGCCAACGCTCAGGCCATGGTCGCCGCCCAGGTGTTCGACGTCAGCCCCGAGCAGACGCGCAAGAGCCTGGAGGACGTCATCGAGACCACCAGAACCGCACTCGACGACCTGCGGGCCACGGTCGGCCTGCTGCGTCAATCAGGCGACGCGGTCGCGCCCGGCGAACCGGTGCCCGGGCTGTCCCGGCTGCCCGCCCTCCTCGAGTCGTTCCGCCGCGCGGGCCTGGAGGTCTCAGTGCACCACGAGGGAACGGCCCGGCCGCTGCCACCGGGGGTGGACCTCACCGCCTACCGGATCATCCAGGAGGCACTGACCAACGTGACCAAGCACGCGGGCTCCGGCAACGCGCGGGTGGACCTCGCCTGGAACCGCGACCGGCTGGCCATCACCATCGCCGACGACGGGAGGACCGCTCGCACGTCCGCGGACCCGGCCACCGGCACGGTCACACCGCCGGACCGGCCACCCGGCTACGGTCTGATCGGCATGCGCGAACGAGCCGCCGCCGTCGGCGGACAGCTCTCCGCGCGCCGGCGCCCGGAGGGCGGCTTCCTCGTCTCCACCCAGCTGCCGCTCCCGCCCGCCAAGGCCGGGGAGGCGCCGTGACGGTGCGGGTGCTCCTCGCCGACGACCAGGCCCTCCTGCGCCAGGCGTTCCGGACGTTGTTCGACGCCGCCGCCGACCTCACCGTCGTCGGTGAGGCCGCCGACGGCCGGGAAGCGGTGCGCCTCACCCGGGAGCTGCACCCAGACGTGGTGGTCATGGACATCCGGATGCCCGACGTGGACGGCCTCACCGCGACCGCCGAGATCTGCGCCGACCCGCAGCTGCGGGATACTCGCATCCTGATCCTCACCACCTACGAGACCGACGAGTACGTCGCCCAGGCGCTGCGCGCGGGAGCCAGCGGCTTCGTCGGCAAGGGCATCGGGGCGGCCGAGCTGCTGGACGCCGTCCGCACGATCGCCGACGGCGAGACGCTGCTCTCGCCGGCCGCGACCCGCGCACTGGTCGCCCGTTTCCTGGCCACCCCGGCCGACGACGCGCCCTCGCACCGGCCCGAGCAGCTCGACGCGCTCACCCCGCGCGAACGCGAGATGGTGGCCCTGGTCGCGACCGGCCTGTCCAACCAGGAGATCGCCGAGCGGATGTTCCTCAGCCCCTTCACCGTCCGCGCCCACGTCCAGCGCGCCATGACGAAGCTGCAGGCCCGCGACCGCGCGCAGCTCGTGGTCATCGCGTACCAGACCGGCCTGGCCTACGGCGGGAACGGTGGCATGGACCAGTCGCGGTGATCCGAGGACGGCGCCGCCACCGGCCGCGGGCGACGCGATCGGGTGCGAGCCCGCGTTGTGGGGATCGGACAACCCTCGCGCCGCGACCTTGTGCGGGAGGCGGCACGCATCGGCCGGGCTTCGCCTGACAAGGTCGAATGGTGCCAGACATCTCCCGTATCGCGATCGTCAACCGGGGAGAAGCCGCCATGCGGCTCATCCACGCCGTGCGAGATCTCAACGCCCGATCCGGACCCGCGGGCGGCACCGCCTCGATCCGCACGATCGCGCTCTACACCGACGTCGACGCCTCGGCCGCGTTCGTCCGGGAGGCCGACGAGGCGTACCTGCTGGGCCCGGCCGCCCAGCGCCCGTACCTCGATCTGTCCAAGCTGGAGCAGGCCCTGACGGAGACCCGCGCGGACGCGGTCTGGGTCGGCTGGGGCTTCGTCGCCGAGGACCCGAACTTCGCCGAGCTGTGCGACAAGCTCGGCGTCACGTTCATCGGCCCGAGCGCCGAGGCGATGCGCCGGCTGGGTGACAAGATCGGCTCCAAGCTGATCGCCGAGGAGGTCGGCGTGCCGGTCGCGCCGTGGAGCCGCGGCGGCGTCGACACGCTCGAGGACGCGCTGGCCGCGGCCGAGCGCATCGGCTACCCGCTGATGCTGAAGGCCAGCGCGGGCGGCGGCGGGCGCGGCATCCGCCGGATCACGTCGCCGGCCGAGCTCGCCGACGCCTACCAGCGCACCAGGGACGAGGCCGAGCGCGCCTTCGGCAGCGGCGTCGTCTTCCTGGAGCGGCTGGTCACCGGCGCCCGGCACGTCGAGGTGCAGATCATCGCCGACGGGCAGGGCACGGCCTGGGCGGTCGGCGTCCGCGACTGCTCCATCCAGCGGCGCAACCAGAAGGTGATCGAGGAGTCCGCCTCGCCGCTGCTGCCGCCGGACGCCGTCGCCGACGTCAAGGCCGCGGCCGAGCGGCTGGCGGTCGCCGTCGGGTACGCGGGGGCCGGCACGGTCGAGTTCCTCTACCACCCCGGAGAGAAGTCGTTCGCCTTCCTGGAGGTGAACACCCGGCTTCAGGTCGAGCACCCGATCACCGAGGCGGTGACCGGGCTCGACCTGGTCATGCTGCAGGTGCAGATCGCCGCCGGCGCGCGGCTGACGGGTGAGCGTCCGGCCGAGCGCGGCCACGCCGTCGAGGCGCGGCTGAACGCCGAGGACCCCGACCGCGACTTCGCCCCGGCGCCGGGCCGGGTCAGCCGGCTGGAGTTCCCCACCGGGCCCGGCATCCGAGTCGACACGGGCGTCGCCGAGGGCGACACCATCCCGGCCGACTTCGACTCGATGATCGCCAAGATCATCGCCTACGGCGCCGACCGCGCCGAGGCGCTGGCCCGGCTGCGCCGGGCGCTGACCGAGACCACCGTGGTGATCGAAGGCGGCGCCACCAACAAGAGCTTCGCGCTGGAGCTGCTGGACCAGCCCGAGGTGCGCGGGCCGTTCGACGAGGACGGCCGCGTACTGGACGCCGGCGGGGACGACACCCTGGTCTGCGCGGACACCGGGTGGATCGACCGCGTCCGGGCCGAGGGCCGGCTGGTGTCCCGGCGGCACGCGGGCGTGGCGCTGGTCGCGGCCGCGATCGAGGCCTACGAGGAGTCCGAGCGGGCCGAGATCGCCCGGTTCCTGGAGACCGCTCGGGGCGGCCGGCCGCAGACGCAGCACGAGCCCGGCCAGGTCATCGAGCTCGAGCTGCGCGGCGAGCGGTCGACGATGACGGTGCGGCGCAGCGCGGCGGGCACCTACCAGGTCGGGCTGGTCGACGCGGCCGGCGCCGAGCAGGTCGTCGAGGCGCGGCTGGAGCGGCTGGACGAGGTGCACGGACGGCTGCGCATCGGCGCGCACACCTTCCGGCTGGTCACGGCGACCCATCCGCCGGTGCACCTGGTCGAGGTCGACGGCGTCACCCATCGGGTCAGCCGCGACGAGGGCGGCATGCTGCGCGCCCCGGCCCCCGCGCTGGTGGTCGCCACGCCGGTCGCCGTCGGCGAGGAGGTCGCGGCCGGCGCTCCGGTGCTGGTGCTGGAGTCCATGAAGATGGAGACGGTCGTGCCGGCCCCGTTCGCCGGACGGGTCAAGGAGCTGGTCGTCCGCGCCGGCAGCCAGGTCGAGACCGGCGCCCCGCTGGCCCGGCTGGAGCCGATCGGCGACCCATCCTCGGCGCCGGCGGCCGTGCGCGGTACCGGCGACGACCCGGTGGCCGAGGTCGCCGCGCTGGAACCGGCCAGGACCGAGCGCGAGCAGGCGATCGCGGCCCTCGACCGGCTGCGCGGGCTGGTGATGGGCTACGACGCCGACCCGGATCAGCGGCGCGCGGCCATCGCGGACTACCTGCGGCTGCGTGACCACCTCGACGACGACCGGCTCCGGGTGCTGCGGGCGGAGATGCGGCTGCTCTGGCTGTTCACCGACTTCGCCGAGCTGAGCCGCAACCGGCCGGCGGGCGACGAGGCGCACACCGAGCTGCGCGTGCACAGCACCCGCGAACACTTCCACACCTTCCTCCAGTCGCTGGACCCCGAGCGCGGCGGACTGCCCGAGCACTTCCGCGAGCGGCTCCTGCGCGTGCTGCGGCACTACGGCGTCACCGACCTGGAGCACACGCCGCGACTGGCGCAGGCGCTGTTCCGGATCTTCCTGGCCCAGCAGCACGCCGAGACCGACGTCGAGATCGCCACGGCGATCCTGCAATGGTGGCTGGCCGAGCCGCGACCGGCGACCGGCCTGGCGCGGGCCGCCCGCGCCGAGCTGGAGCGGATGGTCCGGGCGACCCAGCTGCGCTTCCCCGTGGTGGGCGACCTGGCCCGGTCGATCCGGTTCCGCTGGTTCGACCAGCCGCTGGTGGACGCCGAGCGGCGTCAGGTGCTGGACGGCGTCGCCGCCGAGGTGCGCGCCCTGACGTCCGCCGACGCACCCGATCGGGAGCGGCGCATCGAGGCGCTGACGGAGATCCCCGAACAGCTGGTCGGCTTCCTCCGCGACCGGATGTTCGAGGACTTTCCGGCGCCGGAACCGCTGCTCGAGGTGCTGATCCGCCGGCACTACCGCGAGTACGCGCTGCACGACGTCCGCGTCGTCGAGGTGGCCGGCCGCCCGGTGGTGACGGCCGAGTACCAGTCCGAGGAGCACGGCTCCACCCGGGTGATCTCGACCATCGCCGACATCGCCGAACTGTCCGCCGATCCGTCCGTCGAGGGCGGCCTGGCGGCGGCGGTCGGCGGCCTGATGGCGGACGACCACGACACCATCATCGAGATCTACCTGCGCTGGCGCGACATGCCGGCCGATCCCCAGGACGCGTCGGCGCTGCTCAACGGGCTGGTCAGCGCGCAGCCGTACGCGGCCCGCGCGCGCCGGATCTCGGTGGCGGCCTGCCCGGAGCCCGGCCGCGCCGTCGACTACTTCACCTTCCGGCCGGTGCCCGACGCGGCGGAGTTCGCCCTGGTCGAGGACGACCTCGTGCGCGGGATGCATCCGATGGTCGGCCGCCGCCTCAACCTGTGGCGCCTGATCCACTTCGACGTCACCCGGCTGGAGGCACCGGGCGACGTGATCCTGTACGAGGCCGTCGCCAAGACCAACCCGGCCGACCGGCGGCTGATCGCGTGCGCGCAGGTCCGCCAGCTGGCGGTGGTGCGCGACGACGCCGGGCGCGTGGTCGGCCTGCCGCACGCCGAACGGGCCGTCGAGCACTGCCTGGAGGCGATCCGCCGGGTCCGGACCGCGCGTGGCCGGGCGGGCGCCCGGCTGGACGTCAACCACGTCTGGGTGACGGTCTGGCCGGTGGTCGAGGCCGACGTCGACTCGCTCACCGCCTTGCAGTCCAAGATCACGCCGCTCAGCGAGGGCGCCGGGATCGAGGAGGTGCTGGCCCAGGGGCAGGTGGCCGGTGAGGACGGCGCGGTGCACCCGATCGCGATCCGCTTCCACGCCCGGCCCGGGGCCGGCACGGCCGCCGACGTGATCGCTCCGCCGACGCAGCCGCTGGCGCCGCTGGACGACTACGCCGCCAAGGTGCTCCGGGCGCGCCGTCGCGGACTCGTCTACCCCTACGAGCTGGAGGCCGTGCTCGCCGGCGGCGGCACGCTGACCGAGCTCGACCTCGACGACGACGGCGCGCTGGTCGAGGTCACCAGGCCCCGCGGCCGCAACCGCGCCGGCATCATCGTCGCCAAGGTGACGACGCCGACGCCGCTCTATCCCGAGGGCGTGACCCGCATCGTGCTCTGCGGCGACCCGACCAAGTCGCTCGGCGCGCTGGCCGAGGCCGAGTGCGCGCGGGTGATCGCCGCGCTCGACCTGGCCGAGCGGCTCGCCGTGCCGGTGGAGTGGTTCGCGCTGTCGGCGGGGGCCCGGGTGGCGATGGACTCCGGCACCGAGAACATGGACTGGGTGGCCGCGGCGCTGCGGCGCATCGTCGAGTTCACCCAGCGCGGCGGCGAGATCAACGTGGTCGTCGCCGGCATCAATGTCGGCGCCCAGCCGTACTGGAACGCCGAGGCGACCATGCTGATGCACACCCGCGGCGTGCTGATCATGACGCCGGACTCGGCGATGGTGCTCACCGGCAAGCAGACGTTGGACTTCTCCGGCAGCGTGTCGGCCGAGGACAACTTCGGCATCGGCGGCTACGACCGCGTGATGGGCCCGAACGGGCAGGCGCAGTACTGGGTGCCGAACCTGGGCGAGGCGATCGGCGTCCTGATGGCGCACTACGAGCAGACGTACGTGGTGCCGGGGGAGCCGGGGCCACGGGTCGCCGTCAGCACCGATCCCGACGACCGCGACATCTCGACCTACCCGCACGGCGGCGAGTTCGCGACCGTCGGCGACGTGTTCTCCGCCGCCGCGAACCCGGACCGGAAGAAGCCGTTCGACATCCGGACGGTGATGCGGGCCGTCGCCGACGCCGACGCGCCGCTGCGCGAGCGGTGGGCCGGGATGGCCGACGCCGAGACCGCGGTGGTCACCGACACCCGGCTGGGCGGGCATTCGGTGAGCCTGATCGGCATCGAGTCCAAGCCGGTGCCGCGGCGCGGGTTCCCGCCCACCGACGGTCCCGACACCTACACGGCCGGCACGCTGTTCCCGCGGTCGTCGAAGAAGATCGCCCGGGCCATCAACGCGGCGTCGGGCAACCGGCCGCTGGTGGTGCTGGCCAACCTGTCCGGCTTCGACGGCTCGCCGGAGTCGATGCGCAACCTGCAGCTGGAGTACGGCGCGGAGATCGGCCGGGCCGTGGTCAACTTCCGTGGCCCGATCGTGTTCTGCGTGATCTCCCGCTATCACGGCGGCGCCTTCGTCGTGTTCTCCAAGCGGCTGAACCCTCAGATGACGGTCCTGGCCTTGGAGGGCTCCTACGCGTCGGTGCTCGGCGGAGCCCCGGCAGCGGCCGTGGTGTTCTCCGCCGAGGTCGACAAGCGGGCGGCCGCCGACCCGGCGGTCGCCGCGCTGGAGCGGCGCATCGAGGCCGCCTCGCCGGCCGAGCGGGGGCCGCTGCTGGTCGAGCTGGCCGAGCTGCGGGCGGCCCTGCGGGCGGACAAGATCTCCGAGGTGGCGGCCGAGTTCGACCGCATCCACGACATCCGGCGAGCGGTCGAGGTCGGATCGGTCGACGAGGTCGTCTCCGTCGCCGAGCTGCGGCCCAAGATCATCGCCGCGATCCGCCGGGGGCGCGCCTGACCCGGTTCTCAGAGTTCTCTGAGGTCGGGCTCCTATCATCGGGATCATGGCGAGACGTCCCCGGCTCGTACTGGTCGCGGGCATCGCCGCGGCGGCGGTGATCGCTGGTGCGCCGCTGCCGGACGAACGGGTCGAGCCGGTCCCCGAGACCGGCCGGTCCGAGCGCCCGGCGCCCGCCCCGTCGCCGGACGCCACCCCGGTGCCGCAGGCCGCCGACCGCGATGCCGAGACGGTGCGACTGGCGTTCGCCGGCGACGTCCACTTCGAGGGCGCGTACCGGGACGTGCCGGCGACGGCCGGTTCGACGTTGGGCCCGATGTCGGAGGTCCTGCACGCCGCCGACCTCGCGATGGTCAACCTCGAGTCGGCACTGACGCTGCGGGGCCGTCCGGCCGCCAAGGAGCTCGAGGACCCGTCGAACCGGTTCTGGTTCCGCACCGGCCCGGCCGCCCTCGACGTGCTCGGGCGCTCCGGGGTGGACGTCGTGTCCGTCGCCAACAACCACGGCGCGGACTTCGGCCCGGCCGGCCTGAACGACACCATCCTGGCCGCCGAGACCGCAGCCGTGGCCGTCGTCGGCGTCGGACGCAACGACCGGCAGGCCTTCGCGCCGCACCGGGTGAACATCAAGGGCACCGACATCGCCGTCCACGCCGCCGACGCGTCGCCCGGAGAGAGCGCCGACCCCCTCTGGGCGGCGGCGCCCGGGACGGGGCCGGGTCTGGCGTCCGCACGTGGACCGGGGGCCGCGGCGCTGGCGGCCGCCGTCCGCGAGTCGGCGGCGACGGACGACCTGGTCGTCGTCTACCTGCACTGGGGCGAGGAGTACAACGCCTGCCCGGTCCCGGCCCAGCAGGATCTGGCCGGCACGCTGGCCGAGGCCGGCGCCGACATCGTGGTCGGGGCCCACGCGCACACGCCGAACGGCGCCGGTCTGCGGGGCGACACCTATGTCGCCTACGGGCTCGGGAACTTCTACTGGTACCACGGGCGCGCCTCGGAGAGCGGCGTGCTGCTGCTCTCCGTCCGCGACGGCGAGGTCGTCGGCGACGAGTGGGTGCCGGGGCGGTTCGGCCCGGAGGGCGGCGGCCCGGTCCCGCTCACCGGTGACGCCCGCACCGCCGCCGTCAGCCAGTGGCACGATCTGCGCGGCTGCACCGGACTCGCCCCAGGACCCGGCCCGGCCGCGGGGAGCGCCGCGGCCGACGCGGCCGGCGGCGCCGAGCCCGGGCTGCCCGACTTCGCGTCGTCCATCCAGTCGATCGGTCCGTCGGTGCAGCTCGGCATGCGCAGCCACGATCCCGCGGTGTGCCCCGTCCCGCTCACCGACCTGCGGCACGTCGCCGTCACCCATGTCGGGTTCGACGGCCGCGCGCGTCGCGGCGAGCTCGTGGTGCACGCGGACGTCGCGGCCGACGTCGTCGACGTGTTCGCCGCGCTCTACGCCGCCCGGTTCCCCATCGAGCGCATGCTGCTGGTCGACGAGTTCGGCGGCGACGACGACGCCTCCATGGCCGCCAACAACACGTCGGGCTACAACTGCCGGCGCGTGGCCGGCCAGTCGCACTGGTCCAACCACGCCTACGGGCGCGCCATCGACATCAACCCGGTGCAGAACCCGTACGTCGTGGACGGCGAGGCGCGCCCGCCGGCGGCCCTCCCGTTCCTGGACGTCGACCGCACCGCGGACGCCCCGCCCGTACCCGGCGTCATCCGCGACGGTGACGTCGTGCGGCAGGCGTTCGAGCGGATCGGCTGGGAGTGGGGCGGCCTCTTCTCCGACCCCGACTACCAGCACTTCAGCGCGCCCGACCCGGCCGCCTGAGGCCGCGTGCCCTTCGGCGCCGCCCTTCATCAAAGTTGATCTTGGAGTAATGCCGGTATCTATCGGACATTCCGGGTCGCAATAGCGGCCTTACTCCAAGATCAACTTCGGGGCGGGTGGACGGTTGGCCGGGCTGCTCGTTCGCCGGGGGCTTCCGTCCCTCGGCTGCCCGATTCGCTTGCCGCGAAGAACGGGCGGTGACCAAGGGGGGACGGGGTGGAGGCCGGGGGCACTTCCACGTTCCGCGTTCCCGTTGGTCCCGGTTTGCCCGGCTGTGGGCGGTGGTGCTCCTCGGCGATCGCGTACGTCACCACGATTGCCCGAGCGTCATCACGATCGCAGGCGTAGTACGACACGGAATTTCCTGGTGAACGTGATCAATCCGGGGTCGGCGGCCGGCGGGCGACCAACGCGGCAAGCACCCGTCGACGCCCCCGCACCCGAAGTTGATCTTGGAGAACCGCCGGTATCCATCGGGCATTTCGGACCGGAATCGCCGAACAACTCCAAGATCAACGGGGTCGGTCCGCGTCGCGACGATCGGCTGACGTACCGGCTACGGGACGAGCACCAGCACGATCGCGAGCAGGACGTGCGGCATCGCGACGAGGAAGAGGAAGGCGCCGACGATCAGCGGCAGTGCGATCGAGTCCGACGGTGCCGGCGCCGGCCGCCGCGGGGGACCGGCCGGGGCCGTCCGCGTGGGACCGGCCGGGCGGGGAGCCTGCGGCCGCGGCGGC
>NZ_QUAL01000156.1 GCF_003579925.1 Jiangella rhizosphaerae | reverse complement strand
CGCGGCACCCGGGCCGAAGAGGCGATCGCCGCCGCGCGCCCGGGCCGCCGCCCGGCGCCGGCCCGGCCGACCGCTTCCCGGGTACGCCCCCGGCCCGGCAGCGTCGTCCGCTGACCCGGGCCGACGATGCCGACCACACTGTCGGAGGGATATGCGAGCATCGGTGTCGTGCCACGGCTCGGTACCGGAGTCCCGTTCACCGCGCGCAACGCTGAGTTCGCCCAGCTGCGCGCGGCGCTCGACCGCGCCCGCGCGGGAACCGGCGGCGCCGTGCTGCTCTCCGGCGACGCCGGCGTCGGCAAGAGCCGCCTGCTGACGGAGTTCACCGCCGAGGCCGAGGCGGCCGGCGCCCACCTGCTGCTGGGCCGGTGTGTCAGCGTCGGCGAGGCCGGGCTGCCGTACCTGCCGTTCAAGGAGGTCGTCGAGCAGTTGCGGCGGCTGCGTCCCGACCTCGTCGATGCCCGGCCGGCGCTGTCCGGGCTCATCGGACGCTCCCCCGCCACGGCGTCGCGGTCGGGCGAGGAGAACGACCTCGGGCAGCTGCAGCTGTTCGACGCCATGTTCACCGTGCTGGCCGAGCTGAGCGACGACGCGCCGGTGGTCCTGGCCGTCGAGGACCTGCACTGGAGCGACGCCTCCAGCCGCGACCTGCTGTCCTTCCTGGTCTCGCGGCTGGCCGCGCAGCAGCTGCTGGTCGTCGGCACGTACCGGTCCGACGACCTCCATCGGCAGCACCCGCTGCGGCCGCTGCTCGCGGAGCTGGTCCGGCTGCCGGTCGTCGAGCGGCTCGACCTCGCCCCGTTCGCCCCGGCCGATGCGCTGGCGTTCGTCGAGGCGCTGGCCGAGGGCAGCATCGACGCCGACCTGCTGGCCGACGTCGCGGCGCGCTCCGAGGGCAACGCGTTCTTCGCCGAAGAGCTGGTCGCGGCCAGCGCGACGGGCCCGGCCGGCGGCATCCCCACCGCGCTGGCCGACGTGCTGCTGACGCGCGTCGAGACCCTCAGTCCGGCCGCCCAGCGCGTCGTCGGCGCCATCTCCGTCACCGGGCGGCGGCATGTCCGGCACGCCGCGCTGCGCTCGGTCGTCGACCTCCCCGACGCCGAGCTCGACGCCGCGCTGCGCGAGGCGCTGCAGCACCACATCCTCGTCACTGACGACCAGGGCGGCTACACGTTCCGGCACGCCCTGCTGCGCGAGGCGGTCTACGCCGACCTGCTGCCGGGCGAGCGGGTGCGGCTGCACGCCGCCTATGCGCGCCGCATCGTCGAGTTGAAACAGGACGAACTGGCCGGCGCGCTCGCCTACCACAGCCTGCGCAGCAACGACCTCCCGACGGCGCTGGCCGCGTCGGTCAAGGCGGCCGACGACGCCATGCGGGTCGGCGCGCTGGCGGCCGAGCTGCGCCACGTCGAGCAGGCGCTGGAGCTGTGGCCGGCGGTCGAGAACCCCGCCGAGCACGCGGGCATCGACGAGCTCGCGCTCACCCGCAAGGCCGCCTACGTCGCCGGCGCGGCCGGGCACCCGGAACGGGCGCTGGCGTACGCGCAGGCGGCCACCGCACTGGCCGACCGCGACGCCGACCCCGTCACCCGCGCCGACGTCCGCCGTCAGCTCACCGAGGCGCTGCTGGCCAACGGCCGCTGGTCCGAGGCCACGAAGGCCATCACCGAGGCCTGGCAGCTGGTCGAGCACGAGCCGCCCAGCCGCACCCGCGCCTGGGTGCTGGCGCTGCGGGCCCGCACCCACTGGTCCACCGGCGACGACCTCGCCCGCACGTACGCCGAGCAGGCCATCGAGGACGCCCGAGCGGTCGGAAGCGTCAGCGCCGAGTCCGACGCGCTCATCTCGCTCGCCTTCCACGACCTCCGCAGCGGGGCCGTCGAGGATGCCTGCGCGTTGTTCGAGCAGGCGCGGCAGAACGCCGTCCGGGTCGGCGCGGCCAACGTCGAGCTGCGGGCGTCGTTCAACCTCGTCACCACCCGGTACGAGCAGGGTCTGCTCGACGAGGCGGTCGCCATCGCCGACGCCGCGGTCGCCCGCGCCGTCGAGCTGGGCGTCACGTGGAGCATGTACGGCCTCGAGCTGCGCTGGCTGCGGGCCATGGTCCACTACGGGCACGGCAGCTGGGACGAGGCGCTCGCGGCTGCCAGCCCACCGGGCGAGCAGGTCTCCGACACCATCACCGCGCTGCTCGCGGCGTCGGCGGCCATCATCAAGGTCGGCCGGGGCCGGTTCGACGAAGCCCAGCGCGACCTCGCCCGCGTCCGGCCCGAGTGGCACCGCGACGGCCAGATCGCCCTGCTGGCCGGCATCGCCGGCATCGAGATGGCCGGCTGGCAGGGCCGGCACGACGAGGCAGTCCGGCTCGCCGACGAGGCCATCGCCGCCATGCGCAAGGGCGACGACGACCGCTGGCCGCTCGGCGGCATCCGGCTGGCCGTGCTGGCGCTCGGCGCCCTCGCCGACGTCGCACGCCGGGCCCGCATCGAGCACGACGCCGGCACCGAGGCCACCGCGGTCGCCGAGGGCTTACGCTTCGCCGAACTGGCCCGGAAGACCGCCGAGCACGGCATCCCGCGGGCCGACCGCCTCGGCCCCGAGGGCGTGGCCTGGCTGGCCCGGCTGCGGGCCGAGGAGTCCCGGCTGTCCGGCTCGAACGACGCCGAGCCGTGGCGGGCGCTCGTCGAGGCATTCGGCTACGGCGAGCCCTTCCAGGTCGCGCTGGCCCGGTGGCGGCTGGCCGAGGTGCTGGTCGCGGGCGGCGACCGCGACGCCGCCGCCGTCGAGCTCGCCGCCGCCCTCGAGACCGCCGACCGGCTGGGCGCGCAGCCGCTGGCCACCGCCGTCCGCGACCTCGCCCGGCGCGCCCATGTCGCGCTGCCCGGCACGGCGCTGCCGGTCGCCGGGCTGCTGACGCCCCGCGAGCTGTCCGTCCTCGAGCTGGTCGCCCGCGGCTACACCAACCGCAAGGTCGGCGAAGAGCTGTTCATCAGCGAGAAGACGGTCAGCGTGCATCTGTCCCGGGTCATGACGAAGCTCGGCGCGGCCAGCCGCACCGAGGCCGTCTCCGTCGCCCACCAGCGCGGGCTGCTCGCCGACGCCGGCTGACGGCGCCGCCGGACGATGCTCAGACGGCGGCCTCGTCGCGCCGGGCGAGGATCGCGTCGGCCGTCTGCCCCGGCGTCAGGTCCGAGGTGTCCAGCCACAGCCCCAGCCGCGGCGTCTCCTCGCGCAGCGAGGTGTCGAGGTCGGCGATCGTCCAGGCGCCGTAGCCGGTCTTGTCCCGGCCGGCCTCGCGTGCGGCGACGGCGTCCGGGCTCGGCGCGAGCACGACGACGTGCAGCGGCCGGGTGCGCACCAGCTCGACGTACTCTGCGAGCACCGGACCGATCACGACGTCCTGCACGACGGCGGTGAACCCGGCGGCCGCGTACTGGTCGGCCACGCCGGCCGCGATGCGGTAGCGCAGCCGCAGCTGAGCCATCCCCTCGGCGTCGCCCGGCACCGGGTCGACCCGCCCGGACACGATCGCCTTCCGGAACGCGTCGCCGCGCACATGGGCCGCCTTCGGCAGCCGCTCGGCCAGTGCCTGGGCGACGGTGGACTTGCCGGCGGCCATGATGCCGGTGATCAGGTAGACGCTGGACACGGGCGGCCACTCTGCCAGGTCGCCGGTCACCCGTCACCGGGATTTCCCCGAGCCTCCGGCAGATCACCCGTGGCCGGCGCACCACGTCACCACGATCACCCGAGCCTCAACACGCTTGCATCCGTAGTACGGCACGAGATTTCGTGCTGAACGTGATCATTTCGGGGTCACTTCAGGCCGGTGGCGTTGCCCGAGCGCATGAAGTACCGCGAGAAGAAGACGTAGACGATCGCGATCGGGATGGTCGAGAGGGTCGCCAGCGCCAGCTTCAGCGGGAACTGCTGCGACCCCTGCAGGTCACCGGCGGTGAGACGGGCGATGCCGAGGTTCATCGTCGCCAGATCCGGGTCGGACGTCGCGACGAGGAAGTGGGTGAACTCGTTCCACGACCCCTGGAAGGACAGGATCGTCACGGTCACGAGCGCCGGGCGGACCAGCGGCAGGATCACGCTCCAGAACGTCCGGAACACGCCGGCGCCGTCGATCCGGGCCGCCTCGTCCAGCTCCGTCGGCACCGCCTCGAACGCCGTCTTCATCAGCAGGATGCCGACGGCGTCGCAGAACAGCGGCAGGATCATCCCGGCGTAGCTGTCGAACATGCCGAGCTGGTTGAGCACCAGGAACTTCGGGATCAGCAGGACGACGCCGGGCACCGCGAGCACCGCGACGACGGCCGCGAACACCACGGTCCGGCCGCGGAAGCGCAGCCGCGCCAACGCGTAGCCGGCCAGGCTGTCGATGATCAGCCGGCCCAGCGTCACCGAGATCGTCACGACGAACGAGTTGCCCAGCCAGCGGAACACCGGCACCGAGTAGGCCGGGTTGGACCCGGCGACGATCTCCCAGGCGGCCGTCGACACCGGCGACGGGATCAGCGAGACGGGGTTCGCGACGGCGTCGGCGTCGGTCTTGAACGACGTCGCCACCTGCACGAGAAACGGCCCCAGGTAGAGCAGCGTCCCGAGCGCCAGCAGCCCGTAGCCGATCACCCGCACCAGCACCTTGCGCGGCAGGGGCGAGTACCGGTCGGTGAGGACGACCGGGACGGCCTCGCGCGGGGGCCGGGCCGCCCGCCGTCGCAACGTCAGCCCGCTCATGCCCGCCGCTCCCTTCCGACCCACCGCTGCACCAGCGTGAGGACGATGATGATCGCGAACAGCACGAACGCGACCGCGGCGCCGACACCGAACTGACCGTCGCCGAAGCTGCGCACGTAGGAGATGTAGGCCGGCGTCAGCGTCGTCTTGGCCGGCGCGCCCTGCGACAGGATGAACACCTGGTCGAACACCTGCCAGCTGCTGATCAACGCCAGCGTGACGACCAGCACGATGCTGCGGCGCATCAGCGGCAGCGTCAGGTGCCGGAACCGCTGCCAGGCGCCGGCGCCGTCGATGGCCGTCGCCTCCTCCAGCTCGACCGGGATGTCCTGCAGCCCGACGAGGAAGAACAGCATGAACGTCCCCGACGACGCCCAGATGGTCAGCGTGATCAGCGCGCACATCGCCACCGACGGCCCGGAGAACCAGTCCCACAGGCTCAGCCCGCCCAGCGACGTCTCGGCCAGCGCGCCCGGCGCGGCGTCGACGCCGAACCACGACAGCACGATGTGCAGCACGCCGCGCGGGTCGGTGAACCAGGACGGCCCGTCGACGCCGACCCACGACAACACGACGTTCACGACGCCGGACCCCTGGAACAGGAAGAGGAACAGCACGCTGATCGCGACCGAGCTGGTGATGGCCGGGAAGTAGAAGATGGTCCGGAAGAACGACCGCCCGCGCAGCACGTGCGAGTTCACCACCATCGCCAGCGCGAACGACACGACGACCACGCCGGTGACGTTGAACAGCACGTAGTAGACGGTGTTGCGCACGCTCAGCATGAAGTCGCCGCGCAGCAGCCCGGCGTCCACCAGCAGGCTGCGGTAGTTGTCCAGCCCGACGAACTCGGCGTCGCCGGAGAACGGGCTGGACTGCCCGTTCCAGTCCAGCAGGCTGACCCACGCCGCCATGAGGATCGGCGCGAACAGGAACACCACCAGGACGATCACGGCCGGCGCGACGAACAGCCAGCCGGCACGTCGCTCCTGGCGCAGATGCCCGGAGATGCCGCGCCGGCGGACCGGGCCGGTCCGGCCCGCCGACGCCTCCCGGGTGACCGTCGCGGTCACGTCACTCCTGCGCGAGTACGGCTTCGCCGTTGGTCTGCAACGCCTGCAGCGCCTGCTCCGGCGTGACGGTGCCGGCGGCCATGCCCTCGAGCTGGGTGTTGAAGTCGGCCAGGACGGACTCGAAGCCCGGGACGGCGACCTGCGTGCGGGAGTTCTCCATGCCCTGGGCGAACGCCGCCTTCTCGGGGAAGGTCTCGGCGTTCCAGTCGGCCAGGCTGGCGCGCGACGGGATCGGCCCGAACGCCTCGGCGAACGTCTGCTGCTCCTCCGGGCTCATCAGGAAGTTCACCAGGTCGACGGCCGCGGCCTGGTTGTCGCTGTCCGCGGCGATGCCCCAGCAGTTGGTGAACGCCGTCGAGGCCTGCCCGCCGGGTCCGGCCGGCAGCGGGACGGCGGTCCACTGGCGGTCCGGGAAGTCGTTCTGCAGGGCACCGACGATCCACGCGCCCTCGACGGTCATGGCCGACTTGCCGCTGCCCAGCGCCTCGCCGCCCCACGCCGCGTCGATGTTCGGCGCGAACGCGAACGTGCCGGCGTCCATGTTCTGCTTCAGGTACTCCAGCGTTGCGAGGTTCTCGGGGGTGTCGGCGGTGACCTCGGTCTGGTCCTCGTTGACGAAGAACCCGCCGCCGGAGAGCAGGAACGAGCCGACCGGGTTGTAGTCGCCGGTGAACGCCAGGCCGACCCTGCCGTCGGTGGTGAGCGCCTGCGCCGCGGCGGCGAGGTCGTCCCAGTTCTGCGGGTAGTCGGCCTCGGTCAGCCCGGCCGCGGCCCACGCCTCGGTGTCGATGACCAGCGCGTGCACACCGCCGTCCTTGGGCGCGCAGTACAGCTCGTCCTCGTAGGTGAAGGCGTCGCGCAGCGGCTGGTAGATGTCGTCGGCGTCCTCGATCTGGTCGCCGTACGGGTACAGCGACCCGGCCTCGGCGAACATGCGGAAGCGGTCGGGGCTGACGTAGAAGACGTCGGGCGGGTTGCCGCCGGCGAACCCCTGCTGCAGCTGCTGGACGAGGTCCTGGGCCGGGATCACCTCGACCTCGGTGCCGGACTCCTCGGCCCAGCGGGCGGTGGCGTCCTGGACGGCCACCGTCTCGGCCTCGCCGGACGAGCCGATCATGACGGTGAGCGAGCCGCCGCCGTCCGTGGCGCCGGTGGCCTCGGAGCCGGCGTCGTCACCGTCGTCGTCGAAGCCGCTGCCGCAGGCGGCGAGCACGGTGGCGGCCGCCACGGCCGCGGCCACCGCGAGTGGAGTACGGGCAAACTGACGCATGATCAGGCCTCCGTAGGGGCGGCCGGAGCGGGTCCGGCGGGACGGGAGCTGGCCCGGACGGCGAGCGTCGGGCGCAGCAGGCGGTGCTCGGGGCCGGGCGGGAGCTCCACGACGCCGAGCAGGCCGAGCAACATCTGGACGACCTCGCGGCCGATCTGCTCGATCGGCTGGGACAGGCTGGTGAGGTCGACGCCGGGCAGCCGGGCGGCCGGCGTGTCGTCGAAGCCGACGACGGCGACGTCCTCACCCGGGCGCAGGCCGCGGTCGGCGAGCGCCCGCAGCGCCCCGTAGGCCGACTCGTCGCTGACGCACACCAGCGCCGTCGGCGGCTCGGGGCCGTCGAGCAGGGTGCCGGCCAGCGCGCGGCCGGTGCCGGCGCCGCCCTCGGCCCGGACGATGCGTGGATCCAGCCCGAGGCGCAGGCAGGCCGCGGTGTAGCCGGCGACGCGGTCGTCGCCGACGCCGGAGCCCTCCGGCCAGCCGATGAACGCGATGCGGCGGTGGCCGAGGGCATGCAGGTGCTCGACCGCCTCGGTCATGCCTGCCGCGCCGTCGACGTCGACCCAGCGGCCGCGGTCGGGGCCGGACCAGCTGCGGCCGAACGCGACGAACGGCACGCCCTGCTCGGTGAGCCAGCCCGGCCGCGGGTCGGCGACCACGGTGTCGGCCAGGACGAACCCGTCGACGGCCCGCTGCGCCAGCAGCTCGGCGTAGCGGTCGAGCCCGGCGCTGCCCGCGGGCGCCGTGAAGAGCAGGACGTGGAAGCCGTGCTCGGCGGCCGATTCGGTGACCGCGTGCACGAACCGGTCGAGGACGGGGTTGAGGTTGCCGGCGGCGGCCGGCTGGACACAGTAGCCGAGCAGGTTGCTCATGCGGGTGCGCAGCGACCGGGCGGACCGGTTGGGCCGGTACCGCAGCGCTCGAATGGCCTGCTCGACCCGCTCCCGGGTCTCCGGCGCCACCCGTTCGGGCGCGTTGAGGACGTTGGACACCGTCTGCCGCGACACCCCGGCCGCGGACGCGACGCTCTCGAGCGTGGCACCGCTCTCCGGTGTCGCCATGCGTCCTCCTTGACGTGTTGAACGATCAAAAGCGGGTTGGTAGCGTGTTTGATCGTTCAAAAATGGGATCTGGTTCAGAGTTAAGAACGCGTCGACTGTTCTGTCAAGTCCATGGAGGGGTCATGCAAAACCGAGGGCGATGGGGGCCGAAGGTCCCCTGAGTCCTCGGTCCAGGGCGGATGTTGCCAGGAGAGAATTCGCGAGCTTTGCATGACCCCGACTTCTGCACGAGATGACGGAAGGATCACCGTCGTGACCGTTTCCCCGGCCCGCGGCCCGGTGCCGCAGCCGTTCCTGCACGACCTCGTCAGCTGCGTCAAGGCACCCACGGCGGCGCTGTCCGGCGCCGACGGCCAGATCCGCGCGGCCGGCGCCCAGGGCGTGCTCAGCCACGACCGGCGCATCCTCTCCGAGCTGCGCGTCGACGTCGACGGCCACGAGCCCGAGCCGGCCGGGCACGGACTGCGCGGCGCCGGGCACGCGCACTTCACCGGCATCGTCCGGCACCTCGGCGACCCCGGCGCCGACCCGACCGTGCGGCTGGAGCGGCAGCGCTTCGCCCGCGCCGACGGCGTCGCCGACCGGCTGGAGCTGGTGAACAACGCGCGGGAGCCGATCGCCGCCACCGTCCGCGTGCACGTCGCCGCCGACTTCGCCGGCGCCGGCGAGATCAAGCACGACGGCGCCCAGCGCGACGGCCGCCCGCCCACGTCCGTCACCTCATCCANACGACGGCGCCCAGCGCGACGGCCGCCCGCCCACGTCCGTCACCTCATCCACCCCCATCCCCGCCCCCGCCTCCACCCCCACCCCCCGAGAAGTTGATCTTGGAGAAAGGCGGCCAATAGCGTCCGATATGCCCGATAGATGGCCGAACAACTCCAAGATCAACTCCCGTGGAGGGCGGCCGGGCACCGTCACGTGGGACGGCGGCGACGTGCGCACGACCGTGACGGCGCCGGGCGCCGCCGTCGAGCCGCACGACACCGGCGCCGTGCTGAGCTGGACGGTCGAGCTGGCGCCGCGGTCGTCGTGGACGGCGGACGTCGAGGTGACCGTCGCGTTCACGGGCGGCCCGCCGGCCAACGCGTTCGGGCCCGCCGACGGCGCCGGCTGGGACGCGGTCTCGGTCACCGGCCGGTCCGACCTCGCCCGGCTGACCGAGCGCAGCGTCGACGACCTCGCGGCGCTGGCGCTGTCGGACCCGCTCGATCCGTCCGACACGTTCCTCGCCGCCGGCAGCCCGTGGTTCTTCACGCTGTTCGGCCGCGACTCGCTGTGGGCGGCTCGGTTCACGCTGCCGCTGGGCACCGGCCTGGCGCGCGGGACGCTGCGCACGCTGGCCCGACGGCAGGGCCGCGTGCACGACCCCGCGACCGCCGAAGCGCCGGGGAAGATCCTGCACGAGGTGCGCGTCCCGTCGGCCGGGACGTCGCTGCCGCCGGTCTACTTCGGCACCGTCGACGCCACCGCGCTGTGGGTGTGCCTGCTGCACGACGCGTGGCGCTGGGGCCTGCCGCCGGCGGAGGTCGCCGAGCTGCTCGATCCGCTCGAGGCCGCGCTGCGCTGGCTGACCATCGACGCCGACCCCGACGGCGACGGCTTCCTCGAGTACGTCGACACCAGCGGCCACGGCCTGGCCAACCAGGGCTGGAAGGACTCCGGCGACTCCATCCAGTTCCCCGACGGGACGATCGCCGAGCCGCCGATCGCGCTGAGCGAGGCGCAGGCCTACGCCCACGAGGCGGCGCTGGCCGGCGCCGCGCTGCTCGACGCGTTCGGCCGTCCCGGGTCCGGCCGGCTGCGCGAGTGGGCGGCGGCGCTGCGCGAGCGGTTCGCGGCCGCGTTCTGGGTGTCCGACGCGAAGGGCCGGTTCCCCGCCATCGCGCTCGACGGCGCGAAGCGGCCGGTCGACACCGTCACGTCGAACCTCGGCCACCTGCTCGGCACCGGGCTGCTCGGGCCGGACGAGGCCGCCGTCGTCGCCGACCGGCTCGGCCGGCCCGACCTCGACGCCGGCTACGGGCTGCGCACCATGAGCGCCGACGCGGCCGGGTTCAACCCGCTCGGCTACCACGCCGGCAGCATCTGGCCGCACGACACCGCGATCGCGGTCCGCGGGCTGGCCGCCGACGGCTTCCCCGGCGTCGCGGCGTCGCTGGCCGGCGGGCTGCTGCGCGTCGCGCCGGACTTCGCGTACCGGCTGCCGGAGCTGTTCGCCGGCACCGACGCCCGCGCCGGCGAGCCGGTGCTCGCCTATCCGGCGGCGTGCCGGCCGCAGGCGTGGTCGGCCGCGACGGTCGTCGCGCTGCTGCAGGCCGCACTCGGGCTGACGGCGGACGCGCCGGCGGGAACGCTGCGGGTGGCGCCCGACCCGGCGTTCGCCGGCTGGTTCCCGCTGCGGGTCGAGGGCCTGCGGGTGGTGGGCCACCCACTGGCCGTGACGGTCGACGCCGCGGGCCGCGCCGACGTGCGCACCTCCGCGCCGCTGACGGTGGAGACGGGCGCGTGACGGCGCCGAACCTGGTCGTCGTCCTCAGCGACGACCACGCGGCGCACGCGATCTCGGCGTACGGCGGCGACCTGATGCCGACGCCGCACCTGGACCGGATCGCCGCCGAGGGCATGCGGTTCGACGCGACGTTCTGCACGAACGCGCTGTGCGCGCCGAGCCGGGCGTCGATCCTCACCGGCACGTACAGCCACGTCAACGGCGTACGGACGCTGAGCACGCATCTCGACGCCCGTCAACCGTCGTTCCCCGGGCTGCTGCGCGACGCCGGCTACCAGACCTGGCTGGTCGGCAAGTGGCACCTCGGCCACGGCGGCGAGCACGACCCGCACGGGTTCGACTCGTGGGAGATCCTCGAGGACCAGGGCGAGTACTGGAACCCCGAGCTGCTCAGCACGAGCGGCCGGCGCACCGTCCCCGGCTACACGACGACGGTGCTCACCGACCTCGCGCTGGAGCGGATCGAGCAGCGCGACCCCGACCGGCCGTTCTGTCTGCTGCTGTGGCACAAGGCGCCGCATCGCAGCTGGGACCCCGACATCGCCCATCTCGGGTTGTTCGACGGCGTCGACGTGCCGGAGCCGCCCACGCTGTTCGACGACTACTCCGGGCGCGGCCGGGCGGCGCGCGAGGCCCGCATGCGGATCGGCCGCGACCTCAACGAGCGCGACCTCAAGGCGCCCTGGCCGGCCGGGCTGTCCGAGCCGGACCGGACCCGCTGGGCCTATCAGAGCTACATCAAGGACTACCTGCGCTGCGTCGCGTCCATCGACGACAACACCGGCCGGCTGCTCGACGCCCTCGACGACCACGGCCTGGCCGCGGACACCGTCGTCGTGTACTCCTCCGACCAGGGCTTCTTCCTGGGCGACCACGGCTGGTACGACAAGCGGTTCATGTACGAGGAATCGCTGCGGATGCCGCTGCTGGTGCGCTACCCGCGTGAGGTCGCGCCGGGCACGTCGACCGACGCCATGGCGCTGAACGTCGACTTCGCGCCGACCTTCCTCGACCTCGCCGGGGTCCCCGTCCACCCGCGCATGCAGGGCCGGAGCCTGCGCCCGCTGCTGCGCGGCGAGCGGCCGGCCGACTGGCGCACGTCGATGTACTACCGGTACTGGGAGCACCTGGACGGCAGCCACCACGTCCCCGCGCACGTCGGCGTGCGCACGGCGACGCACAAGCTGGTGCACTACTACGGCGAGGGCTTCGGCGTCCCGGGCGCGTCGGACATTCGGACGGAGCCGGAGTGGGAGCTGTTCGACCTGGTCGACGACCCGGCCGAGCTGACGAGCCGGTACGACGATCCGGCCTACGACGGCGTGCGGCGCGAGCTGCGCGACGAGCTGGATCGGCTGCGCCGCGAGCTCGGCGACGAGGCGCTGGGCAGCCCCTCGTCAGGATGTAGCGAAATGCCCTAAAGTGCCCAACCATGGTCGAGTCATCCACCCCTGATGCCGCCACCGCCGTCGTCTCGGTGGTGGTCGACGCCGACCCTGACGACGTCTTCCCGATGTTCACCGAGCCACGACGGCTGTCCGGCTGGTTCTGGCCGGCCGCGTTCGCGGCGATCTACGAAACCGACGCCAGACCCGGCGGCCGGTTCACCTTCCGTACGGCGGGCCTGGCCGCCGGCCACAACATCGCCATCCGCGGCCTCTTCGGCGAGATCCGGCCGCCCCGCCTGATCACCTACATCTGGTCGTGGGACGGCGACAGCGCACCCGCCAGCCGGGTCGCCGTCCGGCTGGCCCCGTCCGACCAGGGCGGCACCGAGGTGGTCGTGACGCACAGCCACAACCCCACCGAGGAGCAGCGCGACGACCACCTCAAGGGCTGGCACGACAGCCTCTCGCGCCTGGCCGATCATCTCGCGATCGGCTAGTCTCATGAACATGCCAGGTCAGCGCTGGTTTAGCGGCCCCCGGTCGGCGAACGTCCGCCGCCCGGAGGGTACGCACGCCTGACCCTTCGCGGACGACCGGCCGGGGGAGCCTCCATTCGCTTCCCGTCGCTTTCCCGCGAAAGGCCTGGTCATGACCGTATCTCTGGCTTCCTCCGACAGCCGGCCGCAGCCGCTGTCGCTGCCCGCTCTGGTCGACGCGCTCTCGCTGCGCGACCTCACCGATCCCGCGCAGGGCCCGCACGCCCTGCAGCTCCTCGTCTCCGCCGCCGCGTCCGCGCTCGGTGAGCGGTGGGGCGCCGACGTCCGCGTGCTGCGCTCGCGCCCCGTCGTCGCCGTCGAGGACAACTACGACCGCCTCGGCTACCAGCGCGACGCCGTCTCGCGCGACGTCCGCTACACCCGCTACGTCAGCGACACCACCATGTTGCGCAGCCACACCTCGGCCGGGGTGCCGCCGGCGCTGCGTGCGCTGGCCAGTTCGGCCGCCGCTCCGGCGCGCGACGTACTGCTGGTGCTGCCCGGCATCTGCCACCGCCGCGACTCCATCGACCGCCTGCACACCGGCACGCCGCACCAGCTCGACCTCTGGCTGCTGCGCCGCGGCGGGCGCCGGCTCGACCACGACGACCTGCACGACCTGGTGACGGCGCTGGTCGGCGCTGTCCTGCCGGGCACGCACTGGCGCTGGACCGCGACGTCGCACCCGTACACCACGGGCGGGCGCGAGGTCGAGGCCATCCACGACGGCCAGCCGGTCGAGATCGCCGAGTGCGGGCTGGCCGCGCCGGAGGTGCTGTCCGCGGCCGGCCTGTCGCCGTCGTCGTGGAGCGGGCTGGCGCTCGGCATGGGCCTGGACCGTGTGCTGATGCTGCGCAAGGGCATCCCGGACATCCGGCTGCTCCGCTCCACCGACCCGCGCGTGGCCGAGCAGCTGCTGGATCTGACGCCGTACCAGCCGGTGTCCGACCTGCCACCGGCGCGCCGCGACATCTCCGTCGCCGTCGCCGCCGGATCGGACGCCGAAGTACTCGGCGACCGCATCCGTGAGGCTCTGGGGCCCGACGCCGACCTCGTCGAGGAGGTCTCCGTCCTGTCGACCACGCCGTACGCCGATCTGCCGGAGGCGGCGCGGCTGCGGCTGGCGATGCGGCCGGACCAGGAGAACGTCCTGCTCCGGCTCGTGCTCCGCCCGGTCGACCGGACGCTGACCAGCGAGGAGACCAACGCCCTGCGCGACCGCGTCGCCGCCGCCCTCGCCGGGGTCCAAGTGCGCCGGTGACGTGGGCTGGGCTCCCCGTCCCCCTGCTGCCCCATTCTCTTGCCGCGAACGTGCGCGTCAAGCGGACTAATGGCGCTTCGCGCGACGATGACCGCTTGACTCGCCCGTCCGCGGCGAAGAACGGGCAGCTATCAGGGGGACGGGGAGGATGTGGGCACGCCTCACGCTCGGTGTGCCCGTTTCGTCCCGCTTTGTCGGGCTGCGGACAGCGATAATCATCCACGATCGCCTACATCACGAGGATTGCCCGAGCTTCACCATGCCTGTAGGGGTGTTGACGCTGGGGTAATCCTCGTGATGCCCCCCGAATCGCGGCGAAATCTCACCACGTGGACACCCAGCGACACCAACCTCACACAGAAACGGACGGAACGCCCCCAGGCAGGCGTCGCCACACTCCCCCCGTCCCCCTGATAGCTGCCCGTTCTTCGCCGCGGGCGCGCGGGTCAAGTCCAAGGCCCCCACCCACAGCGAAGAGCACCCAGCAGAGGCCGCGGACTTGAGGCGCGCACCCGCGGCCAAGACAATCGGGCAGCAGGGGGACGGGTCAACGTACAGATGCGAGTCACCGAGAAGCGTGAACCGGCTCGCGCACGAAGTCACCCTCGGCCGACTCGCGCAGGCCGAACCGGGCGTGCGCCCGGCGCAGCCACGTGGGCGCCCACCACGTCACGCGACCGAGCAGCCGCATGGTCGCCGGCAGCAGGGCGCCGCGGATCAGCGTCGCGTCGATGAGCACCGCCAGCGGCAGCCCGACGCCGAAGGCCTTCATCAGCGTGATGTCGGAGACCAGGAACGCGAGGAACACGATCGAGATGAGGACGGCCGCGGCGGTGACGATGCGGCCGACCTTCTCCAGGCCGTGCGCCACGGCCGCCGTCGGCGACGCGCCGCGGTCGTACTCCTCGCGGATCCGCGACAGCATGAACACCTGGTAGTCCATCGCCAGGCCGAAGGCCAGCGCGAACAGCATCACCGGCACCGTCGAGATGGTCGTGCCGGTGACGGTGAAGTCGAACAGGCCGGACAGGTGGCCGTCCTGGAAGATCCACACCATCGCGCCGAACGTCGCGGTGAGGCTGAGCGTGCTCAGCACCAGCGCGAGGAACGGCAGCACGACGCTGCCGGTGAGCAGGAACAGCAGCACGACCATCGCCAGGCCGACCGCACCGAGCGCCCACGGCAGCACGTCCAGCAGCGACCGGTCGGCGTCCTCGGCCATCGCGGCCGCGCCGCCGACCAGGACCTCGGCCGGCGCGTCGGTGGCGCGGACGGCGCCGACCAGGTCGCGGGTCTGCTCGACGGTCCCGGGCTCGGGCACGACGGACAGGTAGACGGCGTCGCCGGCGGCGAACCGCTGGTGCGCCGGCGACGCGGGCACCACCGGGGCGCCGTCGGCGTAGCTGCCGGTGACGGTGTCGACGCGGCCGACGTGCTCCAGCAGCGACAGCCGCTCGGCGTACGTCGCGACGCCGTCGGCGCCACCGTCCCCGAGCCCGGACGGCGCCACCACCTGCAGCGCGTCCTGCTCCCCCGTCGGGAACTCGGTGCGGATCGCCTCCGCCACCTGCCGGGCCTCGGACGACGCCGGCATGACCCGCTCGTCGAGGTAGCCGAGCTTCATCCCGAGGAACGGCGCGCCGAGCAGCAGCAGGACCGCCGTCACGACGGTCGCGATCGGCAGCGGCCGGCGCATCACGAACACCGCCAGCCGGTGCCAGAACCCGTCCGCGCCCGGCTGACGCCGGCGACGCAGCCGCGGCGTCCCGACCCGCGCCCCCAGCACCGCGAACAGCGCCGGCAGGACGAGCAGCGACGCCGCCGCGGCCAGCAGCGCGGTCAGCACGCCCGCGTACCCGATGGACCGGATCGCCGGCAGCGGCACCAGGATCAGCGTGGCCAGCGCGATGCACACCGTCAGCGAGGCGAACACGACGGTCCGCCCGGCCGAGGCCAGCGTGGCCCGGATCGCCTCGGGCACCGCGCGGCCGCCGGCCAGCTCCTCTCGGTACCGGTTGACCATGAGCAGGCTGTAGTCGATGGCCAGGCCGAGGCCGGCCAGCGTCACCACGTTGGCCGCGAACACCGACAGGTCGGTCACCTCGGCGAGCACCCACAGCAGCCCCATGCCCAGCAGCGACGTCGCCGCCGCGACGGCCAGCGGCAGCAGCGCCGCGACGACCCCGCCGAACACCAGGACCAGCGCCACCAGAGTGACGGGGAAGACGATCAGCTCGCCGGTGACGACGTCGCGCTCACTCTGCTCGGTCAGCTCGTGCGAGAAGGCCGCGTAGCCGCCGACCTCGACGGTGACCCCGTCGCCCGCCGAGCCTCCGTACTCGGAGGCCAGCTCGCCGACCCGCTCGTTGACGGCGGTCTCGTCGCCGGTGATGGTGGCCAGGACGAGCGCGCGGCCGCCGTCCTCGCTGCGCAGCTGCGGCAGCCGGCCGGACGTCCAGTAGGAGACGACGTCGCGGACCTGCTCCTCGCCGGCCAGCCCCTCGGCCAGCCGGGTGCCGGCCTCGGTCGCGGCCGCGCCGTCGACGCCGTCCGCGCCGTCCGCCGTCACCAGCAGCGCCAGGTTGGGCGGCGACTGGCCGAACGCGTCCTCGAGCAGGTCCGCCGCCCGCCCGGACTCCGACCCCGGGTCGTCGAAGCCGCCGGCCGACAGCTTGCCGAACAGCGACGTGCTCGTCGCCCCGCCGAGCAGCGCGAGCAGCACCGCCACGATCAGCACCGCCCGCCGCCGGCGCGTCACGAACCCCGCCAGTCTCCTCGCCATCGTGTCTCCACCTCGTGTGCGTCTCGTCGATGTCCGCACACGAGACCCGCGCCGCCCGGCGGGTGTGACACCTCCGGCCCGAACGCGACGCGCCTCACACTCCGGCGAGCGGCAGCACGACCTCGTCGACGATCTCGACGACCGCGGCGTCGCTGATCGCTCCGTAGACGAGCAGCTCGCTGCGCAGGAGGTCGGGCGCCAGCCGCAGCAGCCGGGGGGTGACGCGGGCGGCGTCGACCTCGCCGCGGGCCACGGCCCGGTCGAAGATGGCGACGACCGGCCCGCTGCGCTGCAGCTCGGCCAGCCGCTCGCGGACCAGCGCAGCCAGCTCCGGGTCGCGCGCGGACTCGGTGAGCAGCCCCCAGAGCGCGTCGATGCTGCGTCCCGACACACCGGCGGCGATGGCGCGGAGCAGCACGAGCAGATCGCCGCGCAGGCTGCCGGTGTCAGGGACGTCCTCGGTGGTCGGCGCGTGGTGCGCCAAGGCGGCCATCACCAGGCCCGCGCGGCCCGGCCAGCGGCGGTAGAGGACGGCCTTGCTGGTCCGGGCCCGCTCGGCGACTGCGCCCACCGTCAGCCCGGCGTAGCCGGACTCGGCCAGCTCGGCCCAGACGGCCTCGGCGATGGCCGCCTCGAGCACCTCACCGCGTCGGCGCGTCTCCGCCATCGACTCCTCCAAGGAACGTTGCGTTTCTTATCGCGGCTAGCCTATCGTCATCGCCCGTAAGATACTCAGCGTTTCTTATTGGAGGAGACGATGTCCGATCCGACCCCGAGCCCGCTGCCGGCCTGGCGACAGCTCGCCATCGTGGTCACCGGCCTGACGGTGCTGCTGGTCGTGCTGCTGTCGGCCTTCGCGCTGCCGCCGCTGCACTCCGGCCCGCACGACCTGCCGGTGGCGATCGCCGGCGACGGCGACGACGGCCTCGCCGCCGAGCTGGACGGCCAGGGCTACGCCGTCACGGAGGCCGCCGACACTGACGCGGCCCGCGCGCTGCTTCTCGACCGCGCGGCCTACGGCGCGATCGTGCTCGACGCGACCGGCCGCCCGGACGAGCTGCTGGTCGCGACGGCCGCGAGCAACGCCGTCGCGACGCGGCTGCGCGCTCTCGGCGCCGAGCTGGGCGTCGAGACCGTCACCGACGTCCGTCCGTTCCCGGCCGACGACCCCAGCGGCGCGGGACTGTCCGCCGGCGCGCTGCCACTGGCCCTCGGCGGCTGGATCGCCGCGGTCGTCCTGCTCATGACGGTGCGCGGGCCGGGCCGGCAGGCCGCCGGCGCCGCCGCGTTCGCCGTCGTCGCCGGGCTGGCGCTGACCGCACTGCTGCGGTTCGGGTTCGGCACGTTCGACGGCGCGTACTGGGCGACGGCGGGCGCCGCGGCGCTGGGCATCTCCGCGACCGCGTGGACGATCCTCGGGCTGCGGACGGCGCTCGGCAATGCCGGGCTGGCGGTCGGCGCCGTCGTGCTGATCCTGCTCGGCAACCCGCTGTCGGGGCTGGCCAGCGCGCCGGAGTTGCTGCCGGCCGGCTGGGGTGCGCTCGGCCAGCTGCTGCCGCCGGGCGCGACGGGGAGCCTGCTGCGCTCGGCGGCTTACTTCGACGGCGCCGGTGCGGCCGAGCCGCTGCTGGTGCTGACGTTCTGGCTGGCCGGTGGCGTCGCGCTGTTCGCGCTCGGCGTCCGCCGCGCCCAGCGCGTCGCCGAGGCGGTGCCGGCATGATCCCGGCGACGATGAGGGCGGCCCGCTACCACCGCTACGGCGGGCCGGACGTGCTGCGGGTCGACACCGTCCACGTCCCGCGGCCGGGGCCGCGGGAGGTGCTGGTCCGGGTGCACGGCGCCAGCGTGAACCCGGGCGACGCGCTGTTCCGGTCCGGCCGCATGCGGATCGGCGCCCGGCTCCCCCGCGGCACGGGACTGGACCTCGCCGGCGAGGTGGTCGCGGCCGGCGACCGCGTCGACGACCTCGCGGCCGGCGACCGGGTGTGGGCCTACCGCGGCGGGCTGCCGAAGCGGCTCGGCACCGTCGCGGAGTACGCGGTGATGCGGGCGGACCGCTGCGCACCGGCCCCGGCGGACGCGGACCTGGTGGCCGCCGCGGCGCTGCCGACCGTGGGCCTGACGGCGCCGCTGCCCGCGGACCGCGCCTTCGACGCCGTCGCCGACCTGCACGGTGCCCGCGCGCGCGACTACCGGCGGCTGCTCGCGCACGGCGGGAGGATGGCGACCACCGCTACCCGGGCGGTCCCCTTCGCGCTCGCCACCGCCCTGCTGCCCGGCCCGCGCATCCGGATCGTCCAGGTCAGGGCCCGCCGCGACGACCTCGTCGCGCTGACCCGGTACGCCGACGACGGCGCGCTGCGCCCCGTCGTCGACCGGCGCTATCCGCTGGACCAGGTCGCGGCCGCCCACCGCGCCGTCGCGACCGGGCACGCCCGCGGCAAGCGGGTGATCGACCTGACCTGACGGTCACATCTCCAGGCCGCCGGGGCAGAGGACCGGGCGCACCTCGACCCGGCCGACGGCGGCCTCCGGCGCCCGCGCGGCGTGCGCGACGGCGCAGTCCAGGGTCTCGCACTCGACCAGGTAGAAGGCGGCCGGCTGCGCGCCCGCGTCCGGGACCGGCCCGTCGACGACTTCGCCGGCGTGCACGCGCTTGGTCTGCGACGGGTCGGCCAGCGTCTCAGCCAGGATCAGCTCGCCACCGCCGGCGAGGTCGCGGGCCAGCGCGGCGTGCGCGTCGTGGCCGGGCCCGGACGTGTGGGGGTCGCGGTAGATCAGGATCAGGTACTTCATCGGATCACCTCGGGGTGCGCTGCGAGAGCTCTCACCCGTGACGTCGGAGCTGCCCACGCCGATTCGACACCTCCCCTTCCCGACCCCGAGTTGATCTTGGAGTTCTGCGGCCATCTATCGGACAAAACGGACCACAATTGCCGAACAACTCCAAGATCAACTCGGGGAGTGGGGCGGGGCCGGGGAGACGGGCGCTGGGTTGCGCGGCCACGGGATCGCAGCCTAATGTGTACGAAACCGTTTCGTTCACTTCGAGGAGCCGCCGATGGTCCCCACCCGGGGCGAGCAGCGCGAGGACGCCGTCCTGCGAGCGACGCTGGAGCTGCTGGCCGCGATCGGCTACGGGTCGCTCACGATGGACGCCGTCGCAGCGCGAGCGAGGGCGAGCAAGGCGACGATCTATCGGCGCTGGTCCGGGAAGGCGGAGCTGGTGATCGCCGCGATCGAGCGGCACACCGCCGCCGCGGACCATGCCGCCCCCGACACCGGCACGTTGCGGGGCGACCTGCTCGGTCTGCTCCAGCCGATGCGCGATCGGCTCGCCGGTGAGAGCGCCGCGCTGGTCCTGGGGCTGCTGACGGCGATGCGCGACGACCCCGCGCTCGCGACGGCGGTCCGGGCCCGGCTCATCGGGGTGAAGCGCGACGCGTTCGCCCCGGCGCTGCGGCGTGCGGCCGCACGGGGCGAAGCCCCGGCCTCCGCCGACCACGAGCTGATCGCCGAGGTCGCCTCGGCGCTGCTGTTCTCCCGGCTGTTCGTCACCGGCGAGCCGCTCGACGACGCGTTCCTCGACCGGCTGGCCGACGCCGTCATCCTCCCTCTCGTCCATGGAGCGACATCGTGATCGTCACCGTCCTGCTCGCGTTCGTCGCGGGCTTCTTCGCCGGCAACGGGCTGCCCTACTTCGTCGAGGGCAGCACCGGCCGCACCGTGAACCCGGGCCCGTTCGGCGACGGCGCCGTCGTCAACGTCGTCAGCGGCTGGTTCCTGCTCGTCATCGGCGCGCTGGCCTGGCACTTCGCCGACGTTCCGGCGCACCCGTGGCCGGGCTGGTCGGCCGCGGCGCTGGGCGTGCTCGCCGTCGGGCTGGTGCACGCGCGCACCTGGCGCGCCGACGTCTGGGGGCGCCGCCGGCCGTGGAACGCTACGCGCTGATCGTCACCCGGTCGCCGGGGCGCAGCCGCAGCGCCGTCGACGCGTTGCCCCGGTTCACCGCCAGCGCGAGCCGCCCGGCGGAGTCGATCACCAGCAGCGGGTCGCCCTCCGGCACCGCCGCGAACGACGCCGCCAGCGGCAGGTACGACGACCGCGCCCCGACGGTGACCCGCAGCCGGGTGTGCCCGTCCAGGGCGGCCGCCGTCAGCTCGGCCGCGCCGGCAGCCAGCGCGACGTTGCCGAACCGGTCGACGACGTGCACCTCGGCCTCGACGGTCTCCGACGCCACCCGCAGCCATGGGTCGGGCGGCCGGACCAGTGAGTCGACGTCGACCGGCGGGCCCAGCGCCGACAGGTCGACGCCCGCGGCCAGGTGCGCCGCGGCGGGCGCGAACACGTCGCGCCCGTCGAACGTCGTCGCGCCGGTCGCCAGCCGGTACTCCGGCGCCGTCAGCTCGACCGCGCGCTCGGCACCGCCGGCCGCGTCGGCCGCCCACGCCAGCAGGCCGTTGTCCGGCCCGACGAGCACGTGCTCGCCGGCGACGACGGCGACCGCGCGGCGCCGGGTGCCCACCCCGGGGTCGACGACGGCCAGCACGATCGACGGGGGCAGGTACGGCAGCGTGTCGGCCAGGACGACGGCGCCGTGCCGCACGTCCTGCGCCGGCACCTCGTGCGTCACGTCGATCACCCGGGCCGACGGCGCGATGCGCGCGATCACGCCGTGGCACGCGGCGACGTAGCCGTCGGCCAGCCCGTAGTCGGTCAGGAAGGCGACCCATCCGGCGGTCATCGGTTCACCAGCACCGCCGTGACGACGTCGTCCATGGCCACCAGCCCCGCCTCGGCTCCGTCGGCGTCGACGACGATGCCCAGCTGCGACCGCGCGTCGCGCAGCACGTCGGCGGCCCGGGCGAGGTCGGCGCCGTCCGGGATGAGCGGGACGGGCAGCGCGGCGTCGCCCGCGGTCCACGGCGTGCCGGCCGCCCTGGCGGTCAACGCACCGCGCACGTGGACGGCGCCGACCGCGACCCCGTCGCCGTCGCGCACCACCAGCCGGGTGCGCTCGCTGCGCCGGCCGGCGTCGATGACGTCCTGCGGTCCGGCATCGGCCGGGACCGACACGATCCGCCCGGCCGGCACCATGACCGTCCGCACCTGCTGCTCCGGCGCGACCAGCGCGCGGGTGAGCAGGCCGTAGTCGTCGGCGCCGATCAGCCCGAGCCGGTTGGACTCGCGGACCAGCTGGTGCAGCTGCTCGCGGTTGCGGATCGTGACGATCTCGTCCCGCGGTGTCACCCGGACCAGCCGCAGCAGCCGGTTGGTGATGCCGTTGAGCAGCACCAGCAGCCAGCGGACGACGAAGGCGTAGGCTCGAAAGAGCGGCGCCAGGATCATCGACGACTGCTCGGGATGCGCGATGGCCCACGACTTCGGCGCCATCTCGCCGACCACGACGTGCAGGAACGTCACCGCCGTCAGGGCGATGACCAGCGCGACGACGTCGGCGGTGCCGTCCGGCAGCCCGATGGCGTGCAGGGGCCGCTCCAGGAGGTGGTGGAAGGCCGGCTCGGACACCATGCCCAGGCCGACCACCACCATGGTGATGCCGAGCTGGGCGCCGGCCAGCATGAGCGAGAGCTCACGGATGCCGGCCAGCGCCGCCTTGGCGCCGCGCCGGCCGGCCGCGACGGCCTGCTCGATGCGGTGCCGCCGGGCGCCGACCAGAGCGAACTCGGCGGCGACGAAGAACCCGCTGGCGATCAGCAGGGCGACGGTGACGAGGATCGCGGTGACCGGGCTCACGGGGCGGCCTCCGCGTTCCCGTCGGTGCGCACGAGGCCGGGCCGGCGCAGCCGCACCAGCTCGGGCACGTGCCGCGCGACCGTCACGACCTCGATCTCGACGCGGTCGCGGCCGTCGACGTCGGTGCCGACGACGAGGCGGTCGGTGGGCTCGGCGAACCGGCCCAGCTCGGCGACGATGAGGCCGGCGACGGTGTCGTAGTCGTCGGACTCGTGCAGCGGCAGGCCGGTGCGCGCGGCGGCCTCGTCGACCCGCAGCCCGGCGTCGAGCTGCCACCAGTCGCCGTCGCGGGTCACCGGGACGGCCTGCTGGTCGGTCTCGTCGGTGATGTCACCGAACAGCTCCTCGGAGACGTCCTCGAGCGTGACGATGCCGGCCAGGCCGCCGTATTCGTCGACGACGCAGGCGAACTCGTCGCCGGCGTCCTGCATGCGCTCGACCAGCGCGGGCAGCGGCAGGCTGTCGGGGACCAGCAGCGGCGGGCGGGCGATGTCGCGGACCAGGGTGGAAGCGACGTCAGCGGGCGCGACGTCCATCAGCTCGCGCACGCCGACGACGCCGACGACCTCGTCGGTCTCCTCACCGCGGACCGGGTAGTTGGAGTGGCCGTGGGTGGCGACCAGCTCGACGACGGCGGCCGCGGCGGCGTCGGCGCGCACGCCGCGCACGTCGGGCCGCGGCACCATGGCCTCGCCGGCGGTGTGCTCGGAGAAGTACAGGGCGCGGCCGAGGATGCCGGACAGCTGCGACGACAGCGAGCCGCCCGCCTCGGACTCGCCGATGACGTGGCCGAGCTCCTCCAGCGTGGCGCCGTGATGCAGCTCCTCGACGGGCTCGATGCCGGCCTTGCGCAGCAGCCAGGCGGCGGAGTTGTCGAACAGCCGCACCAGCGGGCCGCTGACGGCCAGGTAGACGTGGGTCGACGCCGCCAGCACCTTGGCCAGCCGCTCCGGCGTGGCCAGCGCGAGGTTCTTCGGGAACAGCTCGCCGAGCACCATCTGGATGATGGTCGCGACGGCGAACCCGACGGCCACCGAGACGCCCGGGACGGCGCTGTCGGGCAGCCCCGCGGACTCCAGCAACGGACGGACGACCTGCGCGAACGCGGGCTCGGCGATGAGACCGACGATGAGGCCGGTGACGGTGATGCCGACCTGCGCGGCCGACAGCATGAAGGACAGGCGCTCCATGACCCGGATGGCCGAGGCGGCTCTCTTGTCGCCGGCGTCGGCCTGGCGGGCGAGCTCGACCCGGTCGGCCGAGACATAGGCGAACTCCTGCGCCACGAAATAGGCCGTCCCGAACGTCAGGACGAAGACCGCGAGAATCGCGACCGCGGCGGTCATCGGCCGGCTCCCGGCCCGGCGTCACGGTGGCGTGAGGAACGAATGCGACTTGACGCGTCCGTCTGCACGGCGGACACAGCTCCTTTCGAGAGGGGGCGCGCCCGATGCGCGAACCCCCGATGCGACGTGATGGCATCAGCTTACCGGGGCGGGTGCGGGCCACCGCGTCACGACGGTGCCGCGCCGTGGATGAGAGCCGTCTCATGCGCGGCTCACCGGCCTCTCATGGACGGCGGTCACGCTGGCGGGCGTGCCCGGACCGTCCACCGACCCCGGCCTCGCGCTGCTGACCGGCCCGTCCGTCCCCGACATCCTCGACGCCGCGCTGACGCCGGCCGGCGGGACGCTGCTCGGCTGGACGTTGCGCGACGTCGACCACCGCCCCGGCGACCGCACGACCGCGTCCTACGACGCGCGTGTGGCGTGGGCCGACGGCGAGCGGGAGGAGACGTTCGCGGCGACGGTGTCCGGCTCACGGCCGTCGGGCGGCCTGGTGGTCACCGACGGCGACCGGTACGTGCAGGTGTGGCGGTTCCCGTTCGACCCCGAGCTGCCGGGACTCGCGGCCGCCTGCTTCCCGTCGTCCGTCGGCGATCTGCTGCGCGGGCTCGGCCTCTCACCGGACGGCGTGCAGCTGCGGGTGGTCTCGTACCGGCCGCGCAAGCGCGCCGTCGTCGAGGTGGTGACGTCGCGGCACCGGCTGTTCGTCAAGGTGCTGCGCCCGCGCCAGGTCCGCGACGTCGACAGCCGGCACCGCGTGCTGACGGCGGCCGGCGTCCCGGTACCGCGCACCCTCGGCTGGAGCGACGACGGGATCATCGTGCTGGCGCCGCTGCGCGGGACGCCGCTGCGGGTCGCCCTGGAGTCGGGCGCGACGGCGCTGCGCGACCCCGGCGAGCTCGTGGCGACGCTGGACCGGTTGCCGCCCGAGGTCGCCGGCCTGCCACGGCGGGCGCCGTGGTCGGCGCACGCGTCGCACTACGCCGGGGTGATCGCGGCCGCCTCGCCGTCGCTGGGCCCGCGGGTGCGGTCGCTGGCCGCGACGGTCTCGTCCGGGCTCGACGCGTACGACGAGGGCGACGAGCCCACCTACGGCGACTTCTACGACGCCCAGCTCTTCGTCGAGCACGGCGCGATCAGCGGGCTGCTCGACATCGACACGATCGGCCCCGGCCGCCGCTCCGACGACCTGGGCTGTCTGCTCGCCCACCTCTCCGTCCTGGCGACCGGCCCGTTCGCCGCGGCCGCGGGCGCGCGTGCGGCCCTGACCGAGTGGCTGCCCCTCCTGTCGCGTCAGGCGGACCCCGCCGAGCTCCGGCTGCGGGCCGCCGGCGTGACGTTGTCGCTGGCCACCGGCCCCTACCGGGCGCAGGACCCGGACTGGGAACGGGCCACCGCCGACCGCGTCGGCCTGGCCGAGCGCTGGCTCGACGCGGCCGCGGCGGGTGGCAAGGGCGCCGCTGAGAACGCTCTCATGCGGCTCTCCTGACCGGCTCATGTCACCCAGCGAGTCTGGTCTGGTCAGCACAAGGCGCCGGAGTTCTCCGGCGTCCGGCAATTCACAGGAGGAAACGATGAAGCTCCAGAAGAAGACGTGGCTCGCGGTCGGGACGATGGCGGCTCTGGGCCTCGGCGCCGGCACCGCCGTGGCCGCACCCATCCTCAACGGGGCACAGCCGCCGGCCGCCGGGGTGACCGACGCACCGTCGGACTCCTCCGCGCCGTCGTCGGCGACCTCGGCGAACTCGCCGGCCTCTGCGGCATCGCCCGCCGGCCCGGCCAGCGCGAGCAGCCCGGCCAGTCCGGCCTCGGCGAACTCCGCGGCCTCGCCGGCCGGCGCGGTCTCGGCCACCTCGGCGAACAGCTCCGCCGACCCCGCCTCCGCGGCGACGGCCACGAGCCCG
>NZ_QUAL01000149.1 GCF_003579925.1 Jiangella rhizosphaerae | reverse complement strand
GGTCGCGGCGGCCCGGCGGCGGAGCAGGTAGGCCGCGCCGGAGCCCGGCGCCCCGGCCGCCGGCACCGGCTCCGCCACGGCGTCCGGTGCGGAGGTCTCGGGGGCGTACACCTTGACGCTCCACTCGGCCCGGCCGGCGATCTCGTCCAGTGCCCGCCGCAGGCCGTCGTGCCAGCGCTCCAGCCGGTCGCGGACGCCGTCGTCGTCGGCGACGATGGTGGCCAGCCGCAGCGGCGCGGCCGGGACCGCACGGGCCACGCCGTCGATGACGGCGTGATGGGCCCGCGCCGCGGCCTCCAGCCAGTCGAGGTCGTTGAGGTTGCGGGCCAGCGCCTCCTCGCCGAACGCGCCGTCCGAGCCGACGTCGACGGTGCCGACGACGGCGACGAGGTCGCGGTGGCGGACGGCCCGCACCGGCTCGCCGGCCACGCCGCGCAGGCCGCCGAGGACGTCGTCGCCGACCGGCGCGGCGACGGCGTAGAGGTAACTCGCGGTCTCACTCATCGCGCGAACCGTCCCCGTTCCCGTGACGGTCGCCGTCGGCGCCGCTGGAGAGCATCGGGTCGCGGCGCCACCAGTCGATGCCCATCTCCTGGGCCTTGTCGACCGATGCCACCAGCAGCCGGATCCGGATCGTCAGCAGCTCGATGTCGAGCAGGTTGACCCTGATGTCGCCGGCGATGACGATCCCCTTGTCCAGCACCCGTTCGAGGATGTCGGCGAGGTTCGCCGGCTGCGGCGGCGCGGCCAGCGCCGACCCATACGGCCGGGTGAGCGGGGCGCGCTCTCTGGCCTCCGTCATGCGTTCAGTCCTCTCTCGACGCGCCGCGGGCGTAGCGCCGGACGCGCCGGTAACTGGTCAGGTCGCCGTCCCCGTCGAGCTCGACGGCGTACTCGGCCAGCAGGTCGGTCGAGTGCGGGATCCGTTCCAGCTCCAGCACCTCGACCCGCACCTGCCAGCCGTCGTCGGTCCGCTCGATGCCGGTGACGGCCTCCGCCGTCCGGCCGCTGAGCGCCGTCAGCTGCTCGACGGCGCGCTCGGCCACCTCCGTCGCCTTCACAGCAACCGCCCGATCAGCTCGTCCTCCATCGCCGCCGCCTCGTCCTCCGAGATCAGGCCGTCGGCGCGGTCCTGCTCCACCTGGTCCAGCGCCCGGCGGACGGCGACGGGGTCGCGGTACTGCCGCTCGGCCTCCGTGCCGATCAGCCGGGCGAGAGCGACCACGCCGCGGACGGGTGCGAGCGGCCAGGTGACCAGCCCGGTCAGGAGGCCCATGTGTCGTCGCCCGGAACGAAGTCGTACGGCGCGGTCGGCCCGACCAGCCGGACCCGGCCGCGGCCGGCCAGGTTCCGCGCCGCCTCCTCCGCGGCCCGGTCGAAGGCCTCCTGCTGGTCGTCGGCGACGAGGAAGGCGACGTCGATCAGGTGGTCCACCTCGCCGGCGGCGCGAATGTTCCACCCCTCCGCATGCGGCGTGAGGAGGTCGAGCAGGTCCGCACTGTCGACGTCGCGCTTGACCTCGAGCGCCCGGGCGACGAGCTCGCCCAGCCGGATCCGCTCGTTCCAGCTCGCCTCGACGGACTGGTCGCGCGTGAGGTCGCGCAGCCGGGCGATCTCCGGGTTCTCCTTGACGATCTCGGCCAGGACGGCCTCCTCGTCGTAGCGCGCCCTGACGACGAACTGCCGGTGGCCGGCCAGGTCGTCGAGGATGGAGGCGAAGTACTCCGCGTTCGGCTCCAGCAGCTCGGCCACCACGGCGCCGGTGTCGGTCACCACCGAGCCGAACCGCACCGGGATCACGGCGCAGTCCCGCGCCAGCGTGTCGGTCACCCGGCTGTGGGCGAGCAGGTCGTCGCGCCGTCCGAACGCGCGGTCGGTGACGACCTTGCCGATCACGGCGGCCACCGGGCCGTGCACGATCAGCTCGAGGTCGCCGTCGTCGATGCCGGTCAAGTCCTCCGGTGCGGAGGTGCCGGCCGGCACGATGGCATACACGTATTGCGCTGTCAGCGCGGCCGGACCGGCCGTGCGGTCGTCCATCGTGACTCCTGGTTGGGTCAGCGTCATTCGCTATCGCTCCTCCGCCGGCGGGCCGCGGCCTTCTTGGCCGGCCGGCGCCGATCCTCCTTGTCCTCGTCGTCGCCGCCGGTGAAGGCCTCCTTGATGCCCTCGATGGCGCCGGAGGTCTTGCCCCGGGCCGCCTGGTGCACGCCGTCGCCCATCAGCTCGGTGAGGTCCTTGCCGCCGTGCTCGTACAGGTCCAGCCGGTTGGTCGCCTCCGCGAAGCGCAGATAGGTGTCGACGCTGGCGACGACGACGCGGGCGTCGATGGTCAGCAGCTCGATGCCGACCAGCGAGACGCGCACGTACGCGTCGATCACGAGGCCCTTGTCCAGGATGATGTCGACGACGTCGGCGAGTCCGCTGGGCGAGGGCCGTTGCAGCTGGCCACCGCCTCCGGAGCGTCGCTGGTTGACCACGGTCATGCGCTCACCTCTCTCCTGCGCCGGCGGCGGGGTGCCGGCTCCTCGTCGACGGGCTCTTCCTCGTCGACGGGCTCCTCCTCTTCCTCGTCGACGGCTTCCTCTTCGTCGACCGGTTCCTCCTCCTCGTCGAGGGACTCCTCCTCGTCCAGAGGCTCCTCCTCGTCGTACTCGTCCTCCTCGTCGAGGGGCTCCTCGTCCTCGTCCTCGTACTCGTCCTCCTCGGCCGCCTCGTCCTCGGGCGCCTCGTCCTCGTAGGACTCCTCGCCCTCCTCGGCCTCGGCCGCCTCGCGCTCGCGCGCCTCCTCGTCGGTCACCTCGACCTGGCCGTCGTGGATCTCGCCGCGCCAGCCCTCGACCTGATCCGGGTCCTGGAGGAGGTGCACCATGACGTGCCGGCGGAAGTGCTTGAGCTCCAGGCGGGCCCGGCGGCCCTGTGCCCGCCAGATGTTGCCGGTGCGCTCGAACAGCCCCTTCGGGTAGTACTCGAGCACGACGACGACCCTGGTCAGCCGCGGCGCCAGCTCGTGGAACGTCACCGCGCCGTCGACGTGGCCCTTGTCGCCCGTCGAGCGCCAGATGATGAGCTCGTCGGGGACCTGCTCGAGGATCGTCGCCGACCACGTCCGGTGCGACCAGAACACCTGCGCCTTGAAGTCGAGCTTCTCGTCCTCCTTCTGCTCGACGCTCTCGACCTTCTTCATGAAGCCGGAGAAGTCCTGGAACTGCGTCCACTGGTTGTAGACGACGCTGACCGGCGCGCCGATGTCGATCTCCTCGACGATGTTGGTCGCGCGGATCGCCTTGTCGCCCTTGTTGCCGCCGTTCGAATCGCGGGAGAAGACGCCCAGGACCTTGTCCTTGACGCCGCTGACGGCGCCCTTGACAGCGCCGGGCACGCCCTCCTTCGCGGCGCCCGCCAGGGCGGCACCGCCGATGGGCCCGCCCTCGGCGATGTCGTCGAGCTTCGTGGTCGCCTTGCCGATGCGGTCGCCGGCGGACTTGACCGCCCACTCGCCCAGCGAGGTGAGCCCGCTCTTCGCCTCGTCCTTGAGCCGGTCGAGCGGCAGCTCGCCGACCAGGCCGCGCAGGCCTTGGTCAGGACGGGTCTCGGTATCGGTCTGTGCCATGCGGGATCATCCCTTCGATCCGGAACGTGACCGGCCGGACGCCGACTTCTTCGCCGTCCGCTTGCGGGCGGGCGTATCGCCGCGCGCGGACGCCTCGCCGCGCGAGGATGCGGCCCGCTTGGCCGGCGCCTTCTTCGCGGTCCGCTTCCGCGGCCGCTCGCCGCGTTCCTCCGTGCCGGAGTCCTCCTCACGCCGCGACCGGCGCGGGCCCCGGCGCTCCTCCCGCTCCTCCTCCTGGGCCTCGGCCTCTTCGCGCGCGGCCGGTTCCTCGGCCTCGGCGCGCTCGGCCTCGCCGCTCTCGTCCTCGCTCCCGCGGCCGACCGGGACCCGCTCGGTGACCGCGCCGCTCAGCCGGTCCGAGCGGTCGCGGATGGAGTCGCTGAGCCGGTCGATGCGCTGGCTCACCACGCCGACGGCGGCGCCGCGGGCGGCGGTGTACAGCGTGGTGCGGACCTGGTCGGAGAGCTTCGCCAGCTCCGGGCGGCTCTCGACGAACTCGCCCGCCTGCCGCAGCATGCCGCGCGGGTCGGTGGCCAGCCGCTTGCCGGCCAGCATGCTGCCGACCGCGATCGCCATCTTGAGTCTCTTCCTCCGGCCGAGGACGTAGCCGGTGGCCGCCGCTGCGGCGACCCTGGTGGCCGTGTTCATCGCACACTCCCTTTGTGGGGGTTCGTACCGATTTGGGTATACGTGCGGCGTACCCTGCGGGAACCACCGCAAACGACGTGGTCGCCGGGCCGCCGGCGCCGCTCAGGCGGCCAGCCGCAGCAGCCGCTGGAGCATCGGGATGCTCGGGTACTGGTCCTGTTCGACCCGATCGGCCAGTAGCGCGACGTAGTCGGGGAGGTCGTCCTCGGTGAGCAGCGACTCGATGTAGTCGAGCATCGTCGGCGACGGATAGTGGTCCGCCTCGACCTTGCGCATCAGCGACTCGAGAACGATCTTGCGGACGACGTCCTGGTGTTGTTTCGTCATGGACCCCTCCAGCGCCGGGTCGAGAACTCGACTCTGGTCGGTTACCACCTGCGCCCTGCCACAAACGGGTCGATCCGGACCTTTCGGGCCTCAGTCCGCGGAGCCGCGGCCGACGTCGAACCGCTCCTCGTACCGGCGCCGGGCCTCGGACAGCGCTCGGCGGCCGACCCGGGCCACCGGGGCCAGATCCGTGACGAGCGGCTCGTGGTCCGGGCCCCGGCCGACGACGCGGCCGGTGAGCAGCCATGGGAAGCGGTCGTCCTGGCCGAGTTCGTCGTACTTGCACAGCCGCCGGGCGACCCAGTCGGCCGGCGATCGCGACCACCACGGCTCTGGCTCCAGCGTCGTCACCGACCAGCCCGGCAGGTCGATGCCGGCCTCGTAGTCGCGGCTCGGGCCGTCGCGCCGGTCGGCGTCGGGGCCGTTCGAGTACCGCACGAGCAGGCCGGGATGGTCCTGGACCGCACGGAGAACCTCGTCCAGCGAGTCCAGCACCGGCAGGCCGTCGGACAGGTGGTCGGAGGTCATGGCGCCACCGAGAGGAGCACGCCGCTGCGCGGACGGGTGGGGACGCGGGCGAGGTCGACGGTGAGGTCCTGCTCCGGAAGCTCCAGGGGGAGCAGCGCCAGGCGCCGCACCGCCTCCTCCAGCAGGACGAGCGTGACGTCCTCGCCGGGACAGCGGTGCCCGGTGCGCAGCGCGCCGCCACCCTGCGGGACGAGCGTGCCGGGTTCGGGCGGCGGGCCGAGGAACCGGCCGGGATCGAAGCGGTCCGGGTCGGGCCAGTGCGCCGGGTCGTGGTCGGTGCCGTGGACGTCGAGCACGACGTAGCCGCCGGCCGGGACGTCGACGCCGAGCACGTCCTGGCCCGTGCGGGCGCGGGCGGCGAGCACCGGCACGAACGGGTAGCGGCGCCGGACCTCGTGCGCGAACGCCCGCAGCGCCGCGTCGTCGCCGGCGGCGATCCGCTCCCGCCAGTACGGCTGGTGCACGAGCGCGACGCCCGCGAAGGCCACGAACCATGCCACCGCGACGGCCGGCCGCACGACGTTGAGCAGGGCGACACCCGCCGCCCGCGGCGACGGGAGCCGGCCGTCGGGCTCCCGGGCCTGCGCCATGACGTCGAGCGGCGAGCCAGGTGGCACCCGCAGCCCGCCCTCGCGCGCCGCCCGGATCAGGCCGGCGGCCCAGTGGTCCAGCCGGCGCCGGGCGGTGGCGGCCAGCGCGTACGACGGTCCCGGCCTGGCGAAGCCGTCGAGCACGGCGGCCAGCTGGCGGGCCCGCCGGGACACCTCGTCCGGGCCGGCCGGGATGCCGGCCCACGGCAGCATCGTCGCCGTGAGGACCCGGACGGCCTCGTCGAACAGCACGAACGGACGGCCGGGCTCCCAAGTGCGGGCCGCCTGCTCCCACTGGTGGCGCGTGCGCGAGCGCAGCTCGTCGGCCGCCGCCGGGGTGAGCAGGTCCAGGTATCTCGCCTTGTGCCGGTGGTGCTGCTCGTCGTCGAGGCCGTGGACCGAGCCCTGCCCGAACAGCACACGCCCGACCGGCATGGGGATCGCTCCCGCGCGCCGCAGCCGCGGATCGTAGAACCGCCGCACGCCGACCGGGCCGCCGACGACCACCGAGCGGCGGCCCAGGAACCGCACCGGAGTGGCCGGCCGGCCCGCGCGCACGCCGCTCGCCCACCCATAGCCCTGCCGCCACAGCCCGATCGCGCCATCCTGGCCCACCGTCGTCCTCCGTCCGTCGATGGCCACCAGGTACCCGGCCGGAGCCCCGCGCATGCCCGGCGGCGGCCGGGGGTACGCGCGCGGCATGGGGCGCGAGGATCGGGTCGCCGAGCTGCTCCGGCGGTACGGCCGGACGTACGCCGAGCAGGCCGGCATCCGGCTGGCGGACAAGCCGTCGCCGCTCTACCGGCTGCTCGTGCTCGCGGTGCTGCTGTCCGCCCGCATCGACGCCGGCATCGCGGTCGCCGCGGCGAAGGAGCTGTCCAAGGCGGGGTTCCGCACCCCGCGGCGGATGGCCGACGCGACCTGGCAGCAGCGGGTCGACGCGCTCGGGCGCGGCCACTACCGCCGTTACGACGAGCGCACCGCCACCATGCTCGGCGACGGCGCGCAGCTGCTGCTCGACCAGTACAGAGGCGACCTGCGCCGGCTGCACGACGCGGCGGGGTCGACCCGCGAGCTGGAGCGGCGGCTGCAGGACGTGCCGGGGATCGGGCCGGCGGGTGCGGCGATCTTCTGCCGCGAGGTCCAGGGCGTCTGGACCGACGTCGCGCCCTACGTGGACGACCGCGCGGCGGACGGCGCCCGCAAGCTCGGGCTGCCGTCATCGCCGAAGGCACTGGCCGGCCTGGTGCCCGCGAAGCGGCTGCCCGCGCTGACCGCGCTCTGCGTCCGCGCGACGCTCGACGACGAGGTCGCCGCCGCCGCTCAGGACGTGACGCGCGGGTAGGCGCTCGACGTGAGGTAGAGGGCGTCAGGCCGGAACACCAGCCGGCCGAGGGCGATGATGCGCTCGTCGTCGCCGAACAGCCGGCAGTGCACCACCAAGAGCGGCGCGCCGGGCGCCACCTCCAGCTCGGCGGCCAGCTCGCCGGTGGCGGCGACGGCCGTGACGGCGTGGTCGCTGCGGACCAGCGGGATGTGCTCGACGTCGCGGAAGAACGTGGTGACGCCGTCGGTCAGCGAGTTGATGCGCACCTCGTGGCCGTTCAGCGTGGTCGGCAGGGTGTGCTCGACCAGCGCCGCGGCGCCGCCGTCGACCTCGTAGGACCGGCTGACCCGGAACACCGGCGCCCCCGCGGCCAGCCCGAGCAGCGGGCCGCTCTCGTCGTCGGCGGCCTCGCGGTGGACGCTGACCTTGCGCACCGTGTGCGCGACGCTCGCACCGCCCAGGATGCTCGACACCGAGCAGATGTAGTCGATGGGATAGGCGATGGCGCGGTCGAGCGCGAACCGCTGCGGCGCCGTGATGAGCGTGCCCACCCGCCGCCGCCGCTCGATCTCGCCGGCTGCCTCCAGCGTGGCCAGCGCCTCGCGCAGGGTGCCGCGCGACGTGCCCAGCTGCTCGCTCAGCTCCTTCTCCGGCGGCAACCGGTCACCGCCGCGGGCGCGTTCCTCGGCGATCAGGGCGCGCAGCCTCGACGTGACGGTGTCGACGCGCGGCCGCCGGACCGCGTCGGACGTGCTCGGAAGAGTCATCGGACCATGATCCTCTCGTCAATGGTTCGACCATATAACCGCGATCTCGTCGCACACAACCCCATTGCCACGGCTTGACGGCCGAATCAAGGCGGCGTAAAAAGGTCCGCAACTTTCCGCAGAATTTTCCGCGCCATTAGTCCAACCAAAGGAGCACTCATGGTTGCCATCGCTCCGCCGGGCACGGGGAGCGCCATGACGGCGGCTGTCGGCGCGCGGCTGGGCCGCCTCGGGCTCGGCGCCGCCGGATTCGCCGTCGTCGTCGCGGCCTGGCACCTGATGGCCGTCGGCGAGGTCTTCGGCACCGGCCTGCTGCCGACGCCGCTCGAGGTCGGCCGGGTCATCGTCGACGGGCTCGGCAACGGGCTGCTCGACGACCTGCTGATCAGCTTCCGGCGGGTCCTCGTCGGGGTCGGGCTGGGCCTGGCCATCGCCGCGCCGATCGGGTTCGTGCTCGGCTGGTTCGGCACGGCCCGGGCGATGTTCAACCCGCTGGTGAACTTCCTGCGAGCGCTGCCGCCCATCGCGCTGGTCCCGCTCGTCATCGTCTACTTCGGCATCGGCGAGCTGTCGCGCGGCATCGTGCTGGTCTGGGCCGCCTTCTTCGCGACCATCGTCATCGTCTACGAGGGCGTGGCCGCACTGGAGGAGAAGTACGTCCGCGCCGCCCAGACGCTGGGCGCGACCCGGCTCGAGATCCTCGCCAAGGTCGTCTTCCCGCTCTCGGTGCCGCACATCATGACGGCGGCCCGGGTCTCGCTGGGCATCGGCTGGGCGTCGCTGGTCGCGGCCGAACTGGTCGCCGCACAGCAGGGCCTCGGCGCGGTCATCCAGAACGCGAGCAACTTCCTCGACATACCGACGGTCTACGCCGGGATCATCCTGATCGGCGTCTGCGCGCTGGTCATGGACACCGGGATCCGGATGCTCTCGGCCTACGTCGTTCGCTGGCAGGACAGGGGAAGCCGATGACCCAGCACACCACCGCCACCCGCGGGCTGTCCGTCCGCTCGGTCAGCAAGCACTTCGGCGCCGTCGACGTCCTGCAGGACGTGAGCCTCGACATCGCCGAGGGCGAGTTCGTCGCCGTCGTCGGGCCCAGCGGCTCGGGCAAGAGCACCCTGCTCAACGCGATCGCCGGCTTCGTCACCCCGGACCGCGGCGAGCTGCTGGTCAACGGCGAACCCGTGCGCGGGCCGGGACCGTCGCGGTGCGTCGTGTTCCAGGAGTACGCGATCTTCCCGTGGCTGACCGTGCGGCGGAACATCGACTTCGGCACCCGGCTGCGCGCGTGGAAGGGCAGCCGGCAGGAACGCGCCCGCGTCACCGAGCGGTACCTCGACATGATGGGCCTCACCGAGTTCGCCGACGCCCTGCCCAAGACGCTCTCCGGCGGCATGCGCCAGCGGGTCGCCATCGCCCGCGCCTACGCCGTCGACCCCGAGATCCTGCTCATGGACGAGCCGTTCGCGGCGCTCGACGCCCAGACCCGCGAACAGATGCAGGAGGCGCTGGTCGACATCAACCAGCGCGAGCGGCGCACCGTCCTGTTCGTCACCCACCAGGTGGAGGAGGCGATCTTCCTGGCCGACCGGGTCGTCGTCATGAGCGCGCGACCGGCGACCGTGCAGGAGATCGTCGACGTCCCGTGGGGCGACCGGCGCACCCACGAGATCAAGACCGAGCCGGAGTTCGTCCGGCTGCGCCGGCACATCGAGACCCTACTGCGATCGAGGAGATGATCATGCGGACGACGACGTCTGCGGCCGTGGCCGGACTGGCCGCCCTCGGCCTGCTGCTCACCGCCTGCGGCGGCGACGACGGCGACAGCGCGAGCACGGAGGGCGGCGCCCGGACCGTCCGGATCGGCTACATCCCCGGCCCGGCGCCGGCGATGAACCTGCTGCTGGCCGACGAGCGCGGCTACTTCGCCGAGCAGGACATCGAGGTCGAGCTCACCCCCTTCCAGACCGGCATCTCGCTGTCCAACGCGCTCACCGGCGGCAGCATCGACGTCGGCGTCATGGGCGCGGTGGTCGCCAACTTCCCCGCCCGCGGCCAGGGCAAGCTGTTCCTGCTGAACAACCTCGAGGCCGACATCCAGCAGATCTGGGCCGCGCCCGACTCCGGCATCGAGTCGGTGACCGACCTCGCCGGCACGCAGGTCGCCACCACCACCGGGTCGGCCGCGCACCTGCTGCTGCACGTCGCGCTCGAGGCCGAGGGCGTCCCGGCCGAGGACGTCGAGATCGTCAACCTCGACATGCCCGCCGTCGCCAACACGTTCGTCACCGGCGGGGTGCCGGCGGCCGCGCTCTGGGCGCCGTTCGACGCCCAGGTCGAGGAGCAGCTGCCCGGCGCCAAGCTCATCGCCACGTCCGCCGACTACGAGGACGCCGCGATCGCCGGCGGCTGGGTCGCGAACAACGACTTCTACGCCGACCACAAGGACACCCTCGCGCGGCTGGCCGAGGTGTGGCTGCGCTCGAACGAGGACCTCACCGCCGACCGCGACGCCGCCATCGCCGAGGCCTGCCCGCGGCTGGAGGAGTTCATGACCGCCGCGGACTGCGCCGAGATCTACGGCAAGACCCAGACGTACACCAACGACGAGTGGGCCGCGCTCTATGAGGACGGCACCGTGCTGGACTGGGTCGGCCGCATGGAGCAGGTGTTCGTCGACATCGGCGCGCTGCCCGAGTTCGTCGAGCCCGACCAGTTCTTCGACACCTCCGTCTACGCCGACGCCGTCGCGTCCTGACCCGCAAGGAGACCCACCCCCGTGACAGGGCAGCCGCCGAACGTCCTCATCGTGATGGTCGACCAGCTGACGGCGTTCGGCCTCGGCGCATACGGCAACGACGAGGTCCTCACCCCGCACCTGGACGCGCTGGCCGGGCGCGGCGTCGTGTTCGAGAACGCCTACGCCACCTCACCGCTGTGCGTGCCGTCGCGCGCGTCGATGATGACCGGCCGGCTGCCCAGCGGCGTCCCGTGCAACGACAACGCCGAGGAGTTCCCGGCCTCGGTGCCGACGTTCGCGCACACCCTGCGGCGGGCCGGCTACCGCACCATCCTCGCGGGCAAGATGCATTTCGTCGGGCCCGACCAGCTGCACGGGTTCGAGGAGCGGCTGACCACCGACATCTTCCCGGCCGACCTCACCTGGACCCGGCCGTGGGAGAGCCTCGGCGATCCCCCGCGGCTGTCGGGCCGGCAGAAGAGCGGCGGCCGCGAGTACGTCGACATCCTCGACCGGTCCGGCCCGCAGCCGTGGACGTACCAGATGCACTACGACGAGGAGGTGCGGTTCCGGACGCTCCAGCGGCTGCGCGAGCTGGCGCTGGACACCGGTCCGCGCCGGGCCGAGCCGTGGCTGCTGGTCACCTCGATGACCCAGCCGCACGACCCGTACGCGGCGCCCGCGGAGTACTGGGACCGCTACGAGGGCCGGCCGATCCGGCTGCCCGACCGGACCGCCGTCGCGGCCGAGCGCCATCCGCTCGATGCCTGGGTGAACGCCTTCCACGGCGTCGACCTCCACGACGTCACCGACGAGCAGGTCTACCGCGCGCGGCGCGGCTACTACGCCATGATCAGCTACGTCGACGACGTCGTCGGGCAGCTGGTGGCCGAGCTGTCGCGGCTCGGTCTCGCCGACGACACCGTCGTGATGTTCACCAGCGATCACGGCGACCAGCTCGGCGAGCACGACATGTTCTTCAAGCGCACGCTGCGCGAGTGGTCGGTGCGGGTCCCGCTGCTGGCCGCCGGCCCCGGCGTCGCCGCCGGCCACCGTGTCACCACCCCGGTCTCGCTGGCCGACCTGCACCCGACGCTCGCCGACCTCGCCGGCACCAGCCTCCCGGAGTGCGTCACCGAACGGTTCGACGGCGCCAGCCTCGCGCCGCACCTCGCCGGTCGCGACGCCGAGCATCCGGACGTCGTCCTGGAGAACTACGCCGAGGGCACCATCGCGCCGGTGCGGGCGGTGATCCGGGGGCGGACCAAGCTGGTGCGTGCGCCCGGCCTGCCCGACCAGCTCTACGACCTCGGCACCGACCCGGCCGAGGAGCGCAACGTCGTCGACGACCCCGCGTACGCCGAGGTGTCCGAGCAGATGCGCACCGACCTGTCGAAGACCTGGGACGCCGAGGAGGCCCGCCGCAGGGTCGTCACCAGCCAGCGGGTGCGTGCCTTCCTCGGCGAGGCGATGGCGCACGGCCGGCACCACCCCTGGGACCACCGGCCCGAGCCCGCGCGCCGGTGGATCCGCAGCGCCGACGACGACCCCTGGGACCCGCTGTTCGGCTTCTGAGCTCCACCGCGCCTCGTCATGGTGCGGCGGGTGCACTCGACGCGAACGCGGCGGCGTGGTCGGCGCGGGTGCCGACGCTGGTCCGCGCCCGCAGCCACATGCCCGGCCGGCCGAGCTCGATGCCGTGGGCCGATCGCCGCACGCCGGTCGGAGACGAGGGTCGCCGCCGTTCGCCCACGGGGGCGAGCTCGAACGTGCCCGCCACGAAGGCCTGGCCCACGGATGCGAGGTCGACCTCCACCGGCCGGTCGGCGGCCAGCAGGACGACATCGACGGCGAGCCGGTCGCCGTCGCGCCGGACGCGGCCATACGGCCGCATGTCGCCGAAGGCGGCGTCCACCACGCCGATCGTGCATTCCACGCCGCCGGTGACCACGCCGACCGGCGCGCCGAGCGTGAACCCGTCGCCGTCGTCGACGACCCGCTCCCCCACCCGGACCACGGCGTCGGCGGCTCCCGCGAGGTCGAACGAGACCACGAGGGACGTCGCCGCGACCGGCACGCCCGGTGCCAGCATGTCCAGGTGCAGGTGACGGTCGCCGCCGGGCGAGGCGAACCCGACGACCCACAACACCGCCGTGCCCTCCTGCACCGAGGAGAACGAGCCGGACGCGAAGTCCGCGCCGTCCTTGAGCACCCTGAGCCGTACGCACCGCGCCGGCTGGCGCCACGGCGCGTCGCCCGGCGCCACCCACCGGCCCAGCAGGTTGCGGCGCTGCAGCCAGGTGTCGGCCTGATTGATCGTCCCCAGCGCCAGCACGGGGTCCAGCCACGTCGTGCCGACGACCTCGTCGACCGCGGTGCCGCCCCGCTGCTCGGCCGCGCCGTGCGCGGTGTCGACGCGGGCGAACAGTTCGCGGCGCAGCGTCCCGGCCGGAGCACTGGTGAAGGCGGCCACGTACCGGGCGGGGACGGACGGCTCGAGCACCGCCGGCCAGACCAGCTCGACGTCGGGGCGCGGCTCGAAGGAGCCGAAGGGCTCCGCATCGTCCAGGGCGGTGCGCAGGAACGTCAGCAGGCCGGGGTTGTCCGCGGCGTCATCGCCGTAGGTGCGCGACATCGGCCCGGCCAGCTGGCCGGACGGCGCGTGCCAGCGGGCGGCGAGGTGCCGCCAGGCGACCTCGCCGAGGCGCCGCGCGGCCGCGCGCACCTCGTCGTCGTCGACGTACTGGCCGATGGCGGTGATGGCCTGCGTCGTGATGGTCCAGTACGCCGGGCTGTTGTACTCGGCGAAGCTGCCGGTGGCCGCGACGTTCGCCGCGAACCGCCGCAGCCGGTCCCGCGCGTACCGGGCGAGGTCCGCGTCGCCCAGGAGCTGACCGGCGGCCAGCGTCACGAACGTTCCCTTGGCCGCGATGTTGGTGTAGTCCATCGAGACGTCGCGCCGCGCGACGGAGCGCGCCGCATGCCGCAGGGCACCGGTCACGGCCTCGGCGACGGCCGGGGTCAGGGCGCGGCGGTGGCGCAGGAGGACCATGGCCAGCGTCCGGCCGTTGAAGTCGGCCTGGTTCCAGTCCGGCGGCCGCATGGCGGCGAGTGGTTCCTCCGCGTAGTAGCTCCAGAGCCCGTACGTGTCCGAGCGAGGGTCGGCGTCCTGGTCCGCGACGCACCGGAGCAGGATCCGCTCGGCCCGCTCGTACCGACCGGCCTCGCACAGCGCCAGGGCGTACGACAGGCTCGCCACGTAGGGGTGGGCGTGGCCGGTGACGATGCGGGTGTGGATGGGGTTGTCCTTCGCCGCCACCCGCAGCAGCTCCCACCGGGCGTCGAACAGATCGTCACCGGCCGCACGGGCCGCGGCCACCAGCCGGCGGCGCAGGTCAGCGTCCATGAGATCGCTCCACGGCATCGGCGCCCGGACGGACGCAAAACCTTCTGCGTCGATCGCTACGATGTCTCAATGACCCACCCCAGCGAGTGTGCGCGATGACCACGCGACCGCGGCGCCACGTCAGCATCATCGACGTGGCCGCGCACGCCGGCGTGAGCGTGACCACGGTCTCCCACACGCTGAGCCAGCGCCGGCCGGTGTCGGCCGCGACGCGCGAACGCGTGCTCGCGGCCATCGCCGAGCTGGGCTACGAGCCCAACGACCTCGCGCGCAGCATGCGCACCCAGCGCACCAACACCATCGCGCTGGTGATCCCCGACATCACGAACCCCTTCTACACCTCGGTGGCGCGGGGTCTGCAGGACGCCATCCTGGCCGACGGCTACTTCGGCATCGTGTGCAACACCGACGCCCAGCCCGACATCGAGCGCCGCACCGTCCAGCAGCTGGTGAAGCGGCGCGTCGACGGCATCACGTTCTCCGGCTACTACCAGCACCAGGAGGACATCCGGCCGGCCGTCTCCGTCGGCATCCCGGTGGTGCTGCTGGGCAGCCACCGGCCCGAGGAGGGCTACGACGTCGTCAACGGCGCCGACCACGAGAGTGGCGCCGAGGCGACCCGCTACCTGCTGTCGCGCGGACACCGCCGCATCGCCTTCATCACCGCTCCCGCCGGCATCGGCGCGCCCGCGGTGCGGGTCGAGGGATACCACGCCGCGCTCCGCGAAGCCGGCATCGTCCCCGACCCCGCGCTGCTCATGCGGGCGCCGGTCAGCCGCGACGGCGGCGGCGCGGGCATGACGGCGCTGCTGGACCTGCCGGAGCCGCCCGACGCCGTCATCGCGACCAACGACGTCGTCGCCATCGGCGCCATCCAGGCCGCCCACGCTCGCGGGCTGCGCATCCCCGAGGACGTCGCCGTCATGGGCTTCGACGACATCGAGGCCGCGAGCCTGATCACCCCGAAGCTCACCACCATGGCGAACCAGTCGCACCAGATCGGCTTCGCCGCTGGGAAGCTGCTGCTGCAGCGCATCGCCGGCGAGGGGCCGTCCGGACCGCAGGAGGTCGTGTTCTCGGCCCAGCTGCGGCGGCGCGAGTCGGCCTGACCTCGCGCCGCCGGCGCCACCGCTCACGGCGCGGCGAGGCCGCCGTCGTGGCCGCGCACCCCGAGCACCCACTCGTCCATCCGAGCCAGGCCGGGCGGGTAGGCCGCGGCCGCCTTCTCGTCCAGGTCGATGCCCCAGCCCGGCGCCTCGTTGGGACGCAGCCAGCCGCGTTCGATCCGCAGGGTGCCGGGGAAGACCTCGTGCACGGCGTCGGGATAGAGGTGGCCCTCCTGGATGCCGAACGCGTGGCTGGTCACGTCGAGCGCGACGTTGGCGGCCGCGCCGATCGGCGACACGTCGGCCGGAGAGTGCCAGGCGGTGCGCACGCCCGTCAGCTCCGCCAGCACCGCCAGCTTGCGCGCCGGCGACAGCCCGCCGATGGCGGAGATGTGGCAGCGGATGAGGTCCACCCCGCCGTCGCGCACCAGCCGCACCGCCTCGGTGAACGACGTGGCCAGCTCGCCGACGGCCAGCGGCACCGGCGACGCGGCCCGCACCTCGGGCAGCCGGTCGAAGTACTCCGGCGCCAGCACGTCCTCGAGGAAGAACAACCGGTACGGCTCCAGCGACCGCGCCAGCAGCACCGCCTGCTTCGGCGTCAGCCGGGAGTGCACGTCGTGCAGCAGCTCGACGTCCTCGCCCAGTTCGGCCCGCGCGGCGGCGAACAGCTCCGGGGTCGTCCGCAGGTAGCGGTGGACGCTCCAGCCGTCCGGGTTCGGCGCCTCCGGGTAGCCGCCGCGCGCGCCCGGCGCGCCGTAGGTGCCCAGGCCGGGCTGCCCGACCTGCAGGCGGATGTGCGTCCAGCCGGCGTCCAGGAACCCCTTGGCCTGGACCAGGGTCTCCTCGACGGTGGCCTGCCCGGCGTGGATGTAGGTGGCCGCGGCCGCCCGCACCCGCCCGCCGAGCAGCTCGTACACCGCCATCCCGGCCCGCTTGCCCGCGATGTCCCACAGCGCCATGTCCAAGCCGGACAGTGCGTTGTTGCCCACCGGCCCGTTGCGCCAGTAGCTGCCGTAGTGCACCGCCCGGGTGATGTCCTCGATGTCGGCCGGATGCCGCCCCACCACCAGGCGCGCCAGGTGCTGCTCCACGTAGGCGACCACGGCGTGCCAGCGCTGGGTGAACGTGGCGCAGCCCAGGCCGTACAAGCCCGGCTCGTTCGTGTCGACCCGCACGATCACCAGGGGCGTCCCCTCAGGCGCCGTCGCGATCGCCCGCACCCCGGTGATGCGCAGCCGGTCGCGGTGCGGCCACGGCGGCGCGACGTTCCCCAGCTGGGTGGGCACCTCCAGCTGGGGGTCCGCGGTCGAGGTGGTCATGGTCATGGCGTCCTCATCTCGGTCGGCAGGTCACGGATCTCGTCGGAGTCGGGCAGCAGGTGTTCGGCGGTGAAGCCCAGCAGGCGCTCGGCGCGGGACAGGTCGACCGGCGCCGTGCGGCCCGGCGAGGCGCGACGACGCGGCACCGCCGGATAGTAGGCGTCGAGCAGATCCTCGGTCCGGTACGGCGCCATCGTGCGGCCGGCGGCGGCGAAGACGACCTGCGACCCCGTGACCTCCGCACGCAGCGCCAGGTCCAGCGCCCGGGCGGCGTCGCGCGTCTCCAGGTACAGCCACAGGTCCCGGGCGCCGAGCCCCGGATCGCCGCTCACCCGCGCCGCGTGCGCCGGCAGGCGGTCGTCGAGCTCGTCCGCCTCGCCCAGGCCGCCCACGAACGGGAACCGCAGCGACACCACGGTCATGTCGTGCCGGCGGACCATCGCGCCGGCCGTCACCTCGTCGACGTACTTGGACAGCGAGTACGGGTCGGCGGCCTCCGTGGGCAGGTCCTCGTCGAGCGGCAGGTAGGCCGGTGCCACTCGCGGCCGCGGCGACCACCCGAGCCCGAGGGCGTTGATGCTGCTGGCGATGGCGGCCCTCCGGACGCCGCGCTCGCCGGCCGCGTCGAGGACGGTGAACGTCGCCGCCGTGTTGCCGGCGAAGACCTCGTCGGGCGTGCCCAGCATGGGCGCCGGGATCGCGGCCAGATGGACGACGGCGTCGACGCCGTCCAGTGCCTCGTCGACGGCGGCGCGGTCGGCGGCGTTCCCGACCACGACACGGTCGACCTCGAGGTCGCCGGGGTCGTCGAGCACGAGCCCCGTGACCGCGACGCCCGCCGACCGGAACCGCAGGGTGGCGGCCCGTCCGATCAGGCCGGCGGCGCCGGTCACCAGCACGTGGCCGATGGTCATCCCTTCAACGCCCCGGCCTGGCCGGCACCGCGCAGGAACTGGCGCTGGAACACCAGGAACAGCAGGACCGGGATGATCACCGAGATGAACAGGCTGGCCATGAGCAGGCTCATCTCCGACGTCTGCTCCAGCCGCGGCAGCACGACGGACAACGGCTGCAGGGTGGGATCGGGCAGCACCAGCATCGGCCAGAGGAACTCCTTCCACGCGGCCATGATGGTGAGCAGGGAGATGACGCCGATGATCGGCTTGGACATGGGCAGCACGATGCTCCAGAAGATCCGGTACGGGCCGGCCCCGTCGACCTTCGCCGCCTCGAACAGGTCGCGGGGCAGCCGGTCGAACACCCGCTTCATCAGCAGGACGTTGAACGCGCTCGGCGCGGCGGGCAGCCACACGGCCCAGAAGGTGTTGATGAGATTCCGCTCGACGACCGGGACGTCCAGGATGATGAGGTACGACGCCACGAGCGAGACCACACCGGGGACGAACAGCGTGGCCAGCACGGCCCCGGTGATGATCGGGCCGTACTTCGGCCGCAGCACCGACAGCGCGTAGCCGCCGGTCAGCGCCACGAGCAGGCCGAAGAACCACGAGCCGAGCGCGATCCAGACGGTGTTCAGCAGCGCCCGGCCGATGTGCACGAGGTTCCAGGCGTCGCTGAGGTTCTGCCACTGGATGCCGCTGGGCCACAGCCCGAACGGCTCGCGGATGATGTCCTGGCTCGTCGACACCGCCGACTTGAACAGCCAGAGCAGCGGGCCGCCGCTGATCAGCAGCAGGCCGCCGACGACCACCACGACCAGGACGCGCAGTCCGATCCGCACACCGGGGCGGCGCCGGTCGTTCGTCGACAGGACGCTGCGTTCGCCGGCGAACGTCGGTTCCTTGGGGCGCCGGCGGCGCGAGCCGCCCGCGGCCGCGTCCTCGGCGTGGTCCACGGCGGCGTCGACACTCGTGCTCATGTGGTGCTCCATTTCCGCGTCGCCCAGAGGTAGATGCCGGACAACAGGCACAGCGCCAGGGCCAGCATCAGGCTGAGCGCGGTGGCCTTGCCGTAGTCGCTGGCCAGGAACGCGTACCGGTAGATCAGCATGAGGATCGTGACGGTGCGGTTCTCGGGGCCGCCGTTGGTCATGATGAACGGTTCGGTGAACACCTGGAACGTCCCGATCAGCTGCAGCAGCAGCATGATCAGCATGATGCCGCGCATCTGCGGCAGCGTGACGTGCCAGATGCGCCGCCAGATGCTGGCGCCGTCGACCTCGGCCGCCTCGTAGAGCTCGGACTGGATCGACATCAGCGAGGCCAGGTAGATGATGGTGGCCGCGCCGAAACCGGCCCAGCACGCCTGCACCACCATGCTCGGCATCGCCGCGCCGGGGCTCTGGAGCCAGGGGTAGGGCCCGAGGCCGACCCAGCCGAGGATCGTGTTGAAGACACCGCTCTCGTCCGGGCGGTAGAACGTCTTCCACAGCAGCACCGAGACGACCGGCGGGATGATCGTCGGGATGTAGGCGAGCCCGGCCGCGAACCCGCGCGCCTTGCGCAGCTCGGCGATGAACACCGCGGCGATGACCGGCACGGGATAGCCGATGACCACGGCGAGGATGGTGAACCACGTCGTGTTCCACGCCGCCGTCCCCAGCAGCGGGTCGGCGAGGACCCGCTCGAAGTTGTTCCAGCCGACCCACTCGGCCGGCCCGATGAAGTTCGTCTGCTGGAAGCTCAGCACCAGGCTCTTGAGCACCGGCCACCAGGAGAACAGCGCGAACAGGACGATGAGCGGCAGGAGGAAGACCAGCGAGCTCAGCCCGCCGCCCCGCACCCACGTCACCGGCGTCCGCCGCCGCCGTCGTCGAGCCGGCGGCACCGGCCGCGCGGCCCTCTCGACGTCCTTGTCGATCACCACCACGGTCGCATCTCCTTCCGTCGTGCACGCAGGACGTCCGGGGCCCGCTGCGGGGACCCCGGACGTCCCGGACACCGTGGGTCAGCCCGCCTGGATGAGCGCGTTGACGTTGTCCTCGGCCTCGGCCAGCAGCGCGTCGATGTCGGCGTCCTCGCGAGTCAGCACTGCCTGGACCACCGGGTCGAGCGCGGCGTAGAGCTCCTGGCCCTTGACCGGCGGCTCGGACACCAGCGGTATCTCCTGGATCGTGGTCAGGTAGTACTCCGCGTTCTCCCGCGGCACGTTGATCAGCTCTTCGATCCAGCCCAGGTACTGGTCGTAGAGCTCCTGGCTGACGATGGGGAGCTCGATCGTGCCGACCGGGCGGCCGTCCTTCGCGGCGCCGTCGACGTTGTCGAGCGCGGTCTGCTCGTCGTAGTACTTGGCGAAGCGGTTGAACTGGATCCACGTCAGCGCGGCGTCGATCTGCTCGGGCGTGGCCCGCGCGCTGATCAGGTCGACCGACCCACCGGACAGGGCGCCGACGGCGTCGTCGTCCTGCGGCAGAGGTGCGACGCCGAAGGCCTCGGGCGGCAGGCCACGGGTCTCGACCAGGTCGGTGTAGGCGTCGGCGCCCGCGATCATCATGCCGGCCCGGCCGGCGCCGAACTCGTTGCGCGAGTCCTCCCAGTTGATCAGGAAGTTGGCTCCCATCGTGTCGTCCTCCCACCGCAGCGCGCGGAGGAACTCCAGCGCCTGCTTGGTGGGCTCGGAGTCGAACGACGCGGTCGCCGTCTCGCCGTCGACCTCCTCCATGAGCCCGCCGAACGCGGCCGACATCGCCGTGAGCGTCCAGCCGCCGACGTTCTCGGTGGTCATGCTGATCAGTCCGGGGACGCCGGTCTTCTCCTGGATCGTCCTGGCCGCGGCCCGGATGTCGTCCCAGGTCTTCGGCGGGTCGTCCGGATCGAGCCCGGCCTGCTCGAACAGCGCCCGGTTGTAGATCAGGCCCGCCGTGTACGCGGCGTAGGGGACGCCGTAGATGCCGCCGTCGGGCGCGGTGACGACCTCCATGAGACCGGGGTTGAGATCCTCGAGGAAGCCGGCCCCCTCGAGCTGCTCGGAGATCTCGGCCGCCTGGCCGCGGGCGGCCAGCCCCTGGACCTCGGTGAACGGCAGCGCCGTCACGGTCGGCTCGGTGCCGCCGGCCAGCATCGCCGGGAAGGTGTCGGCCGCCCAGCGGTACTCGGTCGCCTCGATGGTGATGTGCGGGTTGGCCTCCTCGAACCGCTCGATCTTGTCGAGCATGCTCTGGCGGCGCTCGGGCTCCTCGGTGGGCGGCAGGTCGTTGATCGAGATAGTCACCGGCGCGTCGGAGTCCGGCGTGTCGCCGCCTCCGCCGCTCGCCGGGTCGTCGTCGCTGCTGGACGTGCCGCAGGCGGCCAGCGCCGCGACGAGGGCGGTGGTCAGCGCGGCCACAGCCGTGCGCCGGAACAGGGGTTTCGCCATCGGAACTCCTTGTGACGTACAGGGATGGGGCGCCGCACGTCCGATCAGGCCGCGGCGGAAGTGGGGCCGTAGCCCCGTTGCAAAACCTTTTGTGTTGGCCAAACGTGCCACACCGGCGCAAGCGAGTCAACGGTTCGTTTCCAGAGCGTGATTGTGAGCCGACGTTGGTCGTGCCGGTGGGAAGGTCGCTGGCGTTCGCGATGGAGCCGACATCGTGCCGACGGCCACGCGCGCGGCCGTGGCCCCCTCACCGTGCCGACGAACCCAGCCGTGTGGTGGCAGCCAGGCCGGGCGCACCGGTCTTGTCGTCGTCGACCGCCGGTGCCGATGACGACGAGCCGCAGGCCGCAGATGGGTGAGGGATCCGGGTAGCCAGGACGACGCGGATCCCTCACCCATCCAGGCCGCGACGACGACACCGCCACCGTGACCACCACACCACGACACACGCCCCACGCATTCATCGGCATCCCCCAGGCCGCAGCGTCGGCAATCTCGGCGTCGGCTAACACGTGATCACCGGCGAGCAGGGGATAGCGCCGATTCCGGCGATCGGGCGAGCCGGCGGCGCCCGGCCCTTGTGGACGCACCCCACCCCTCGTGTACGCTCCACAAAACCTTTTGCGTCAGTGTGTGGGTCGTCGAGTCCCGAGGGAGCCCCGTGTGTCGAATCCACCGCCGGTCGCCGGCGCCCCGGTCCGCGTCGCGCTCGTCGGCACCGGCGCCATCGCCGACAACGTCCACCTGCCGGCGCTGCGGTCGCTCGGCCCGGCCGTCCGCGTCGAGGCGGCCATGGACGTGGACGCCGGCCGGCTGGCGGCCGTCGCCGCGCGCTGGGACATCGCGGCCACGTACGAGGATCTCGATCTGCTGCTGAAGGAGGTCCGGCCGGACCTGGCCATCATCTGCTCGCCGCCGGCCGTCCATCGTGAGCAGGTGGTCGCCGTCCTGGAGTCCGGGGCCTGGGCCTGGTGCGAGAAGCCGCCGGTGCTGTCGCTGGCCGAGTACGACGACCTCGCCGCCGCGGAGTCCGACGGCGGCCCGTACGCCGCGATCGTCTTCCAGCACCGGTTCGGAAGCGGCGCCCGCCACGCCCGCCGTCTGCTCGACGAGGGGTTGCTGGGCCGGCCGCTGGTGGCCCACTGCCAGACCACCTGGTTCCGCGACGACGCCTACTACGCCGTCCCGTGGCGCGGGCGCTGGGAGACCGAGGGCGCGGGCCCGGCGATGGGCCTGGGCATCCACCAGATCGACCTGTTCCTCCACCTGCTCGGTCCCTGGTCGCACGTCACCGCGTTCGCAGGCCGCCTCGCCCGCGACGTCCGCACCGACGACGTCACGACGGCGGCCGTCCGGTTCCAGAGCGGCGCGCTGGCCACGGTCGTGAACTCGTCGGTGTCGCCGCGACAGGTCAGCTACCTGCGCATCGACTGCGAAGCCGCCACCGTCGAGCTCGACCACCTCTACGGATACGGCGACGACGACTGGACCTACACGCCGGCCCCTGGCACACCACCGGAACAGGTCGAGGCCTGGCTGCCGGCCGTACCGGGCGAGCCGAGCAGTCACCGGTCCCAGCTCGCCGCGCTGCTCGCCGACCTGCGCTCCGGCCGTCGCCCCTCGACCAGCGGGGGCAGCGGCCGCGACGCGCTCGAGTTCATCACCGCCATGTACAAGTCCGCGCTCACGGGCCGGACCGTCACCCGCGGCTCGATCGGCCCCGGCGATCCCTTCTACAGCGCCGTCAACGGCGGGATGGAGCTCCCATGACCCTGGTCGTCACGCACACCCACGGACACGACGTGTCGGTCCGGGCCGGCGACGCCGAGCTGGCCCGCTACGTCTACGCGCCGTTCCCGCAGCGCTGGGAGGCGCCGAAGCCCTACGTCCACCCTCTTCGCACCCTGTCCGGCGACGTCGTGACGATCTTCCGCCCGCACGACCACCGCTGGCACAAGGGCCTGCAGCTCACCGCCACCGACGTGTCGGGTACCAACATCTGGGGCGGGCACACGTACGTCCGCGGCGAGGGCTACCAGGTCCAGGACAACCTGGGTGCGATGCGTCCCACCGGGCCGGTCGCCGTCCACGATGGCCGGGCCGAGGTCACCGTCGAGCATGGGCTGGAGTGGGTCGACAGCGACGACGTACCGCTGGCGACCGAGCGGCGCGTGCTGCGGTTCCACGGCGTCGACCTCGACGGCGGCTGGTACGCACTCGACCTGACGACGCAGATCGCGGGTGCGCGCGGCGCGCCGCTGGTCCTCGAGAGCCCGAACATCCGCGGCATGACGGGGTCCGGCTACAGCGGCCTGTGGTGGCGCGGGCCGCGGTCGTTCACCGACGGCGCCCTGGTCACCCCGGACGGCGTGGTGCCCGAGGACGAGCTGCGCGGACGCAGCGTCGCCGACGTGCCATGGGTCGCCTACGTCGGCCGGCACGACGATGTCGACCGTTCGTCGACGCTGGTCTTCACCACCGCGCCGGAGAACAAGGCCGACGCCGCCCACTGGTTCACCCGCACCGGCGACTTCGCCGGCGTCAACCCGTCGTGGGCCTTCCACGAGCCGCTGGTCGTCCCGGCCGGCGAGACGATGCACCGCCGGTACCGCGTGATCGTCGCCACCGGCGAGCATCCGCCGGCCGTCATCGAGCAGCGGCTCGCCGCCGTCGCCTGGTGAGGCTGCCCGATCCGCCGCGGTGAGCGGGTGGTGTCCGCGCGCCAGTGCGTGAGCACCCCCCCGCCCCCGCCCCCGCCCACCTGTGCGACGCGGGCCGCTTGCGCAAAACGTTTCGCGCCAATGTCTTGCGGATGACCGGTTCGCTCCGCTACGTTCCACAAAACCTTTTGCGTCCGCCGCTCCGGCCGGCCGCGTCGACTCATCGTCGAGGAGACTGCATGCGCGCTCCACGAAGAATCCTGGCGTCACTCGCTTCCCTCGCCCTGGCCGTGGCCGCCGCGGCGGGCCTGGGACCGTCGACGGCGCAGGCCGCCGACATCACGGAGGTGATCGGCGACTTCGAGACCGCCGCCGAGGTCTGGAACCTCAACCTCGGGTCCGAGTTCCCCGGCGCGCAGGGCACCTTCACCCGCGACCCGGCCGATGCCGCGACGGGTGCGCAGTCGGGGCTGGTCACCGCTGACTTCAGCGGCGGCGGCAACTACGTCCTGCTGGGACGCGCCGTCAACCGCGACCTGACCAGCCTGTCGTTCCAGGTCCGCAGCGCGGAGGTCAGCAGGATCGGGCTGCGCCTGACCGACTCGACCGGCCAGGTGCACCAGCAGCGCATCGCGCTCGCCCCGGGCGGCGCCTGGCAGCAGGTCACCGTCACCGACTTCGCCGGTGGCGAGGGCAACATCCACTACGGCGGCGCGAACGACGGCATCTGGCACGGCCCGGCCCGGTCGATCGGCCTGATCATCGACCGCGGCTTCGTGCTCACGGCGGACAGGACGGCCGACGTGCGGTTCGACGCCGTCACCGGCACCACGCCGCCGCCGGTGCTCGAGGTCGGCCAGACGGTCCCCGGGAACATCTTCGAGGACAGCCGGCCGGTCGAGTTCGACCTCACCACGCGCGCCGACTCCGTGCGCTGGACCGTCACCGACGCCTGGGGCGACCAGGTCGCGTTCGGCGACACGCCCGTCGACGTCACGGCCGGCCTGACCGTCCCGGTCGACACGCCCGGCCACTACGCCGTCGAGTTCGCCGCCGTCCAGGACGGCGAGGTCATCGGCACCTCCGAGACCGACTTCGCCGTCGTCGAGGAGTTCGACCCCTCGCCGTCGGACGAGCGGTTCATGATCGCCGAGCACCTCACCCGTCCGGACTGGGGCGACCCGGACTACGAATTGGTCGGCATCGCGGACAAGCTCGGCACCCAACGGGTCCGCGAGGACGCCGGCTGGGGCGAGATCGAGAAGCAGCCGGGCGTGTACACGTACACCCGCTACGACGGCATGGTCGAGGCGCTCGACGAGGCCGGCATGGGCTGGGCGCCGATGTTCGGCTACACCAACCGGTTCTACGACGGCAACGCCACGCCCTACACCGACGAGGCCCGGCGCGGCTACGCCGCCTACACCGTCGACGCCATCGAGCGGTACGACCTGGAGTCGGTCGAGATCTACAACGAGTTCAACATCGGCTTCGGCGACCGCGGCGACGGCCCCGCCGACAGCCGCGCCGACTACTACTTCCCGCTGCTGAAGACCGCCTACGAGGCCGTCAAGGCCGAGCACCCGGACGTGACGGTGGTCGGCGGCGTGACGTCGTCCATCCCGTTCCAGTGGCTCGAGCAGTTGTTCCAGCTGGGCGGCCTGGAGTACATGGACGTGCTCTCCGTCCACCCGTACCGGTTCCCCGGCGCGCCGGAGGGCATGGCGGCCGACCTCCAGCGGCTCGACGCGCTGGTCCGCCAGTACAACGACGGCGAGTCGATCCCGATCTGGATCACCGAGCAGAGCTGGCCCACGAACACCGGCGCGACCGGTGTCAGCGAGGCCACCTCCGCCGCCTACCTGGTCCGCGCGCACGTGGTCGCCTTCGCCAACGGCGTGGAGCGCTACACCTGGTACAACATGATGAACAAGGGGCTGAACGAGGCCGACGTCGAGCACCGCTACGGTCTCATCCGCAACACCAACGACCCGCGCGGCAAGTGGACGCCCAAGCCCGGCTACGCCGCCTACGCCGCCATGACCCGGGCGCTGGACGACGCCGCGTACGACCATGACGAGACCGTCGCCGACGGCGTCCACAGCCACGTCTTCGACCGCGACGGCACGCCGGTGCGGGTGCTGTGGTCCGACCAGCCCGTGACCGTCTCGGTGGAGACCGCCCCGGACACGACGGTGTCGGTGACCGACCTCATGGGCGCCTCCGACACCTACCGCAGCCGGGCCGGCCGCATCCACCTCACGCTCGGCCCCGCGCCGGTCTACCTCACCGGCGAGGTCGAGCACATCGCGCCCGACGACAGGCTCACGCTGGCCCCGGTGGCCGAGGACGGCGCCGTCGCGGCCGGCGACGACATCGCGCTGGAGCTGACCATCGACAACTCCGTCGCGCCGCGGGCGCCGATCCACGGCACGTTCGAGATCGCCGGCACGTCGGTCCCGGTGTCGGTGCGCCCGGGCCAGGTCGCGACCATCCCGGTGACGGTTCCGGGCACCGACGACCTCGGTCCGCGTGACCTCGTGGGCACGCTGCGGCTCTCGGGCACCCCGGCGGCGCGGCTCACCACCCAGGTCGACGTCGTCGAGCCGCTCACGATGACGGCCACGCACCGCCTGGACGACGCCGGCGCCGACGTCCTCCGGGTCAGCGTGGCCAACGCCTCGGTGGACGAGGTGGCCCTCGGCGAGCTTGCCTGGACGATCGGCGGGCAGAGCGGCACGGCGCAGGTCCCCGCCGCCATCGCCGGCGGCGGCACGTACGAGGTCGACATCCCGCTCGCGGGCATGCCGGCCGGCCGGCACGCCCGCGAGCTGCGCCTCACCGCTCCCGACGCCGGCGACGTCGTCAGCACGGGCACCGTCGCGGTCGTCGCCCCCGAGGCTGTCGGCTCCTTCCCGCAGCGCTCGATCACGGTGGACGGTGTCCTCGACGACCTCGCGGACGTGCCGTCGATCGACTTCCTCGCCGACGGCGTGGTGGACATCGCCGACCACGGCGGCCCCGACGACCTCGGCGGCCGGCTGTGGACCACCTGGGACGACGAGAACGTCTACCTGAGCGCGCGGATCGACGACGACGTCCACTTCCAGTCCGAGTCCGGCACCGCCGTCTGGTTCGGCGACGGGTTCCAGTTCGGCTTCGCCGCTGGTCTGCCGGGCGAGACGCGGGCCTGGGACGAACTGGGCATGTCGCTCACCGAGAACGGACCGGAGCTCTACCGCTGGCTGTCCGCGCAGGGCCGGCCCACCGGGCTGATCGAGGACGCGGATCTGGCCATCACCCGCGACGAGGCGGCCGCGGAGACCGTCTACGAGCTGGCCATCCCGTGGAGCGAGCTCACGCCGTTCGAGCCCGAGCATCGGCTGCTCAGCTTCTCGATCATCCTCAACGAGAACGACGGCCAGGAGCGGCGCGGCTGGCTGCGCTACGGCGACGGCATCGCCACCGCCAAGGACCCGGCCCGGTACAGCCCGTTCCGCCTGGACCCGCCGCACTGATCGAATCCCCCCCCCCCCCCCGGTCCCGCGACGTCAAAGGAGACGACGATGCGATCGACTCGACGGCAGTTCCTGCACTCGACCGGTCTCGGGATCGCCGGCCTGGCCCTGCCCTGGCAGGGCCGGGCCGCGGGAGCGGCGGAGGCGGCGGGCATCGCGCCCGCTGCCTCCCCGCTGCTGCTCGGCGTGAACGGCCACCCGTACAACAACGACTCATACACGCCGGCGAACGGCGTTCCGTACGAGACGCAGGTGGCCATGCTCACCGAGTTGGGCATGGGCATCTACCGCACCGACCTCGGCGTCGACGCCTCCGGTCGCTCGCCGGTGCACAACTCCGTCCTGCGGATGATGGGCCTGCTCGGCGACGCCGGGATCGCCTGCATGCCCATGCTGGGCGACAACTGCGACCCGGCGCTGTCCAACCAGCAGAACTACGACCGCGGGTTCGCCAAGGCGGCCGGTTTCGCGACGCTCTACGGCCAGTACTTCACCCACCTCAACCTCGGCAACGAGTGGGAGCTGAACGACGGATTCAAGACCGGGATCGGCAACTCGGCCGGTCACTACGACCTCACCATGGCCGAGCGGTCCATGAACTGGATCAAGGGCGCGCATGCCGGCATCAAGTCGGTGCGGCCGGCCGCTCAGACCTCGGTCGCGGTCGCGGGCTGGTATCCCACCTGGTGGCAGGACTACCTCCTGGAGAACGTCGACCTCGACTTCGTCGACTGGCACTGGTACGCCGACATGGAGAGGAACAAGTCGGACATCGACGTCGACAACATCTTCGACGAGCTCTGGACCCGGTACGGGCTGCCGATCTGGGTCTCCGAGACCAACGACATCCCCAACTGGGACCGCGGCGAACCGGAGAACCAGCAGGCGCAGGTCAACTGGTATCAGACGTTCCGGACGATGTGCCTGGAGCATCCGCACGTCGAGGCCCTGATCTGGTACGAGCTGCTCAACCAGCCGCACCGCAACGTCGCCGTCGAGAGTGAGTACATCCAGGCGAACTTCGGCATGGTGGCGTTCCCGGGCTTCGACCCCGCGAACCCCGACTACACCGGTTGGTCGTACAAGAAGCTGCCCCGCCGCATCATGGGCGCCGACGTCCTCCTGGGCGGCTTCGAGGGACCGAGCGAGGGCTGGGTGTTCGGGAACGGCCCGGAGTTCCCCGGCGCGACCGGCTCGTTCCAGCGCAACGACACCAACGTCATGGGCGGCGCGCTCTCCGGTCTGCTCTCCGGCGACTTCACCGGCGGCGGCGCCTACGTGCAGGTGTCGCGGCCCGTCCCGAGCCTGCCCATCCGCACGCTGACGTTCTGGATCCGGTCGACGACGGCGCAGCGCGTCGGCCTGCGGGTCACCGACAGCACCGGCCAGACCCACCAGCAGTCGCTGGCGTTCACGCCGTCGGGCGCCTGGCAGGAGATCGCCGTGTCCGACTTCGCCGGCGGCACGAACTACACCCACTTCGGCGGCGCGGACGACGGCGTCTGGCACGGGCCGGCGACCAAGGTCGGCTTGGTCCTGGACAAGGGCGGCCTCACCCCCGGCCGGCTCACCGGCGGCCTCCGGTTCGACGAGATCGTCGCCACCGTCCAGGACGTCCCCTGACCGCACCGCACCACCACACCCTGGAGGAGAACTGCATGCGCATCCCCCGAAGGCTCGCGGCGGCCATCACGGCCGCCGCCGCCGCGGCCGCCGGGCTCGTCGCGGCGCCGGCGGCCACCCAGGCGCTGGACCTCACCACCACGATCGGCGACTTCGAGACCGCCGGCGACGGCTGGGGCCTCAACCTGGGAGCGGAGTTCCCCGGCGCCCAGGGCTCGTTCACCGTCGATGCCACCGATGCGGTGAGCGGGTCGTCGTCCGGCGTGCTGAGCGGCGACTTCACCGGCGGCGGCAACTACGTGCAGGTCCGCAAGAGCATCTCGCTCGACGCGGTCGGGCTGAGCTTCCAGGCGAAGACCGACGACGTCACCGGGCTCGGGCTGCGCCTGGTCGACTCCACCGGCCAGACCCACCAGCAGCGCCTCGCCCTCACGCCCGGCGGCTGGCAGCGGATCACGGTGACCGACTTCGCCGGCGGCAGCGGCTACCTGCACTACGGCGGCGCGAACGACGGCGTCTGGCACGGCCCCGCGACGAGCGTCGCGTTCATCATCGACAAGGGCAGCGTGCCGGCGACCAGCCTCACCGGCAGCGTGCGGCTCGACGCCGTCACCGTGACGGCGCAGCCGCCGGCGCTGGCGATCGAGCAGACGACGCCCGGCAACATCGTCGAGCAGCCCGACGAGGTGACGCTCGGCCTGGTGTCGCGGGGCGACACCGTGAGCTGGACCGTCACCGACTTCTGGGGTGAGCGGGTCGCGGCGGGCGACACGCCCATCGACACCCGGACCGAGCTGACCCTGCCCATCGACACCCCGGGTCACTACGTCTTCGCGGCCACCGCGACCCTCGGCGGCGAGGTGATCGCCACCCGCGAGACCGACGTGGCGCTGCTGGCCGCGACCGAGCGGCTGCCCGCGACGGAGTCCCCGTTCGGCCTCGCCGAGCACCTGTCCTGGGAGTCGACCAAGGACCCCGACCACCTGCTCCCCGAGATCGCCGCGAAGGCCGGGGCGATGACCGTACGCGAGGACGCGGGCTGGGGCTCCATCGAGCCGCGTCCGGGCGAGTACGTGTTCGGACGGTACGACGGCATCGTCGACAGCCTGGACACCGCGGGCGCGACCTGGTTGCCGATGTTCGGCTACACGAACGCCCACTACGACGGCAACGCCACGCCGTACACCGACGCGGGCCGCCAGGCCTACGCCAACTACGTCTCCGCCACGGTCGAGCACTACGACCTGCCCTGGGTCGAGGTGTACAACGAGTTCAACATCGGCTTCGGCGACCGCGGCGACGGCCCCGCCGACAGCCGGGCCGACTACTACTTCCCGCTGCTGAGGACGACCTACGAGACCGTCAAGGCCGAGCACCCGGACGTCGCGGTCGTCGGCGGCGTCACGTCGTCGGTGCCGATGCAGTGGCTGGAGCAGCTGTTCCAGCTCGGCGGCCTGGAGTACATGGACGTGCTCTCGGTGCACCCGTACCGCTACCCCGGCGACCCCGAGGGCATGGAGGACGTGCTCGCCCGGCTCGACGCCCTGGTCCGCCAGTACAACGGCGGCGAGTCGATCCCGATCTGGATCACCGAGCAGGGCTGGCCCACCAACACCGGCGCCACCGGCGTCAGCGAGTCGACCCAGGCGGCCAACTTCGTCCGGGCCAACGTCCTCTCGCTGGCCTCGGGAGTCGAGCGTCACGTCATGTACAACATGTCGGAGAAGGGCCTGAACGACGCGTCCAGCGAGGACCGGTTCGGGATCATCCGGCACCACGACAGCCCGCGCGGCCGCTGGGTGCCCAAGCCCGCATACGTGAGCTACGCGACGATGACCCGCGCGCTCGGCACCGCCGACTTCGTCAGCCGCGACGAGATCGCCGAGGGCGTGCGCAGCTACCTGTTCGACAACGGCGGCACCCCGGTGCGCGTCCTGTGGGCCGAGCAGCCGGCGACCGTGGCGATCGAGTCCGAGCAGCGGCTCACCGTCACCGACCTGACCGGGTCGTCCGAGCGGTACGACGCCAATGCCGGCCGCATCCACCTGACGCTCGGCGACACCCCCGTCTACGTCACCGGCGACGTGACCTCGATCGAGGTGAGCGACACGCTCGCGCTGCGGCCGGCCGTCGGCGCCACCGTGGCCATCGGCGACCCCGTCGAGCTGGAGCTGACGATCGACAACACCGGCGAGCCCCGCGCGCCGATCGTCGGCACCTTCCACATCGGCGGCCGGTCCGTGCCGGTCCACGTCGCGCCCGGCCGGACCGCGACCGTCCCGGTCACGCTCCCGGCCGCAGACGAGCTCGGACCGCGCGAGCTCGTGGGCACGCTCGAGGAGCGGCGCGGCACGACGGCCCGGCTCACCACGGGCGTCACCGTCATCGAGCCGCTCGCGGTGACGGCCGCGCACCGGCTCGACGACACCGGCACGCACGTGCTGACGGCGACCGTCACCAACGCCGCCACCCGCGACGTCGAGCTCACCACGCTGGAATGGACCATCGGCGACGCCTCGGGCACCGCCGAGGTGCCGGCGACGCTGGCCGGCGGGACCAGCGTCGACGTCGATCTCCCGCTCGACGGACTCGCCCAGGCGAGGCACGCGTACGAGCTGCGGCTCACCGCCCCCGGTGTCGCCGACGTCGTGCGCACGGGCACGGTGTCGATCGTCGCCGACGACACGATCGCGCCCATCGCGCACCGGCCGATCACTGTCGACGGTGTCCTGGACGACCTCGGCGACGTGCCGGCGTTCGACCTGCTCGCCGACGGCGTCAACCAGGTCGCCGGCCACACCGGCCCCGACGACCTCTCCGGCCAGGTCTGGACGACGTGGGACGAGGAGAACGTCTACCTGTCGGCGCGGATCCACGACGACGTGCACAGCCAGACGTCGTCCGGCGACGGCGTCTGGGCCGGCGACGGCTTCCAGTTCGGCTTCGCCACCGGGCTGCCGGGCGAGACCCGCGCCTGGGACGAGCTCGGGCTCACGCTGACCGCGGACGGCCCGGAGGTCTACCGCTGGCTCGCCGCCGGCGGACGATCGGTCGGCGTGGTCGAGGGGGTGGACGTCGCGGTCGTCCGGCACGACGACACCGACGAGACCGTCTACGAGCTGGCCATCCCCTGGTCGGAGCTGACGCCGTTCCGGCCCGCGGACCGGCTGCTCAGCTTCTCGCTCATCGTCAACGAGAACGACGGCACCGGCCGCGACGGCTGGATCGCCTGGGGCGACGGGATCGCGACGGCCAAGGACCCGGCGCGCTACCTCCCGTTCCGCCTGGACCCGTGACCGCCGGCCCGGCCGGAGCCGTCACCGGCGGCTCCGGCCGGGCCCGACCCCACCCTTGCTCCACTCGACC
>NZ_QUAL01000015.1 GCF_003579925.1 Jiangella rhizosphaerae | reverse complement strand
CGGCCGAGGCGGCCCGCGACGGCGGCCGCCCGCCCATAGCCGTCGGCGCCACGAACGTCCCCGCGCCGACCCGGCCGACGAGGAAGCCCTCCGCCGTCAGCCGCTCGTAGGCCGTGGCCACCGTGCCGCGCGACACGTCGAGCGTCCGGGCCAGCTCACGCGACGGCGGCAGCCGGTCGCCGGGGCGCAGCCGGCCGTCGCGGACGCCGTCGCGCAGCGACCGGTAGATGCGCGCCGTGAGGTCGCCCGGGCCGTCGAGGCTGACGTGGAACTCCATTGGACCAATCAGTCAGGCATGAATTGTCACTTCTGCGAGACCAATGTAGCGCCGTACGGTGACGGCATGACACGCATGGACATCGCGACCCTCGCACCCGCGGCCTACAAGGCGCTCATCGCGCTGGACACCCGCGCCCACCAGGGCGACCTACCGGCGGGGCTGCTCGACCTGGTCAAGCTGCGGGTCAGCCAGATCAACGGCTGCGCGTACTGCGTCGACTCGCACAGCCACGACGCCGTCAAGAGCGGCGAGACGCCGGCCCGCGTCTACGCGCTCGCGGCCTGGGACGAGGGCCCGTTCTTCAGCCCGGCCGAGCGGGCGGCGTTCGCGCTCGCGGAGTCGATGACGCGGCTCAGCGAGGGCGCTCCTCGCGTGCCGGACGACGTCTGGGCGCAGGCCGGCGCTCACTACGACGACGCGCAACTGGCCCAGCTGGTCATGGTGATCACGACGATCAACGCCTGGAACCGGGTCTGCGTCACCGTCCGCATGGTCCCCGAGTCCTTCGGCTGAGCCGGGTGAGCCGCCATTGCCGTTGCGGGCCTCTGCGGTGGCCACGTCGCCGTCGTCACGTGGGCCGAGGGCGGTGGGCGGCTCAGCATGTTAGCCGCCATCGAGAATGACGGCGCGCAGGCCGCCGATCGGGACATCCGCGGTGGCGCGTCCGTGCTGTCTGGATGATCATCCAGGATCGACCACGTGATGCTGTGGTCGATCCTGGATGAACACACCGAAAGGTCCGTCGCCGACGAGCCGACCGGCCGTCACGGCGTTGCCGCGGCGTTCGTCGTCACCACCATGGCGCCGACGTCGGCATCGAACGCGGCGGCTAACACTCAGTACCGCCCGGCCGAGCCGTCGTCCGCCGGTACCGATAACGCGTGCCGCAGGCCGCGATGGGTGAGGGATCCGGGTGGCCAGGACTACACCGATCCCTCATCCATCGAGCCCACGCATGCAGCACCTGTCGCGAACACCGCGGCAGTCGGCACATGCCGTGCCGGAGGCGACCCAGCGCCGGTGACTGGCCTGGTCACCGCGCGAAAGTGGGTATTGACGGTCCTTTCGCCGTGCGTCATCCTGAGGACGTCTGCCCCAATTCACGCGTACGGCCCCCGCTCCCGGCGGCCCCTTTTCCGGCCGCCCGGTCACAGGCCGCGTTGACGGCCGGCAATTCGCGCCGCTGCCGCATAGGAAATCCCGGTCTGGGCCGACCCTGCGCCCGGCGTCGACACTCGGGACTCTCGCCGACGAGGTCGCGCCGGCCGCGGACTGGAGGGGTGCCGTGACTCCCACGTTCACCGGACTGCGTTCGCTCGCCCGCCTGCGCCGCTGGCTGCTCGATCCGGGGCAGCCGAGTCTGAGCCTGCGGCTGTCCGTCGGCCTGGTAGCGGTGCTGGCGCTGCTCGCGATGGCCAGTGCTCGCTGACGTGGTGATGCCCCGCCCGATGGGGAGGGAGCCCACCCTCCGGGCGGGCACCGACGGACCCGCCACACGGACCTGGCCGGCGCCCGCGGAACGGCCGCCCCGGAGTGGGCCGGCGCCCGCTGCTTCGCCCCGCCGGCCGACTGCGGTACGGCCGGCGACGCGTGCCGGGGCCGGCGCGGATCATGGCGCTCACCAGCGGTCATGCCGTCGTCGACCGCGCTGCGGGCGGTCGGGCGGCGGACGCGTCGGTGGCGGGCGGGTGGCCGGAGCAGGGCCCGGTGACGTGTGCGCGTACCGGTGCATGTGACCCCCTCGCCTCGGACGAACGACCCGCCCGGCGGCCGTAGCGGCCCGCCGGGGTGCGCTCGTCCGTGGTGACGTGCCCCAGGCTCGGCCCTGCCCTGCGGTGACCCACACCACTGACGACTGGACCGTATCGACACCGTCACTCCCGCCACAACCGTTACTTCACGGTAACTTGCAAAAGTCCCCCACAGCGCTGACCTAAGTGTCGCCCGGACGGCCGCCCACCCCTCCGCGCACCCGCGAAACGCTCGTGAGCGAACGCCGCCAGAGGCGACACCTGCACCTTTTCGGTCGTACCGGATCTGGAACGCAGTCAAGGCGAAGCGTTACTGACCGGATCATTTGTCGACGAACGTGAAACTTTCCGTTGACGTGCATGCAAAAGCCCCTTTACTGTGCGGTGCCATGTACGGGTCGGCGCGGATCAGCGACCGTCGGAGGTCGTCCATGCCCTGCGGTGGTTCCGTGCCGATCCCCGGTCTCCGGTGCAGGCGCCCCGGGACTCACGGAATGGAGACCCCATGGCTGACAACCCCGTCCGACGCGGCTGGTTAGGGCATCTCACCCGCCGGTCGGTGCTGGCCGGCGCGGTCGCGAGTGCGGCCTTTCCCGCCGTCACCGCGACCACGAGCGCGGCGCCCGCGAGCCCGAGCTCCGCCGGCGAACCCGGGCTGCGCACCGCCCGGGCCACCGGCACCACCCACCGCGTGACGATGTACGCCGAGGCGCTGCCCGGCAACCAGATCGGCTACGGCCTGGCGCCCGGCGAGGCGACGATCCCTGGCCCGCTGCTGGAGATCGTCGAGGGCGACACCTTGGAGATCACGCTGGTCAACACCACCGACAAGCGGCTCTCCATCCACCCGCACGGCGTCGACTATGACGTCTTCTCCGACGGCGCGCCGTTCAACGACTCGTTCAACGAGCCGGGCGAGACGCGCACGTACGTGTGGCGGACGAAGGAGCGCACCACGACCGCCGGACGGGCGTGGCTGCCGGGCAGCGCGGGCTACTGGCACTACCACGACCACGCCTTCGGCGACCACGGCACCGACGGCCTCCGGGCCGGCCTGTACGGCGGCCTCATCGTCCGCCGCAAGGGCGACCTGCTACCGGACAAGACGTTCGTCGTCGTGTTCAACGACATGACGATCAACAACAAGATGGCGCCGGAGACGCCGATGTTCGACGCCGTCCTGGGCGAGCGGGTCGAGTGGCTGTGCATCGGCCACGGGAACATGGAGCACACCTTCCACCTGCACGCCCACCGGTGGGCCGACAACCGGACCGGCTACCTCGACGGCCCCAACGATCCCACCCCGGCCGTCGACAACAAGGACCTCAACCCCGGCAGCTCGTTCGGGTTCCAGGTGATCGCCGGCGACGGCGTCGGTCCCGGCGCGTGGATGTACCACTGCCACGTCCAGTTCCACTCCGACGGCGGCATGTCCGGCATCTTCCTGGTCCGCAACGAGGACGGCAGCATCCCCGACCACGCACAGGAGGCGATCGACCGCTACCACGCAGGACACGGAGGACACGGCGGCCATTCCGGCCACACGGGCTAGCGCCGACGCCCGCACCACCACTGACACCCATCAGGGCCGAGCACGCACAGGCACGAGCGCACATCGATCGAAGGAGCAACGATGAGACGCACCAGCCTCGTCCGTCCGGAGGGAGGGCCGCCGGCGAGATCCGCACGGTGGCGCCGGACGTTCGTCCTGGCGAGTACGGCGGTCCTGGCGCTCAGCGTGAGCGCGCTGCCCGCCCAGGGGCAGCCGGAACCGCCCGAACCCTCGGCCAGCGCCTCCAGCGCGCCGGCCGCGAAGTCCCCCGAGGCCGCCGACAGCGCCAGCCCGGCCGCCCGCCAGGCCCTGACCGCGGCCAAGGCGAACAACGCCGACGGCGCCGTCAAGGTGCTGGTGTTCCACGGACCCGCCGAGGAGCAGGACGACCCGGTCGCCGCGGCCGTCGCGGCGCTCCAGGAGCTCGGCGCCGACAACGGCATCGCCGTCGACGTGTCGACCGACCCGGCCAGCTTCTCCCCCGAGACCCTCGGCGCCTACCGCGGCGTCGTCTTCCTGTCCGCGATGGGCACCGAGCTGACCCCGTCACAGGAGGACGCGCTCGAGGCCTACATCGAGGACGGCGGCGGCTTCCTCGGCATCGGCGACGCGTCGCGGGCGCAGGAGCGGTCGGAGTGGTTCACCGGGCTGATCGGCACCCGGCCGGTCGGTGCGCTGCCCGACTCGCTCGACGTCGCCTCCGTCAGCGCCACCGCGAACAACCCGCCGAACGAAGACGCGCCCAAGGTCGTCGACGGCAACCCTCTCACCAAGTGGCTGGGCTTCGTCCGCACCGCGCAGATCACCGTCCGGCTGACCGCGCCGGCCGTGGTGAACCAGTACGCGATGACGTCGGCGAACGACGAGGCCGGCCGGGACCCGGTGGACTGGACCCTGCAGGGCTCGAACGACGGGACGACCTGGACCGACATCGACCGGCGGACCAACGAGGACTTCCCGGAGCGGTTCCAGACCAAGGCCTACACGATCTCCAACACGACGGCCTACGAGTACCTCCGGCTCGACATCACCCGCAACGCCGGCGACGGGATCACCCAGCTGGCCGAGCTGCAGTTCTTCGCCGGCGAGATCGTCGAGCCGCCGCCGGTGCCGGCGCAGGAGGCCACCGTCAGCATCGTCGACCGGCAGCACCCGGCCAACGACGGGCTGCCGCTGGAGCTGACCCTCACCGACCGCTGGACCAACTGGGCGCCGAACCCGGTCGGCACGGTGCACACCGTCGCGCAGGTGCAGGAGCACACCTACGACCCCGGCGAGGGCGCGAACGGCGCGTTCCACCCGGTGTCGTGGTGCCGTGACTACGACGGCGGCCGCTCGTTCTACACGAGCTTCGGCGGCGCGGCGGACAGCTGGAGCAACGACCAGGTCCGCAGCCACATCACCGGCGCGCTGCAGTGGACCACCGGTCTCGTGCGCGGCGACTGCCAGGCCACCATCGGCGCCAACTACGAGATCGAACGTCTGAGCGCGCCCAACCAGCCCGGCCAGCTGGACCAGAACGGCGAGCCGCACGGCCTGGACGTCGCCGCCGACGGCACCGTCTTCTACATCGGCAAGGCCGCCTGCGCCACCGGCCCTGTCGTCCCCTGGGAGAACGCGAACGTCGGCCGCGGCTGCGGCACGATCCACCAGTGGGACCCCGAGACCGGTGACGTGAAGCTGCTGACCACGCTCGACGTGTTCGGCAACCGCGGCAGCGGCGGCGAGCTGGTCAAGACCGAGGAGGGCCTGGTCGGCATCGCGCTCGACCCGGCGTTCGCCGAGAACGGCTGGATGTACGTCTACTGGATGCCGTACGAGTCGATCGACAAGGTCCGCCGCGTCGGCGACCGGACGATCTCGCGGTTCACCTACGACCACGAGACCCAGGAGATCGACCTCGACAGCCGCAAGGACCTGCTGTCGTGGGAGACGCAGATCCACAGCTGCTGCCACGCCGGCGGCGGCATGGACTTCGACTCCGAGGGCAACCTGTACATCGGCGTCGGCGACAGCAACTCGTCGGGCGGCTCCAGCGGCTACTCCGGCAACAACTGGACGCAGGAGTTCGCGGGCATCTCGTTCCAGGACGCCCGCCGCACGTCGGGCAACACGAACGACCTGAACGGCAAGATCCTGCGCATCCACCCCGAGCCCGACGGCACGTACACCATCCCCGAGGGCAACCTGTTCACCGGCCAGGAGGAGGGCGGCGGCAAGACCCGCCCGGAGATCTACGTCATGGGCGTGCGCAACATCTCCACCCTCTACGTCGACCCGGTGACGGACTACCTGCACGCCGCGTGGGTCGGCCCCGACGCCGGCGGCCCGAACCCGGAGCTGGGCCCGGCGAAGTACGAGACGGCGACCATCATCACGTCGGCGGGCAACCAGGGCTGGCCGTTCTGCATGGGCAACCGGCAGCCGTACCGCGACCGCAGCAACACCGACGCGAGCGTCCTGACCGGCTGGTACGACTGCAAGGGCAACCTGCTGAACACCTCGCCGCGCAACACCGGCCTGGTGGACATCCCGGACGCCCGCGACAACATGATCTGGTACTCCCCGCAGGGCGGTAACCCGGAGTTCCCGGACCGTGGCGACGGCATCCCGACGTACGACAACGACGACGCCACCTACGGGTTCCCGTACATGCGCAGCGGCGGCTGCCAGGCCGTCATGACCGGCCCGACGTTCCGCGAGTCGCTGGTCGACCCCGACAGCGACGTCTCGTGGCCGTCGTACTGGGAGGGCAAGTGGATCCTCGGTGACAACTGCGGCTCGAGCAGCCGGATCGCCGTCACCGTCGACCCGGAGGGCATCGAGAGCCAGAGCCCGCCGCTCTTCGCCGAGAACCTCGTGCCGATCATTCCGCACGGCGGCGGCAACGACCAGCTGCAGAGCTGGATGATGACGTCGCGCTTCGGCCCGGACGGCGCGCTCTACATGTCCGACTACAGCGGCGGCTTCTTCAGCCTCACGCCCAACCAGAAGCTGATCCGCGTCGTCTACAACGGCGGCCCGGCCACCCCGGTGGCCACCGCGTCGGCGACGGCGGTGCAGAACAAGCCGCTGACCATCGCCTTCACCGGCGCTCGCTCCGGCGGCGTGTCCTACGCGTGGGACTTCGGCGACGGCGCGACGTCGGACGAGGCCAACCCGCGGCACACCTACGCCGCGGTGGGCACCTACACCGCGACGCTCACGGTGACGTACGCCGACGGCGAGACCATGACCACCGAGGTCGAGGTCACCGTCGGGTGCGCCGTTCCGGACGACCGCTCCACCGTGTGGCTGCGCGACACCGACACCGGCGTGGCGAACGACGTCGTCGGCGAGGGCTGCACCATCAACGACCTCATCGACGACGAGAGCAGCTGGCAGAACCACGGCCAGTTCGTCCGGCACGTCACCGACACGGCGAACGGCCTGGCGGCCGACGGCGTCATCACGGCTCGTGAGAAGGCGACGCTGACCCGGCTGGCCGCGGCGTCCGAGATCGGGACGCCGGGCGACACCGGCTGGGACGCCATCTTCGACGGGACCGCCGAGTCCCTCGAGGGCTGGACCCAGGCGCCGGGCGGCTTCTTCGAGCTGCAGGACGACGGGACGATCATCAGCCGCGGCGGGCTGGGCATGCTCTGGTACGCCGAACGGGAGTTCGCCGACTACTCGGTCAGGCTGCAGTTCCGCGACGTCTCCCCCGGCACCACCCGGGCCAACAGCGGCGTGTTCATCAGGTTCCCGAACCCGAACGCCCCGCTGGCCGAGCGGCCGGAGTGCGGTCGCGTCGGTTCCGCGGCGAACTCGCCGGCCTGGGTCGCGATCTACTGCGGTCATGAGATCCAGATCTACGACGGCACCACCGGCGAGCCGCAGAAGACCGGGTCGGTCTACAACTTCGACCCGATCGCGCTGCCCGGCGCGGGTGCCACGCCGAAGGGCGAGTGGAACGACTACGAGATCCGGGTCGAGGGACAGCACTACACGATCATCCGCAACGGCGTGGTGATCAACGAGTTCGACAACGTCCCCGGGATCCAGTCGTCTCGTGCGGGTGACCCGCCGACCGACCTGCGGCAGTTCCTCAGCGGATACATCGGGTTGCAGAACCACGGCAACAACGACCTGATCGAGTTCCGCAACATCCGAGTCCGGGAGCTGTAGGACCCCGGCGGCCGGCCGGTGCCGGCGCGACCTTCGGGTGGCGTCCGCATCGGCGGGCCTCGGCCGCCGGGACGCTCGGCGTCTCGGATCCACGAAAGGTGCGGCACTTCATGCGTCAACCACTCCATCCCCGGGGCCGGTCCGGCCGGCGGCGAGTGACACCTCAGGGCGTCGTCGTCGCGGTCCTGACCCTCGCCCTCATGGCGCTCGGCCTGGTGCCGGCGGCGGCGGCCTTCCGCGCGGCCGCGCCTCCGGCGTCGTCCGCGGCGACGGCGGAAGCCGCGGCCGCGCAGACGCTGACCTGGACCGCCAACAACAGCGTGACGGCGTACGCGTCGGCGCCGACCACGGCGGTCGCCGGCCCGACGACGATCATCTTCGAGAACAGCGTGGCCACCGGCAACACCAGCGGCATGCCCCACACGCTGACGTTCGAGACCAGCGACCCGCAGTACAACCAGGACGTCGACCTCAACATCACCGCGAACCCGTTCGACCCGAACGGCGGCCGGTACGAGGCGGAGGTCACGCTCACGCCCGGCGTCTACCGCTACTACTGCGCATTCCCCGGGCACGGTTCGATGACCGGCCTGCTGGTCGTCACCGGCGGGCCCGAGGACACCACCCCGCCGGAGGTGTCGGCGCAGGTCACCGGCGACCAGAACGCGGAGGGCGACTACATCGGCTCGGCCACCGTCACGGTGACCGCGACCGACGCGGGGTCGGGCGTCGACACCGTCGAGTACGAGATCGACGACACCGGGTTCCAGCCGTACACCGGCCCCGTCACCATCGACGAGGTCGGCGACCACTCGGTGCAGTTCCGGGCGACGGACAACGCCGGCAACACGTCACCGGACGGCTCGGTGCAGTTCACCGTCGTCGAGCCGGAACCGGAGGACACCACGCCGCCGGACATCTCGGCGTCGGTGGCCGGCGAGCAGGACGACGACGGCAACTACGTCGGGTCGGCGACGGTGACGGTGACGGCGACGGACGCGGAGTCCGGGGTCGCCTCCGTCGAGTACGCGCTCGACGGCGGTGCCTTCCAGCCGTACACCGCGCCGGTCCAGGTAACGGCGACCGGTGCGCACACCGTGCAGTACCGGGCGACGGACAACGCCGGCAACGTCGCGCCCGTCGAGTCGGTGCAGTTCACCGTCGTCGAGCCCGAGCCCGACGACACCACCCCGCCGAACATCTCGGCGTCGGTGACCGGAGACCAGAACGAGGACGGCGACTACGTCGGGTCGGCCACGGTCACGATCACCGCGACGGACGCGCAGTCCGGCGTCGCGTCGGTGGAGTACAGCCTCAACGGTGCCGCGTTCACCGCGTACACCGCGCCGGTCGTCGTCTCGGCCATCGGCGACCACACGGTGCAGTTCCGGGCGACGGACAACGCCGGCAACGTCGCGCCCGTCGAGGCCGTGCAGTTCTCCGTCGTCGAGCCCGAGCCCGACGACACCACGCCGCCGGAGGTCGCGGCGTCCGTGGCCGGCGAGCAGAACGACGAGGGCGACTACGTGGCGTCGGCGACCGTGACGATCACGGCGACGGACGCGGAGTCCGGCGTCGCCTCGATCGCCTACGCGCTGGACGGCGGCGCGTTCCAGCCGTACACGGCCCCCGTGGTCGTGACGGCACTGGGCGACCACACCGTGCAGTTCCGGGCGACGGACAACGCCGGCAACACCTCGCCGGTCGAGTCGGTGAGCTTCACCGTCGTCGAGCCCGAGCCCGACGACACCACCCCGCCGGACGTCTCGGCGGCCGTCACCGGTGACCAGAACGAGGACGGCGACTACGTCGGCTCCGCCACGGTGACGATCACCGCGGCCGACGCCGGCTCGGGCGTGGCGTCGGTCGAGTACGACCTCGACGGCGCGGGCTTCACCGCCTACACCACGCCGCTGGTGGTCTCCGCCCTGGGCGACCACACCGTCCAGTTCCGGGCGACGGACAACGCCGGCAACGTCGCGCCCGTCGAGGCCGTGCAGTTCAGCGTCGTCGAGCCCGAGCCCGACGACACCACGCCGCCGGACGTGTCCGCCGCCGTCGCGGGCGACCAGAACGAGGACGGCGAGTACGTCGGCTCCGCGACCGTCACGGTGACGGCGACGGACGCGGGGTCGGGCGTCGCCTCGATCGCCTACGCGCTGGACGGCGGGTCGTTCCAGCCGTACACCGCGCCGGTCGTCGTGAGCGCCGTCGGCGACCACGTCGTCCAGTACCGGGCGACGGACAATGCCGGCAACACCTCGCCGGTCGAGTCGGTGGCCTTCACCGTCGTCGAGCCCGAGCCCGACGACACCACGCCGCCGGACACGTCGGCGTCGGTGGCGGGGTCGCAGAACCCCGACGGCGTCTACATCGGGTCGGCGACGGTGACCATCACCGCGTCGGACACCCAGTCCGGCGTGGCGTCGATCGAGTACAACCTGGACGGCGCCGGATTCGTCGCCTACACCGCGCCGGTCGTCGTCTCGGCCGTCGGCGACCACACCGTGCAGTACCGGGCGACGGACAACGCCGGCAACGTGGCGCCCGTCGAGTCGGTGCAGTTCACGGTGGTCGAGCCGGAGCCGGACGACACCACGCCGCCGGCGGTGGCCGCCTCGGTGGCCGGCGAGCAGAACCCGGACGGCGCCTACGTCGACTCGGCGACCGTCACGGTCACCGCAACGGACACGGAGTCCGGCGTGGCGTCGGTCGTCTACTCGCTCGACGACGGCTCGTTCGTGCCGTACACCGCGCCGGTCGTCGTCTCGTCGGTCGGCGAGCACACGGTCCGGTACCGGGCGACGGACAACGCGGGCAACGCCTCGGAGGTCGGGTCAGTGACGTTCACCGTCGTCGAGCGCGACGGCGACGCCTGCCCCGACTCCGACACCCGCCCGACGGTGGTCATCGGCGGCCTCGACTCGCTCGTGGCCAACGTCGACCGCGGCGACGGCTGCACGATCAACGACCTCATCGACGACGAGGGCGAGTGGCCGAACCACGGCGCGTTCGTCCGGCACGTCACCGAGGTCGCCAACGAGCTGGTCGCCGACGGCGTCATCACCAGCCGGGAGCGGGGCATGCTGACCCGCACCGCGGCCGCGTCCGACGTCGGCGTCGTCCCGCCGGCCGAGCTCGCACCGGCCGATCCGGCGGCGGCGAAGGCCACCGCGTCGGCACCGGCCGGCGAGGTCTCGATCGAGGAGGCGCTCGCGCACCACGCCGGGCACCACTAGGAGGACGACACACGGACGCCCCGGGGACCGCAGCCCCGGGGCGTCCGCCTGTCCCCGTCAGACGCCCCTGATCCGCCGGCCCAGCCATCCGTCGTCGGTCGCGATCGCCCGGCCGGCGACCGCCGCCACCAGGAAGCAGAAGGAGACCGCGTACAACCAGGCCAGGTAGGTGAACGCGACGCCGATCGCCCCGAATCGATCGGCGCTGGCCTCGAGCGCCCTCGGCAGCCACACCCCGGACGCGGGGCGAAGCACCAGCATTGCGAGCGCGAACAGCAGGGCGCCCGGGAGCAGCGACCGCGGCCGGACGGCGCCGGCCAACAGCACCCAGGGCAGGAACAGCGCGACCGCCGTATCCGCGGCGAACACCGTCACCACCTGCCACGCCCGCGGCTGCGGCAGCCCGCCGGCCAGTGCCGCCAGTTCCCTCACCACGAGGACGGACAGCGCCAGCCCGACGACGGCGGCGAGCCACCGCCACGCCGACCTGAGCCGATTCCGCGGCCGTGGCAGCTCCCACACGGCCGTGAACGCCCGCGTCACGGCCCGAGACAGGCTGGTCGCCGAGATCAGCACGATCAGGCCGCCGACGACGCCGAAGGCCGCTCCGGACGCCCCCTGCACCGCATCGTCGAACATCGATCGGGACTCGTCCGGGATCCGCAGCGCCTCCGCGGTCGCCTCCGTCGCACTCGCCCCGGCCCACGTCGCGAACAGGATGAGAATCGGCAACACCGAGCTGAACGCCTGCGCCGCCACCGTCATCGCCCGGTCGAACACGTCGATGCGCACACAGCCGGCCGCGGTGCGCACGACGACCCTCCCGGGCCACCGGCCGAGCAGCCGGGCCGGCGCCCGCGGCAGCGCGCTCGCCGCCGGCTCGGGAGGCCGGGAGTGATCGTTCTCCTCGAGCGACACGACCCATCGCACCCTCGCGCCCGGGTCGCGCGGCACACCCGCGGCGGGTGATGTCCGTGCAGGGCTCTGGGTGGCGGTCGAGACGCCGTGGTCGGGGTAAGGTTCTCGGGCGCGAGTGTTCGCTCGCCGCTCCCGGGGCGGTAGCTCAGCCGGTTAGAGCAGGGGACTCATAATCCCTGGGTCGTGGGTTCGAGTCCCACCCGCCCTACACGGATTCGCCTGGCCCGATGAGCATGCTCGCCCGGGTCCCTCGCTCGCGCACCACCGAGGACATGGACCTCGCCGCGCAACACGCGCAACACCTCACCGAGGCTGAACGGACCCACCGGACCTGGCGACAACTGCTGGCCGCCGCCTTCGATGCCGACGTCGGTGCCGTGGTGGTGACGACGAACGCTGCGGCACGGCCATAACGGCCGGTCGGCTCGTCGGCGCCGTCACCGTGACGACCTGACCCGGACCCTTCGGTGTGTTCATCCAGGATCGACCACAGCATCACGTGGTCGATCCTGGATGATCATCCAGACACGCCCCGGCGCGATCGCGGCGAGCACTCCCCGGGCCGAGCGTATGATCCTCGATCGGCTTGCCCACACGATGGAGGCCAGGGCAATCCGCCGGCATGGATCCGCTGACGAAGAGCGGCACGATCTCATCGAGTCCGTGCCGGCCGGGCCCGGGGCGCTCACGTGTCCCAGCGTGATTCTCATTCACCCGAACCGGGTGATTCCTCACGATCGTGGCCGGTGATGCGATGTCAAGACACTCGGGCGCGATCTCGGCCCGAGAAATCCGGCGAACGAGTCCCTCAGCACCTGGCGTGTGGGCCTGGTATCCCGATCATCGAGTGACTCGTTCCGAGGAGATGGACTGATCGACACGGCCGACGTCAGTGCGCGCCGCCGGTTCGAGGAGGAGGAATCATGACCACGTTCACGGTCTGGAAGTTCGAGGATCCAGAGGGTGCGGCCCGAGCGGCGGCGTCGCTGAAGTCCGCCGAGGCCGACGGGGTCGTGAAGATCGTCGATCACGCGGTGCTGAGCTGGCGGGAAGGTGCCGAGAAGCCCGCGCTCGAGCACAAGCAGGACAGCACGAAGCGGGGTGCCGGCTGGGGTGCGCTCTGGGGAATCCTCGGCGGTGCCCTCTTCATGATCCCCGTCGCCGGAGCCATCATCGGAGCCGGCATCGGCGCGCTCGTGAAGGCCACGGAAGGGACCGGGATCACCAAGAGGGACCTCGAACGGATTCGCACCGAGGTCGTTCCCGGCACATCGGCGCTGTTCATGGTGACCGATGAGGCGGACGTCGACCGGCTGGGCGAGCGGTTCCATGGACGGGACGCCACCCTGATCAGCACGAATCTCACGGATGCCGAGCGGGGGATTCTGCTGGAGACGTTCGGCGGACGCTGAAGTCAGCCGTAGCGACCCTTCGGGTCCGAGCCGGCGCACCGCAGCCCGATGCGTTCGTTGACCTCGAGCGCTGCGGAGTCGCGGCCCCATGGCTTCAGGAGGTCTTGCTCGAGCCGCGCGGAACCGATGACGGCCTCGAGATCCTCCGGCTCGCCGTGGAACACTCGGCCTGACCCGTGGACACCTACGGGCCGCAGGCCGCGGCACGACACGGTGTTGCTCGAAGCTGCCACCGCAGCCGGGCTGATGTCATCGGCGCTGGTCATGGTCATTTGCGCCGCCGATCAGAAATCCTCCGCCACGTCGTCAGTTCTGGTGGCCCCTCGCCACCAGTGGAAGGATCGACGACCATGACCGACGCCAGAGCGCTGGGCGCCGACGAGGCCGCGTTCATCGCGGCGGCCCGATCCCATGACGCGGCACGGTTCGCGCTCATCACCGAGCGCCACCGGCGTGAACTGCAGGTGCACTGCTACCGGATGCTCGCGCACTACGAGGACGCCCAGGACATGACGCAGGAGACGTTCCTGCGGGCGTGGAGCAAGCGGGAGTCGTTCCAGGGCCATGCTGCGCTGCGAACCTGGCTGTACCGGATCGCCACGAACGCCTGCCTCGACTACCTGGAGAAGCGCAACGACCGCACACCCGTGCCCGCCGACCTGCCGGGCGCGGGCTCGGAGCTGCACTACCTGCAGCCCTACCCGCACCGGATGCTCCCTGAGGACCCTCAGGAATCGGTGGTGGCGCGGGAGACGATCGAGCTGGCGTTCATCGTCGCCGTCCAGCACCTGCCGCCGCGGCAGCGGGCGGTGTTCATCCTGCGCGACGTCCTCGGCTGGCCGGCGTCGAAGGCCGCCGACGCCCTCGAGCTGACCGTCGCATCGGTGACCAGCGCACTGCAGCGGGCGCGCGTGACGATACGACAGCAGCTGCCCGGCCGCCGCCTCGACTGGCGCAGTCCCGCCGCCCACGAGCTGTCGCAGGACGAGCGCAGCGTGGTGAGGTCGTACATCGACGCCCATGAGCGCAACGACCTCGACGGGCTGACGTCCCTGCTGCGCGACGACCTGCGCTTCGCGATGCTGCCCGATCCGGGCACCGTGACCACGACGGCGAAGGACGCGGTGGACGGCTGGGTCGCCGGTGGGCTCTTCCAGCGCGGCCACGACGACTGGCGCGGTATCACCACGACGGTCAACCGCATGCCAGCCGCCGCTCTGTACCTCCGCACCCCCGACAACCCGGAGTACCGGCTGTTCGCCATCGCGGTCCTGCACATCGCCGACGGGAAGATCGCCGAGCTCACCGGATTCGACGCCACCGACAAGCCGTGGCTGGACCTGCCCCCGGCCCTGTGATCGGGGGCAGGTCCAGCCGGTGCTCACCGCCTCGTCTCGTAGCGGGTCAGCACGACGCCGCCGGGGAACGTCCGCGTCTCGACCAGGGTCAGGTTCACCCAGTTGTCCAGGGCGGTGAAGAACGGCGTGCCGCCGCCCACCAGGACCGGATGGGTGACGATGACGTACTCGTCGATCAGCCCGGCTCGCATGGCCGCACCGGCGAGCGTCGCGCCGGCGATGTCCATCGGGCCGCCGTCCTCGGCCTTGAGCCGGGTGATCTCGGTGACCGCGTCGCCGGTGACCAGGCGGGCGTTCCAGTCGACCGTGCCGATCGTCGAGGAGAACACCACCTTCGGCATGTCCCGCCAGCGCCCGGCGAACTCGATCTCCGCCCGGCTGGCGCCGGGCCGCTGGTCGGCGGTCGGCCAGGCGGAGCTCATCACCTCCCACAGCTTGCGCCCGTACAGAGCCAGGCCCGTCGCCGCCACCCGGTCGGACCACCACTGGAACAGCTCGTCGCTCGACGACGAGTCCGGTCCCTCACCGCCACTCCAGCCGAGGTCGTCGCCGGGCGCGGCGATGTAGCCGTCCAGGGTCATGTTCATGCCGAATGTCAGTTTCCGCATCGTGCCAGCCTCCTGTGAGTCGATCTCACACGTACAGACGGGCGCGGTGCGCAAACCTGATCGGTGCGCGATCCGCGTCCGCGGGTTGCCCGGAGGCGACCGGTCCAGCGTCATCCGACCTCGAGGGCCAGCTTCCCGACGTAGTGATCGTTCAGGGCGCGATGCGCGTCCTGGACCCGCTCGAGCGGGAAGGTCCGGGCGACGTGCACCTCGAATGCGCTCGTCTCGATGATCGCGTTCAGCCGATCGGTGGCGGCACGGGTCGTATCGGCGTCGTAGGAGGACACCATCGCGCGCGGCGGCGTCACAGGCATGGGATGGACGCCGTTCGGCACCGCGATCCGTCCCGACTCCTTGACCGCGCGAAGCGACCGGTCGGCGATCTCGCCCCCCGCGGTGACCAGAGCCGCGTCGAGCCCGCCCGGTGCGAACTCGTGTGCGGCCGCCAGCACATCGTCTCGGCGGCCGTCGACGACGTGATCGGCGCCCAGCCGCCGGGCCAGGGCGACACCGTCGTCGCCGGAGGCCACGGCCAGCACCCGGATGCCGCTGTGCCGCGCCAGCTGCACGGCCATGTGCCCGATCCCCCCGCTGGCGCCGAAGACCATGAGCGTTCCGTCCGGCCGGAGGCCGAGCCGATCGAGGCCGCTCAGCGCGGTGAGGGCGTCCCAAGGCATCGCGCCGGCCTGTGCTGTCGGCAGCCGCTCGGGCACGCGCGCCACGAACTCCGCCTCGACGACGCCGTACTCGGCGTAGAAGCCGCCACGCTTCACCGGGTTCGTCGTCGCGTAGACACGCTCGCCCACCTCGAACCGGGTGACGTGACGTCCGACCGCGGTCACCGTGCCCGCCGCGTCCCAGCCGAGAACGTAGGGGAAGGTCGACGCGACACCGAACTCGCCGTCGTAGCCTCCCTCCCGCTCGACCGCGTCCCAGGACGCGGCCCCCGCGAACTCCACCCGGATGAGGACGTCGTCGTCGCCGACCTCCGGGAGCGGTATCCGGCGCGACGAGAGCTCTTCGACTCCGCCGAACCGGTCGAGGACGACCGCGTTCATTCGCGGCTCGCTGATCGCGCCGTCCGCTGTGGTCTCGACTCTGCTGTCCATCGATCCTCCTGTTTACTTGAGTCAATCAAGGATCATTGGAACACAGCTACTTGAGCGGATCAAGCAATCGTCTTAGGCTGGGAGCATGGCGCTGCCGAGCGGACCCGTCACCACCTCGTCCGAGGCCGAGGCCGTCCTGTTCGACCTGGTCGACGTCTACGACCGCGCCTACGAGGCGGCCGCGGCCGAGCTGTCGCTCAGCCCGGCGCAGGCCTGTGTGCTCGGACGACTCGACGAGCGGCGCGGCATGGGCGCCTTGGCCGACGAGCTCGGCTGCGATGCCTCCAACGTCACCCAGATCGTCGCGCGTCTCGAAGCGCTCGGCCTCGTCACCCGCGAACCGAACCCTCAGGACCGCCGCGCCCGACTCGTCGCGCGCACCCCCGAAGGTGACGAGATCAACCGCCGCTTCGCGACGGCCTTCACCTTCGCCCGCACGGCGGTCGGACGGCTCTCACCCGACGAACAGGACCAGTTGACGGCGCTGCTGCGCAAGGCACTGGGCTGACGCGCACCCGCGAGCGTGCGGGTTGCCGAGGTCAGCCGAGCTTTCCGACGATGCCGCTCATCTCCTCGGCGTCGAAGGCGCGAAGGGTCGCCGTCCGGATGTTGCCCTGCGCGGCGATGGCCAGCAGGAACGCGGTGCCCGTCTCGTCGTCGGGGAACTCGGCGATCGAGACGATGTCGTACGGCCCGACGGTCCAGTAGACGTCCTTGAGGGTGCCGCCCATGCGTTCGGCCAGCTCACCGGCGGCCTTGGCCCGGTCGAGTGACTCCTTGGCCTGGCGGACTCCCTGATCAGTCCAGTTGATCAAGCTGATGTAGGTCGGCATCGCCGCTCACCCCCTGAAGATGGCGCGCCTCCACGAGAGTCGTCGTTCCGGGGCACAGCGACGGTTCCTACGCTACGACCCGCGAGCGGCGATGAAAATGCTCTGCGCTCGATCCGCTGCCGGCCGGATCAGGCAGCATCAGCCGGCTGTGGCCGATAGCAGAGCAGCACGTTGCCGGAGTCGAACACCCGGGTCCGTAGCAGCGTGTGGCCGATCCGTTCCCCGGCGGTCCGCAGCACCGGCCGGCCGGCGCCCAGCACCACCGGGTTGACCATGATCCGCAGCTCGTCGAGCAGCCCGAGCCGCATGAGGCCGGCGGTGAGGTCGGCGCTGCCCAGTACCGCGATGTCCCGGCCGGGTCGCTGCTTCACCTCGGCCAACTGCTCCGGGGTCCGCATGAGCTCGGTGCCCGGCCAGTCGGCTCGGTCCAGGGTGCGCGAGACGACGATCTTCGCATGGCCGTTCATCCTGGCGGCGATGGCCGGAGAGTCCTGCTGAGCCTCGGCCGTCGGCCAGTACGCCGCCATGCCCTCGTAGGTGACCCGCCCGAACACCAGGGTGTCGGCCTCGTCGAGCTGCTCGACGGAGAAGGCGGCGAACTCGTCGTCGACGTTCCAGAAGTCGAACTCGCCGGCCGGGCCCTCGTCGTAGCCGTCCATCGTCGTCATGAGGAACGAGAAGATCTTCCGCATGAAGGACCGCCTCCCCCGGTCGTGAGCCGCTGGAGGTCATTCTGCTCCTTCTCGCGCGGGCCGGGCGAGGACGTTGACGGCGGCGCCGAAGACGCGGGGAAGGGCGACGGCGAGCGGCACCAGCGCACGGCGGCCGGGAGCCGTCGCCGTCGCGCGCAGGAGCGTCCGGGTCAGCAGCTCGTACCGCCAGGTGAGCCGCCGCCAGGCCGCCTCGTACTCGTCCGGCCGGCCGACGGCGAGAGCCGCGATCGCCGCCCGGGCCTGGGCCATGCCCAGCGCGACCCCCTCGCCGGTGAGCGCGTCGACGTAGCCGGCGGCGTCGCCGACGAGGAGGGTCCGGCCGGCCACCCGCCGGCGGGACCGCTGCCGCAGCGGCCCGGCGCCGCGCACGGCCGTGGTCAGCGGCCGTCCCCCGATGCGCTCGCGCAGCTCCGGGAAGGCGGCCAGGTGCGCGTCGAACGGAGCGCGGGCCGTGGTGAGCACGGCGATGCCGACCAGGTCGGGCCCGACCGGCGTCACGTACGCCTCGGCCGCCGGCGCCCAGTGCACCTCCACGTACTCCGTCCACGGCGCCACGCACACATGCCGTCGCAGCCCGAATCGGCGCGCCGTCGTCACCGCGACGTCCAGGCCGAGCCGGCGGCGGATCGGCGAGTGCAGGCCGTCGGCGGCGACGAGGTAGCGAGCGCGCACGCCGTCCACCTCGACGGCGTCGGTGCGCTGCACCAGCCCGTTCACGGCGGCCGGCAGCACGGTGACACCGGCGTCGGCGACCGCCTGGCGCAGCGCCGCGTGCAACACCGTGCGCCGCACGCCGCGGCCCGGCCCGGCTCGGAAGTCCGCGACCGCCGACCGCGACCCCGACACGTACCGGATCCCGCGCAGCGGCCGCCCGTCCGGCCGCACGCCGAGCTCCTCGAGCGCCGCCACCGCGCCCGGCATGAGTCCCTCACCGCACGCCTTGTCGATCGGCCCGGTGCGCGGCTCGTAGACGACGACCTCCAGCCCGCGCCGCGCGGCGTGCAGTGCCGCCGTCAGACCGGCCGGTCCGCCACCGGCGACGATGACGTCGATCACGGCGACGGCGCGCGGTCCAGTGCCGCGAGAGCGGCGTTCTCGACCGAGAGGCGGACGGTGAGCAGGACGGCGTTGAGCGCGGTGAACACCACAGCCGTGATCCATGCGGAGTGCACCAGCGGCAGCGCGAACCCCTCGACCACGACGGCGACGTAGTTGGGGTTGCGCAGCAGCCGGTACGGCCCGGACTGCACGAGCGACAGGCCGGGCACGACGATGACCCGGGTGTTCCACTGCCGCGCGAGCGTCGCGATGCACCACCAGCGCAGGCCCTGCGCCAGCACGACGAGCGCCAGCATCGTCCAGCCGAGCACCGGCACGAACTCCGGTCGCCGCCACCACACCTCGGCCAGCGCACCGGCCAGCAGCGCCGTGTGCAGGGCCACCATCAGCGGGTAGTGCCCCCGCCCGTACTCGACGCCGCCGCGGGCGAAGCTCCAGGCCGCGTTGCGCTTGGACACCACCAGTTCGGCCAGTCGTTCCAGGGCGACCAGCCCGACCAGCACCGTGAACAGCACCTCGGACATCGGCTCACGCTCGCAGCAGGACGAGCTCGAGGCAGAACCCCGGGCCCATGGCCAGCATCACGCCGTACGACCCCGGCCGCGGCGGGCGCAGCTCGAGCGTGTCGGCGAGCACGTGCAGCACCGACGCCGACGACAGGTTGCCGATGCGGTCCAGCGAGTCCCACGTCATCGCCAGCGCGTCGCGGCCGACGCCGAGCGCGTCCTGCATAGCTTCCAGCACCTTCGGCCCGCCCGGATGGCACACCCACCACTCGACGTCCTCGCGGCGCAGCCCGTGCGCGGACAGGAAGCGGTCGACGTCGCCGCCGACCTGCGCGCGCACCAGCTTCGGGACGTCCGCGCTCAGCACGATGCGCAGCCCGGTCGCGCCGACGTCCCAGCCCATCGTCCGCTCGGTGCCCTCGTAGAGCCGGCTCCGGCTGGCCAGGACGGCCGGCCGGACCGACGCCGAGACCGGGGGCGACAGCGCGGCGACACGGTCGGCACCGGCCGCGACCACGGCGGCCGCGCCGTCGCCGAACAGGCCGCTGGCGACGAGGTTGGGGATCGACGCGTCGTCGCGCTGCACCGTCAGCGAGCACAGTTCCACCGACAGCAGCACTGCGACGTCGTCAGGATGTCCCAGCAGGTAGTCGTGGAGCCGGGCGACACCGGCGGCGCCGGCCACGCAGCCGAGGCCGACGATCGGCACCCGCTTCACGTCCGGGCGCAGCCCGATCCGGCCGGCGATGCGGGCGTCCAGCGAGGGCACGGCGATCCCGGTGATCGTGGTCGCGACGATCTGGTCGACGTCGGACGGCGTCAGGCCGGCGGCGTCGAGGGCGGCGGTGACGGCGCGCGACCCCAGCTCGACGGCGGTGGCGATGAAGGCGTCGTTGGCGTCGCCGAAGTCGCGCAGCGTCGCGTACCGCTCCTTCGGCAGGGCGAGGTGCCGCGTGCTCACCCCGGCGTTGGCGTGCAGACGTTGCAGCAGCGCACGGTCGTACCGCCCGGCCGGCGCGATCATCCCGGCGAACTCGGCGGTGAGGTCGGCCTGCGCATACTTGTGGTCCGGCAGGGCGCCGCGGACGGACAGGATGCGCGTCATTGTCTGGTAGTAGGCAAATCCGCCGACCCTAAACTTCCGACCGTGGCGGTGACGACGGCGGCGGCGGGCCTGGTCCGCGCCTGCCATCCCGAGCCGACGCTGGCGGTGACGGCGCTCGCCGGGCTGCTGGCGCTGCGGCTGGGGCACGACGCCGGCACGCTCGCGCTGGTGGTCGCGGCCGTCTTCACCGGCCAGCTGACCGTCGGCTGGTCCAACGACCTGGTCGACGCCGGTCGCGACCGCGCCGTCGGCCGTGCGGACAAACCGCTGGCCACCGGCCGGGTCTCGGCACGGACGGTCGGCGTGGCGCTGGCGGTCGCGGCCGTCGCCTGCGTGGTGCTGTCCCTGGCGTTGGGCCCGGCGGCCGGGTCGCTGCACCTGCTCCTCGTCGGCTGCGGCGTGGCGTACAACGTGGTGCTGAAGCGCACGGCGCTGTCCTGGCTGCCGTACGCGGTGGCGTTCGGGCTGCTGCCCGCCGTGGCGAGCCTCGCGCTCGACCCGCCCGCGTGGCCGCCCTGGTGGATGATCGCGGCCGGTGCGCTGCTCGGCGTCGGCGCGCACCTGGTCAACGTGCTGCCCGACCTCGAGGACGACGCCGCGACCGGCGTGCGCGGCCTGCCGCACCGGCTGGGCCCCGGGCGGGCCCGGCTGGTCGCGGTGGTCGTGCTCGCGGCCGCGTCGGTGCTGGTCGTGCTCGGCCCGGGCCGGCCGCCCGGGT
>NZ_QUAL01000147.1 GCF_003579925.1 Jiangella rhizosphaerae | reverse complement strand
GGTCCGGCCGGCCGCCTCGGCCCGGCGCAGCGCGAGCAGCTCGAGCGTCCGGCGGCGCGCCGCCTGGCGGGCCCGCCGCACGGCGGTGCTGTTCACTCGACCCTCCTGATCATCGGCAGCCGGCTCGGGGTGAAGACCACCGCGACCAGGACGGCCAGGACGGGCACGGCGACCCCCGTGACGACGAGGGAGTCCCAGGCCCAGATGAACTCCGGCGCACCCAGCGCCGGCCACACGAGGTAGGCGAAGTAGACGCCCAGCCCGGACCCGATCACCACCCCCAGCCCGGCCACGACCAGGGCCTGCGCACCCGCCAGGCCACGCCGCCGCCGAGGCGGTGCGCCGACGGCCGCCAGCGTGGCGAGGTCGGCCCGGCTCTCGGCGGCGGCCAGCGAGACCGCGATGGCGACCCCGACCAGCGTCACCAGCGCCGCACCCGCGGTCAGCGCCAGGACGGCGGGGTCGGCGTCGCGCTCGATGCCCTGCTCGACGGTGGTCCACGCCCCCGCCGACTCGGCCGCCTGCAGGGCGGTGTCGAGCTGCTCGGGGGTGGCGGCGCCGAACGTCACATAGGTGGCCGACGACATCAGCTCGAAGCCGTGCGCGGTGAGGGTCTCGGCGCTGGCGAACGCGCCCGGCAGCATCGAGTACGCGATGTCGCGCCCGGCCAGGTGCCCGGTGAACCGGACCGGCACCGGATCGCCGCCGTCGGCCGGGAAGGTGTCGATGACGACGGCGCCGTCGTCCCGGACGAAGGATCGGTCGTAGACCACCATCGCACCGTCGGCGACGGCGTCCAGCGTGGCCGCGTCCGGCGCCCGGCCGGTGGCGAGGGCCATGATCGCGGGATCGGCCACCGCGGCCGACACCGAACCGGCGGACCAGCCGCAGTCGACGCAGTCGGGCGAGCCCTGCAGCCACGCGGTGTCGAACGTGATGGTGCCGTCGGTCGTGAACGGCACCGTGGCCTCGGTGAGCCGGTGGGCGGCGGCGTCGGGCAGGGCGCCGACCACCGCGCGTTCGGCCTCGGCGAGCTGCGCCAGCGCCTGCTCCGCGGACTGTTCGTACCGGTCGACGTCGAGACGGATGACGTTCTCCGGCAGCGACGGCGTGTAGCGCAGCTCGTCGGCCCGGGCCGAGCCGCCGGCCCCGAACGCGACCGCCGTCGACCCCGCCACCACGATGGCGATGGCCGCGACCGCCGGCGCGGTGCGGTGCCGGTGCCGCGCGGCGTCGCGCAGGGCCAGTCGCACCGAGAGACCGAGCCGGTGCGCACCACGGGCCAGGGCGGAGATCAACCCGGGCAACAGCACGACGACCCCGGCCGTCGCCACCAGCGCCCCGGCCAGCTGGACGGCGACGTAGGGCGCCGTCGCGGGCTGAGCGACATAGACCCCGGTGCCCGCCAGCAGCTCGAGCTGGCGGCCGTAGTCCTCCAGGTTCCCGGCCAGCATCCGGCCGGCGATCAGCGCGCCCCCGGCGCCGGCGGCGAACAGCACGAGCCCGACGACCGGCAGCCGCGCCGCCAGCCGCGTGGTCCGGAACCGCTCCGCCAACGCGTCGACCGGCTTCATGCGGGCCGCGCCGACGGCCGGCACGACGGCGGCGGCCAGCCCGGACAGCACGCCGACCGCGGCGGCCGCGGCCAGCTCGACCCAGCCGAACGTCCAGTCGTCGATCAGCTCACCGAGATACCACTCCCACACCGGCGCGGCCGCGGGCACCAGCGCCGCACCGGCGACGAGGCCCAGCACCGCGCCGATCACGCCCAGCACGAGGCCCTGGGCCAGCACCGTCCGGCGCACCCGCGCCGCACTCGCGCCACCGGCCACCAGCAGGCCCACCTCACGGACCTGCCGGCGGGCGCCCACGGCGAACGCGGCCCCGGCCAGCAGCACGACCTCCAGCAGCCCGAGGCCCACGATCACGGCCACCAGCGCGGCCTGCTGCAGGTCATCGACGGTCGGCCCGCCGGCGGCGTCGTCGTAGAACCGATCGGGCTCGGCGACCGCGGCGCGCGGCAGCAGCCCGATGCCCTCGCCCGCGAGGCCGAGACCGAGGCTCGTGACGTCCGTGCCGTCGGGGAAGTCGGCCAGATAGCTGGTCCCGCCGGTGACGGACAGCTCACCCCAGCCGTTCTCCGGCGTGGCAGCGGCGAACTCGGCGGCGACGGAGCCCGGCGCGGCGCTGATCACCTCGTCGTCGAGGAAGAACGGGTCGATCACCAGCCCCGACACGTGCACCCGCGGCCCGTCGTCGAACGAGACCGTCGCCCCGGGCCGCAGCTCGCCGTCGTCGAGCAGGTCCAGCCGCTCGGCCAGCCGCGGCGTCACCACCACCTCGTCGGGCGCCTCGGGCCAGCGGCCGGCGTCGAGCCGGAACGCGTGGTCGGTCAGCGGACCGCCCTGCGATCCGACGTCGAGCAGCACGGAGCGCAGCACGGCGTCGCCGTCACGCAGCCGGGTGCCATGGTTGCGGCGCTCCGGTTCCAGCACCGTCCCCGGCGGCAGCAGCCCGGCGAGGTCGACGGCCGTGGGATCGCGGACCGCCGCGCGTTCGGGCATGCCGCGGTACATGAGGTCGACCATCGGCAGCAGGCCGTCGTCGGGCACCGGCAGATCGTCGTACGGCGTCACCTCGACGATCGCGTCGGCGTCGCCCATGCGCGAGTACGCGATGCGCTCCGGGGAGTCGGCGCTGCGGTACAGGACGTCGGCAACGGTCGCGCCCGCCACCGGCAGCCCCACCAGCACGGCGATCAGCAACGACCGGCCGAGGTTCCGGCGCACCTGCCGCCGGGCGATCCGCAGCGCGGCCCGCCACCCGCCCCCGGGGCGGGTCACCCGAACCCGTCCGCGGTCAGCAGCACCTCGGGCGGCGGCGCGGCGCCGGTGTCGTCGACCAGCGCGCCGTCGCGCAGGAACACCACGCGGTCGGCCCACGCGGCGTGCCGGGCCTCGTGCGTCACCAGCAGCCCGGAGGCGCCGGCGTCGCACCGCGCTCGCAGCACCCGCAGCACGTCCTCGCCGGTCTGCGAGTCCAGCGCGCCGGTGGGCTCGTCGGCCAGCACGAGCCGCCGCGGCCCGATGAGGGCCCGCGCGATGGCTACCCGCTGCTGCTGGCCGCCGGACATCTCGTCGGGGAACCGGTCGGCCAGCTCGCCGACCCCGACCTCGGCCAGCGCGTCCAGCGCCTCGCGCCGCGCGTCCCGGGCGCGGACGCCGTCCAGCTCGCGGGGGAGCGCCACGTTCTCGGCGGCGGTGAGCGCGGGGATGAGGTTGAGATCCTGGAAGACGTAGCCGAGGCTGCGGCGGCGGACGGCGGCCAGCTCGGCGCGGCTCAGCGTCGCCAGGTCGGTGCCCTCGACCAGCACGGCGCCGTCGCTCGGCGCGTCCAGGCCGCCGGCCAGATGCAGCAGCGTGCTCTTGCCCGAACCCGACGGGCCCATGACGGCGATCAGCTCGCCGGAGCGCAGCGTCAGGCTGATGTCGCGCAGCGCGTGCACCGCCGTGGGTCCCTCGCCGTGCACCCGGCCCACCCCGCGCAGCTCGAGCACGGCGCCGGTGCTCATCGCCGGACGGCCTCGTCGCTCGGCTCGTCCGTGGAGACGGCGGTGGACGGCCCGGACGCGCCGGCCGGACGCTGCGTCGCGGCCAGCCGGGCCAGCCGCGTCTCGGAGTGGTCGAGCCAGCGCACCTCCGCCTCGGCCCGGAAGATCATCGAGTCGAGCACGAGCAGCCACGCGGTGTCCTCGGACCCGTCGGCGACCGCCTTGAGCCGGGTCAGCTCCTGCAGGTGCCGCAGGGTGGCCGTGCGCTGCGTCTGCAGCACCGACCGCACATCGACGCCCGGCGTGGTCAGCGCCAGCGCGACCTTGATCGCCAGCTCGTCGCGCGGCCGGTCGGCACCGGCGAGCGGCGTGGCGAACCAGCCGGTCAGCTCGGCATGACCGGCGTCGGTGAGGCGGTAGACGACCTTGCCGTCCTCGTCGGACTCGCCGGTCTGCTCCACCAGGCCGTCGCGCTCCAGCCGCGCCAGCGTGGTATACACCTGGCCGACGTTGAGCGGCCAGGTCGCGCCGGTGGACCGCTCGAACTCGTGGCGCAGCTGGTAGCCGTACATCGGAGAACGCTCCAGCAGCGCGAGCAGACCGTGACGAATCGACATGGCTACCAAGTATGCATACGCGGTATGCCCCGTCAAGCGCGGCATGTCGGGGACAGCGGTTCCGGAAAGGCGCGCGCGGGCGGCAGCGTCGCGCGGCACCCGCTGGGGCACCTCACCCGCGTCAGCGCCGTTGCGGTCGCCCGAGCGCATGGCGTGCGGTCCTCAGGCGAGTAAGGTGCCGGCCTATCGGGGTGATGGCTCCCGAGTCGCCGGGAATTCTCATCATGTGGACCCGTGGCCGTCGCCTGGGACCGTAGCCGGGGATAGCTGGCCGAAGAACGGGCGGCCGCGGGACGGCCCACGCGCCAACTCTCGGCCAACGTCGCACCTGGTCCAGGCGGAAACCCGTCGGCGAACGGGACCGCGACCGACCCACGGATCACGTCCGAGCGATGCAGAACCCGATGGATCGTCGGACGGGAGCGTTGTCGGTGCCCGCCCGTAGGGTGGGACTCCCTCCCAGACGGGCGGGGACCGCACGCCGGCGAGCGGGCCCCGGGCCGTCGCGCCCGGTGAGCGTCAGCGGGCGAAGTGGTTGGTCGGCACCGTCGACTCCTCGGCCGCGCTCAGCGCGACCGGCCAGCGGTCCGGGGCGTTCACGGCGGCCAGCAGCCCCGGCAGGCCGACCGGCCAGACCGGTCGCTCGGTGCGGCTCAGCTCGTCGAGGCTCCACCACCGGTGCCCGATGACCGTGAGCTGCTCGTCCTCGGTGAGCCCGGCGGGCACGATCTCCTGGTGCGGCGCGTCGGCGACGAAGAACGTCTCGGACTGGACGGCGATCTTGTCGGAGTAGGCGTGCACGACGGTGCGCTCGGCGATCGGGCCGCGGACCGCCGACGGCGTCAGCCGCAGGCCGGTCTCCTCCTCGACCTCGCGGACGACGGCGTCGAGCAGGGTCTCGCCGGGATCGACACCACCACCGGGGGTGATCCAGAACGTCGGCGCACCGGGCGCCGACGGATCGCTGTCCTCGAACAGCAGGACGCGACCGCCCGGCTCGAGCAGGAGCACCCTGGCGGTACGGCGGTGCGTGACCGGCCGGTCGAGTTCGGACTCCAGCGACATGACCACGTTCGCCAGGGTACGCCCCGTTCGGGCGTTCGTGACCGCCGATGTCGCATCGAGTCATCAGCGGCGCGTCATCGCCGCTGGTGATCGCGATCTCAGGTGGTGAGCAGCACCTTGCCCACGTGCTCGCCGCCGGCGACCACGCAGTGCGCCTCGGCCGCCTCGGTCATCGGGAGGACGCGGTCGACGACCGGCCGCACCGCGCCGGACTCGATCAGCGGCCACACATGCTCGCACACCTCGGCCACGACCGCAGCCTTCCCCGCGACGGTGCGCTGTCGCAGCAGCGAGCCGGTGATGCGGGCCCGTTTGGCCATGACGGTCCCGAGGTCCAGCTCTCCGGTGCGTCCGCGCATCGTCCCGATGATCGTGATGCGGCCGTCCTGCGCCAGCACGTCGAGGTTCCGGCCCAGGTATGCGGCGCCCACGATGTCGAGCACGACGTCGGCGCCGTGACCGTCGGTGGCCGTGCGCACCACCTCGACGAAGTCCTCCGACCGGTGGTTCACCAGGATCTCCGCGCCCAGCTGCGCGCACCGCTCCAGCTTCTCCGGCGTCCCCGCCGTCACCGCGACCCGGGCGCCCAGGGCCCGGCCGACCTGGATGGCGGCCGTCCCGATGCCGCTCGCGCCGCCGTGCACCAGCAGCACCTCGCCCGCGCGCAGCTTCGCGGTCATGACCAGGTTCGACCACACGGTGCAGACGACCTCCGGCAGCGCGGCCGCCGTCACGAGGTCGACCCCGGACGGCACCGGCAGCAGCTGCCCGGCCGGCACCGCGACCCGCTCCGCGTACCCGCCGCCGGAGAGCAGCGCGCACACCTGGTCGCCGGCCTTCCAGCCGGTGACGCCCTCGCCAACCTCGCTGATGGTCCCGCTGCACTCCAGGCCGGGCCAGGGCGGCGCACCGTCCGGCACGTCGTACCTGCCCATCCGCTGCAGGAGGTCGGCCCGGTTGACGGCGGACGCGACGACGTCGACGACCACCTCACCCGGCCCGCAGACCGGATCCGGCACCTCCTGCCAGGTCAGGACCTCCGGCCCGCCCGGCTCGGTGATGACGACCGCGCGCACGTGTGGATCCTCCGCTCAGACGCCGCCCGGCGGGCGGTCCGCCGGGTCCTCGGGTTCCTCCGCCGCCGGCGCCTCGTGGGCGTCCTCGCGGCGGGCCCACGGGTACTCCTCGGACGGCCGGATGACGATGAGGCGGTCGCCGCGGACGAGGTGGCCGATGGCCGGCGAGTGGAACGGCAGCTCGTCGCCGTCGCGGACCACGGCGACCACGAGGTCGCTGATCTGGCGCGGCTGCTTGCCCTCCTCGCGCGGCGAGACCAGCCGCTCGGCCACCTCGAGGCCGACGCCGGAGGTCGTGAGGTCCTCCAGCACGTGGCCGAGCGCCGGGCTGACGGTGGCCAGGCCGAGGATCCGGCCGACGGCGTCGGACGACGTGACCACCTCGTTCGCGCCGCCCTGCCGGACCAGCGCGAGGTTGTCGGCCTCGCGGACCGACACGACGATGTTGGCGGTCTGGTTGAGCTGGCGGCACGTGAGCGTGGCGAGCACGCTGGCGTCGTCGCGGGCCGTGGTGATGACGATGCGGCTGGCCGTCGGGACGCCGGCGCGGCGCAGCACCTCGGTGCGGGTGGCGTCGCCCATGACGGCGACCAGTCCCTGCTCGTTCGCCTCGGCGATCGCCGCTGGGTCGGGGTCGACGACGACCAGCTTCTCCGTCGCCATGCCGTTCGCGAGCATCGTGTTCACCGCGCTGCGGCCCTTGACGCCGTAGCCGATGACGACGGTGTGGTCGCGCAACTTCTTCCTCCAGCGGTTGAGCCGCACCTGCTCGCGGCTCCGGGTGGTCAGGGTCTCCAGCGTCGTCCCGATGAGGACGATCAGGAACAGCACCCGCAGCGGGGTGATGATCACGATGTTGACCAGCCGCGCGGTGTCCGACGCCGGGGTGATGTCGCCGTAACCGGTGGTCGAGAGCGAGACGGTCGTGTAGTAGAACGCGTCGAGCAGATCGACCGAGCCGTCGGAGTTGTCGTTGTAGCCGTCGCGGTCGACGTAGACGAGCAGGGCCGTCAACACCAGGATCGCCAGCGCGATGATGACCCGCTGGGTCAGCAGGCGCAGCGGGTCGACCACCTCGGCCGGGGCCGGCAGGTGGACGGAGCTCTTGGTCTGCACAGCCGTGACGCTAGCGGATGCCGCTCACTGCAGTGTCGGCGTGGCGGCGTCCGGGCCGTCGTTCCAGTCGCGGGCCAGCTCGCCGGCGGCGTCGAGGGCGGCGTTGACGGCGGCCGCGCCACCGCCCTTGGTCGCCGCCGCGTAGCCCGCGATGAACGCCGTCACCGGCGCGGCCGGCCGCTCCACCGTGTGCGCGGCGTCGCGGGCGAGGTCGAGGATCCCGCCGACGTCGACGTCGTCGACCGGCACCCCCAGTCGTTCGCACAACGCGGTCACCCAGCTGTCCATGTCACGTACCTTCCTCCCGCCGTCCGGCACATCCTCCACTGATCATGGCCGCCATCGGGCCAGGTCGCCCGGCGTGTCGATGTCCGCGGCGCCGTCCTCGTCCGGCAGTGTCGCCACCCGCAGGCGCTCCAGCAGCGCGCGCACCGGCCGGTCGCGCGGGTCGCCGAGAGCGTCCAGCGCGGCCCGGAGCGGTGCCGTCCGGTAGGCCGCCACCAGCGGCTGTACCCAGCCGGCGGCATCGACGACGGCGACGGCGTCGGTGTCCTGCCCCAGCCCGGCGAGCAGCCGTCCGACCAGCGCCGACGACACCCGCGGCAGGTCGGCGGCGAGCACGACGAGGGCCTCCGGGCTGAGGTCCAGCGCGGCCAGGCCGGCCGCCAGCCCGGCCAGGGGACCGCCGCCGGGCGGGTCCTCCCGGGTCCAGACGACCGGCAGCTCGGTCTCGCGGCGCGGGCCGACCACGACGATCCGCGTGATGCCGGCCCCGTGCGCCGCTGCGACCGACCGGTCCAGCAACGTCCGCCCACCGACGACGAGACCCGGCTTGTCCGCGCCGCCCAGCCTCCGGCCGGCGCCGCCGGCCAGCACGACCGCGGCCCACCTGTCGGTGCCCGCCCCTAGGGTGGCTCCCACCCGGACGGGGCGGGGCGCGTCCACGTCGCCGCCCGGCGCCATCACGACCGCACGGGCCACGACCGGCGGTGCCGCAGCGCCGGGTTGCGGGTCCGGGCGGCCGCCACCCGCTCCGGGTCGAGCTCCGCGGCCAGCCGGCCCTCGTCGTCGCCCAGTGCGGCGACCACCACGCCGAGCGGGTCGACCAGCTGGCTGAGCCCGCAGTAGGCCCGCCCGGTCTGCGCCGCCGCGGCGACGTAGACGGTGTTCTCGATGGCCCGGGCCCGCAGCAGCGTCTGCCAGTGGTCCTCCTTGAGCGGTCCGCGCACCCAGGCCGCCGGGACGACGAAGGCGTCGGCGCCGGCGTCGACCAGCGCCCGGCCCTGTTCGGGGAAGCGCAGGTCGTAGCAGGTCAGCAGGCCGAGCCGGACGCCGTCGACGTCGAGCACCGCCGGGACGGGGTCGCCCGCCCGCAGCCGGTCGGACTCGCGGTAGCCGAAGGAGTCGTAGAGGTGCGCCTTGCGGTAGGTGGCCCGGACGGCTCCGTCGGGACCGACGGCGACCAGCGTGTTGTACGGCCGGTCGGGGTCGTCGGACCGCTCGAACATGCCGCCGACGACGACGGCGCCCGACGAGCGCGCCACCTCGGCCAGCGTCGCGACGAAGGGACCGTCCAGCGGCTGGGCGGCCGGGCCGAGCGGCAGCGCGGGATCGCCGAAGTCGTGCATGACCGCCTCCGGCAGCACGACGAGGTCGGCCGCGACGCCGTCGGTGACCCGCCGGATCGCCGCCAGGTTCGCGTCGGCGTCGGTGCCCGCCGAGAGCTGGGCCAGAACTACCCGCATGCCGCCATTAAAGCGGCACCGGCGTCACCAGCGTCCCGTCGGCCAGGAACCGTTCCAGATTGCGGATCACCAGCTGGGCCATCGCCTCGCGGGTCTCGACGGTGGCGCTGCCGATGTGCGGCAGGAGCACGACGTTGTCCAGCGCGAACAGCTCCTCGGGCACCCGCGGCTCGTCGGTGAACACGTCCAGCGCGGCGCCGCCCAGCGCGCCCGACGTCAGCGCCGCCACGAGCGCGTCCTGGTCGACGACGCTGCCGCGCGCGACGTTGACGAGATAGCCGGACGGGCCGAGCGCCGCGATCACCTCCGCCGAGACCAGTGCCTGGGTGCCGGGCCCGCCGGGGGTGACGACGACGACGGCGTCGGCGCCGCGGGCCAGCTCCACAGGCGAGGCCGCGTACGCGTACGCGACGTCGTCGACGCGGCGGCGGTTGTGGTAGCTGATGGTGCAGCCGAACGCCTCGAGCCGGTGCGCGATGGCGCGGCCGATGCGGCCCAGCCCGAGGATGCCGACCCGGGTGCCGCTGACCCGGCGCCGCAGCGGGAACTTGCGCCCGGCCGCCCACTCGCCGCGGCGGACGAACCGGTCGCCGGCCGACATGCCCCGGAACACGTCGATCAGCCCGCCGACGGCGAGGTCGGCCACGCAGTCGGTGAGCACGTCGGGGGTGTTGCTGAGCACGATGCCGCGCGGCTTCAGCGCCGCGACGTCGACGGCGTCGTAGCCGACGCCGAGGTTGATGACGGCGGCCAGCCGGGGCAGGGCGCCGATGAGCGCGGCGTCCATGCCGGCGCTGGTCACGGCCACCGTGACGTCGGGACCGTGCTCGGCGAGGAACGCCGCGGCGTCGCCCGGCTCCGGCGGCAGCCGCAGCGCGCCGTACGTCGTCGCCAGCTCGCGCTCGACCGTGGGATGGAGGCCGCCGACCTGCAGGATCGCGCCGTCAGTCATCAACACTCCTCGCGTCTCGGGCCGCCAGCGTACAAGCCCGCTGTTCACACCACCGTCACGCGGCCGCACCGTGCGCACAACGTGGCGCGGGTTCCATGGAGGCATGGACCTCAAGGAACGCGAGCCCGCGACCCTGATCCGGCTCACCGACGGCAACACCGTGCTCAACGACCACGCGGACGACGCCGGGCTGTGCGCCGTCTGCGGCTCGGCCTGGCCCTGCGACACCACGCTGCTGGCGAGCATGCTGCGCTGACCGCCGCTGTGGCGCCTCTACCATGGCGCCGTGCTGCACCTGCGCGTCACGACGCCGGCGGAGACGACCGATCGTGTCGTCGCCCTGCTCGAGGAGCGGGCCGGGGTGGCCAGCATCGCGGTGCTGCGCGGCGCGTCCGTGCGCCCGGTGGGCGACGTCGTGCTGGCCGAGCTGGCCCGTGAGTCGGCGGAGGACATGATCGAGGCGCTGCGGGAGCTCCGCGTCGACCAGACCGGCACCATCGCGCTGGAGTCGGTCGAGACGTCGGTGTCCGCGGCCGCCGAACGCGCCGAGGAGGAGGCGCCGGGCGAGGGCGCCGACGCCGTCATCTGGGAGCAGGTCGTGCGCCGCACTCACGAGGACTCGGTGCTGTCCAAGACGTTCGTCTGGTTCCTCACCCTGGCCGCCGTGCTGGCCGCGATCGCGATCGTGCTCGACTCCGCCGTCCTCGTGGTCGGCGCGATGGTCGTCGGGCCGGAGTTCGGGCCGCTGGCCGGCATCGCCGTCGGGCTGGTGCACCGGCGGTTCGGCATCGTGCGTCAGTCGCTGGTCACGCTGGCGGCCGGGTTCGCGATCGCGATCGTCGTCACCACGCTACTCGGCCTGCTCGCCGCGTGGGCAGGGTGGATCGACACGGCGGTGCTGACCGCGGAGCGGCCGCTCACGGGGTTCATCTGGCGGCCGGACCGGTGGTCGTTCGTCGTGGCGTTCATCGCCGGGATCGCCGGCATCCTGTCGCTCACGTCCGCGAAGTCGGGTGCGCTGGTGGGCGTGTTCATCTCGGTGACGACGGTGCCCGCCGCCGGGAACCTGGGGCTGGCCCTGGCCCTCGGCGACGCCGACGAGCTGGGCGGCGCGGCCGCTCAGCTCGGCGTCAACATGGCCGCGATCGTGCTGGCCGGCATCGTGACGCTGCTCCTGCTGAAGGCGAGCGCCGGCCGGCTGCCCCGGCTCAGTGCTGGACGGAGGCCCGCCGCATCACGTCTTCGATGAACGGCGCCTTGCCCGCGCGGTAGGCCGGGCGGTCGTCGTGGTGGACCGCCGCCAGGCTCTGCTTGATGTCGGCGTACTTCCGCGCATCCTCGGGGTGGTGCCGCAGGTGATCGCGGAAGGCCAGGCAGTCGCGGCCCAGCTGCGACACGTACTCGACGACGTGCAGGTGGTGTGTGCGCCAAGCGGGGTCGGGGTAGCAGAACGACCAGCGCCGCAGCTCTTCGTCGCCGGTCTCCCACACGTGCGTCCAGCCGATCTCCTGCATGGCGGCGACGGTGCCCTGGGCCTCCTCGTAGGAGGCGACCATGGCCATCATGTCGATGATGGGCTTGGCGGGAAGGCCCGGCACCGCCGTGCTGCCGACGTGCTCGACCGAGCCGATCAGCCACGGGCGCAGGGCCGGTTCGACGCGCAGGCGCTGCTGCTCGAAGGACTCGGGCCACGCGGTGTCGTAAGGAAGGATCTCTATCGGGTCGCGGCGCACAGCATCGTGCGCTGCATCACTCTCGTGCATGGTTCCGACAGTAGTCCTCCCGATGCCTCTCCGGCGCGCGAGATTCGCGTGATCGTCGGGAGTTCCGGTCCTGTTCACGGCCCGGACGGTGACCGGCGGCCTGATCGCCACTACGGTTGCCGGACGGCCGTCCGCTGCCTGCCGCGTGAAGCCGGGACACGCTTCTGGGCGCCCTGAGGGCTGGAAGGCGTGGCGACGGCTGCCAGAGGGCCTCTCCTGGGTGAGGTTGCTGTCATGGAGCGTCCACCGTGACTCCGGAGCCATCACGAGGCGTTCTCCCACGTCACGAGGTCTGCAGGCATGGTGGAGCTCACATGATCCTCGTGATGTAGCCGATCCTTGCTTGACGCGCCCGTTCGCGGCACGAGAATGGGGCAGCCGGGGGCCGAGAACGTCCACGGACCGGGCCGCCGGAGGAGCCCGATGTGATCACCTTGACGGGCGTTCGCTCCCAACGGCGGTCCGCAGCTCCGGCGCGATCCGGCCGGCCCGCTTGACGGTGCGCAGCGCGACCGCGACGTCGGCGTGGATGAGGCCGGGCAGGTGGCCGACGGTCTCGGAGAGGAACTCGTAGAGGGCGCTGTCGCTGGCGACGGCGATCTCGCCGCACAGGTTCCGGTCGCCGGTCGTCGCCGCGATCATGACGACGCTGCGGTGCCGGGCGAGGATCTCGCCGGCGAGGCCGATCTTCGTCGGGTTGATCGTGAGCCAGACGAACGCGTTCACGGCCAGCCCCAGTACCTCCGGCTCGACGACGGTGCGCATCCGCAGCACACCGGTGGCCATCAGGCCCTCGGCCCGCCGGCGCGCGGTGCTGGGCGTGACGCCGCACCGGGTCGCGAGGTCCTGCCAGCTGATCCGCCCGTCCTCGATGAACGCGGCGAGGATCTGCTCGTCCAGCTCCGACATGGGCGCCGCCTCGTCGGGCTCGGGGTGCTCGCTCCACCGGTCGCGCCGGTCCGCGCGCAGCTCGGCGACGACGGTGTCGGGCAGCAGGCCGGGGTTCCAGCCGTGCGGCGTGGAGAACCGGCGGATCACCTGGTTGCTGAACGTCGCCATGACGCCCTCGAACTGCGGCAGCCGGTGCATCATCAGCCCGTAGAGGTGCTCGTTGGAGGTGTAGGCGACCTCCGCGACGCAGTCGACGCTGCCGGTCAGGACCTTGACCGAGCCGGTCTCCTCCCACTGGGCCAGCGGCAGCGCGAGCTCGTCGGCAGCGCCGGGCGCGCAGCGCAGCCGGACGAAGACCGACCGTGCCCGGTGGCTGATCTGCGAGTCGAGGGCGCCGACGACCCGGACGGCGCCGGTGCGCCGCAGGCGGGCGAGCCGCCGCGACACCGTCGCCTCCGAGCTGCGCACCGCCTGCCCGATGGCCGCGTGCGTCGCCCGCGGGTGCGCCAGCAGGGCGCCGATGAGGAGCCGGTCGAGTTCGTCGATCTTCACCGATTTCATCACTTCACCGCTCTTCGTTCGCGATTCCTTGCATACCTTTTCCATTCGTTGACAGCTTGAATCAGATTTCTCAAGCATGGTGCCCCACATCTGCAGGCGAGCGCTCCACCGAGGAGGGACGGCATCATGTGGCGACGACCTCTGAGTGCACTCGCGGTGATCGGCCTGGTCGCGGCGGGATGCTCCGGCGACGACGACGGCGACAGCGCGGGTTCCGGCGAGGGCGGCGGCGGCAGCATCACGCTGTGGACGGTCTACGACACCGCCGACCGGATCGCGAGGATGGAGCAGGTCCTGGCCGACTTCACCGAGCAGTCCGGCATCGACGTCGAACTCGTCGGCGTCAGCGCGCCCGACCTCTCCCAGGCGATGGTGTCGGCGGCCGCCGCCGGTGACCTCCCCGACGTCGTGGTGCACGGCGTCGAGCTGGCCGCCGGATGGGTCGGCGAGGGCATCCTCGACGCCGCCGCGGCCAGCGAGCTCATCGACGAGCTCGGCACCGACACGTTCAACGAGAGTGCGCTGGACCTCATCCGGGTCGAGGACGCCGAGGGCGAGTACGCCACCGTCCCGTCGGACGGCTGGGGCCAGATGATCTTCTACCGCGACGACCTGTTCGAGGCCGCCGGCCTGGAGGAGCCCACCACCTACGAGAGCACGCTCGCCGCGGCCGAGGCGCTCAACGGGCAGAACGGCATCTCCGGCTTCGCGATCGGCAGCTCCGGCGGCGACGGCTTCACGATGCAGGTCTTCGAGCACGTCGCGCTGGCCAACGACTGCCAGCTGGTCGACGACGAGGGCGAGGTGACGCTGGACAGCCCCGAGTGCGTCGAGGCCATCCAGTTCTACGTCGACCTCGCGCAGTACGCGCCCACCGGCGCCGGCGACGTCGACACCACCCGGGCCAACTACCTCGCCGGGCAGACGGCCATGACGTCGTGGTCGCCGCACCTGCTCGACGAGCTGGCCGGCCTGTTCCCCGACACCCCGCTGACCTGCGCCGAGTGCGCCGCCGACCAGCAGTGGCTGGTCGACCGCACGACGATGCTGCCGCTGTTCCAGGGCCCGTCCGGCGACGAGCCGACCCAGTTCGGCCTGACCATCAACCTGGGCATCACCGCGTCCGCCGACATCGAGCCGGCCAAGGAGCTGGTGCGCTACCTGCTCGGCGACGGGTACATGGGCTTCCTGTCCATCTCGCCCGAGGGCCGGTTCCCGATGCGCAACGGCCCGGAGGCCGGCGACACGACCTACGTCGACGGCTGGACCGAGCTGGCGGTCGGCAGCGGCACGCAGACGGTGACCGTCGGCGAGCTGTACGGGCAGGAGGCGATCGACACGATCGCCGAGGGGGCCACCGGGTTCGAGCGCTGGGGCTTCCCGCAGGGACAGGGCGCCCTCGTCACGGCGATGTACGGCGACCTCGAGCTGACCAACATCCTGCGCGAGGCGTTGGACGGCACCCTCACCGCGGAGGAGGCGGCCACGCGGATGGACGAGAGCGCCTCGCAGCTGGCCGCGGAGCTCGGCTGAGGCCCATGGGTTCGGGACCGATCGCCCCGCCCGCCGTGGACTCCGGGCCGGCACCTGCCGGCCCGGGCGGCGGCCGGGGCAGGAAGGGCCGCGTCCGCTCGCTGCGGGCCCGCGAGGCGCGCGCCGGGCTGGTGCTGGTCAGCCCGACGGTGCTGATCGTCCTGCTGGTCGTCGTGCTGCCGTTCCTCTGGACGATCGTCATGTCGTTCCAGCGGCTGCGGCTGATCGACCTGCAGAACGTCTTCGACATCACGCTGACGCTGCGGAACTTCCAGACCGTTCTGGGTAGTCCCGACCTGTGGGAGATGGTCCGCACCACGCTGATCTACAGCATCGGCGGCACCGTGCTGTCGGTGGGCGCCGGCCTGGCGACGGCGCTGGCGCTGCGGCACCGGTTCCCCGGGCGGATGATCATCCGGGCGTTCGTGCTGGTGCCGTACGTCATCCCGGTGGTGTCGGCGGCGCTGGTGTGGCGGACGCTGCTGAACCCGCAGTTCGGGCCGGTCAACGTGTTCGGCGTCGACGTGCTGGGCTGGGACCAGCCGATCGGTTTCCTCAGCGAGCGGTTCCACCGCGTCGAGGTGTTCGGCGCCGGGTTCGACGTCCCGATCGCGCTGCTCACCGTCATCGCGTTCGAGGCGTGGAAGACGTTCCCGCTGGCGTTCCTGTTCATCCTGGCGCGGCTGCAGGGCATGCCCCGCGACCTGGAGGAGGCCGCGCGCGTCGACGGCGCGACCCCGCTGCAGCGCTTCCGGTACGTCGTCGCGCCGCAGCTGTCCGGCGTCATCGCGCTGCTGGTGCTGCTGCGGTTCATCTGGACGTTCCAGAACTTCAACGACGTGTACCTGCTGACCCGGGGCGCGGCCGGCACCGAGGTCGTCGCGGTGCAGGTCTACCAGTACCTGGTGTCGCGCAACGACGTCGGCGGCGCGGCGGCGCTCGGCCTGCTGATGTCGGTCGTGCTGATCATCGCGTTCGCCGTCTACTACCGGTACGGCGTGCTCAAGCAGGAGTCGGAGATCTGATGGCGTCGCGAGAACGGGTCGAGACCCGGGTGCTCGGGGTGGCGCGGGTGCTCTGGCTGGCGGTCGTGCTGGTCGCCTGCGTGCTGCCACTGTTCTACATGCTGCTGCTGTCGGTGCGGCCGCTGCAGGCCGTGCTCTCCGACCCGCTCGGCGTGCCGTCGCCGAGCGAGCTGAACCTGGAGGCGTACCGGCGGGTGATCGCGTCGCCGGAGGACGGCGGCTACGGCCTGCTGTCGTTCTTCGGCAACTCGCTGATCGTCGCGCTGGGCTCCGTGGTGGCGACCGTGCTGCTGTCGGTGCTCGGGGCGTACGCCGCGACCCGGCTGCGCTTCCCCGGCAAGAACGTCGTCAACGTGTCGTTCTTCGCCGTCTACATGTTCCCCGGCATCGTCATGGCGATCCCGCTGTTCGTGCTGTTCTCGCGGCTGGGGCTGCGCGGCGAGCTGCCGGCGCTGATCGTCATCTATCTGGCGTCGACGGTGCCGGTGTCGGTGTACATGCTGCGCAACTACTTCCGGTCCATCCCGAAGGGACTGGAGGACGCGGCGATGGTCGACGGCTGCAACCGGGTCCAGGTGATCGTCCGGATCGTGCTGCCGCTCGCGATGCCGTCGATCGCCGCGACGTCGCTGTACGTCTTCATGATCGCCTGGAACGAGTACCTGTTCGCGCTGCTCTTCCTGCTGGAGAGCCGGGACAACTGGACGGTCTCGCTCGGCCTGGCACAGCTGGACGACATCAGCGTGTCGGCGACCGTCCTGATGGCGGGGTCGGTGCTGCTGACGCTGCCCGTCATCGCGCTGTTCTTCGCCGCCGAGCGCCTGTTGGTCGAGGGCCTCACCGCCGGGGCCGAGAAGGGGTGAGCATGACGGACTTCGACGCGCCGGTGCGGCTGCTGGTGATCGGCGCCGGCAACCGCGGCGGCCAGGCCTACGCCGGCTGGTGCCTGGAGCATCCCGAGGCAGCGGTGGTCACCGGCATCGCCGACCCCGACGCGGAACGGCTGGCCGCCGTCGGGGACGTCCACGGCGTGCCGGCGGAGCACCGGTACGGCGACTGGCGGACCGCCCTGTCGCGGCCGGGCCCCTGGGACGCCGTCGTGGTCACCACCCCTGACCGCCTGCACGTCGAACCGACACTGCGGGCCCTGGAGCTCGGCTACGACGTGCTGCTGGAGAAGCCGATCGCGCCCACGCCGAGCGAGCTGGACCGGCTGATCGCCGCCGCGAAGGACCGGCCCGGCGCGATCACCGTCTCGCACGTCATGCGGTACACGCCGTTCTTCAACGCGCTCAAGCGGCTGCTGGACGAGGGCCGCATCGGCGACCTGCAGGGCATCCAGCACGCCGAGCACATCGCCTACTGGCACTTCGCGCACAGCTACGTCCGCGGCAACTGGCACCGGACCGCCGACTCCAGCCCGATGCTGCTGGCCAAGGCCTGCCACGACCTCGACATCCTGCGCTGGCTGGTGGGGTCGCCGTGCATCGCGGTGTCCTCGTTCGGCGACCGGCGGCACTTCCGCATCGAGAACGCGCCGCCCGGGTCGACCGACCGGTGCATCGACGGGTGCGCCGTCGCGGCCACCTGCCCGTACAACGCGCACCGGTTCTACGTCGAGCAGCTGGCCGGCGTCGAGACCTGGCCGGTCTCCGTCATCACCGGCGACCCGTCGCCGGAGGGCCGGCTGAAGGCGCTGCGCGAAACCGACTACGGCCGCTGCGTCTACCGCATGGACAACGACGTCGTCGACCACCAGACGACCTCGCTGCGCTACGCCAACGGGGTGACGGCGTCGCTGGTGGTGTCGGCGTTCACCGAGCAGAACACCCGGATCATCACCATGATGGGCAGCCACGGCGAGATCAACGCCGACCTCGAGGCCGGCCGCATCGAGGTGGTCCGGTTCGGCCGGTCCGGGCCGCACGTCGCCGGCCTGCCGCCCGCCGAGCGGTACGTCGAGCAGGTCTCCGACGACCGCGGCGGGCACTCCGGCGGCGACGCCGGGCTGATGGCCGACTTCGCCGAGCGGATCCGCCGGCGCCGGGCCGGCCTGCCCGTCCAGGCCGCGCCCAGCGCGTTCGAGGAGAGCCTCGAAAGCCACTGGGTCGCGTTCGCCGCCGAGCGGTCGCGGCAGAACGGCACCGTCGAGTACCTATGACGCCCGAACGGCCGAACCTGCTGCTGGTCACCGCCGACCAGCAGCGCCGCGACACCCTGGGCCCGGGTGCGCCGTCGTTCCTGCGCACGCCCCACCTGGACCAGCTGGCGCACGAGGGCATCCGGTTCGACACCGCCTACGCGTCGACGCCGGTGTGCGTGCCGTCGCGGATCACGCTGCTCACCGGCCGTTCCGCGCTGCGGCACGGCATGACGCACAACGGCCGCACGGGTGACGTGTTGCCTCCGGGCGCGCCCACCCTGCCGGCCCGGCTGGGCGCGCTCGGGTACGCGACCGTCGGCATCGGGAAGATGCACTTCACGCCGCCGCGGGCGCACCACGGCTTCGAGGAGCTGATCCTGCCCGACGACTACTACCGCACCGGCGTCCCGGCGATGCGGCACGGGCTCGGGCAGAACGAGTTGTCCCCGGGCCTGGCGACCGTGCCCGAGGCGGAGACGCTGACGTCGTGGCTGTCCGAGCGGGCCGTCGAGCACATCAGGTATCGCCGCGACCCGACCCGGCCGATGTTCCTCTGGCTGTCCTACAGCAAGCCCCACCCGCCGCTGGACCCGCCCGAACCGTACTACTCGATGTACCGCGACGCGCCGGTGCCGTCGCCGATCGTGGGTGACTGGGCCGGCGACGACGCACCGGCCGCGTTCCGGCGCCAGCGGCACCGCGGCTCGTTCGACCTCCTGGATCCTCTGACGATCCGGGCGGCGCGGGCGGCCTACTACGGCCTCGTGACGCAGATCGACTACAACCTCGGCCGGGTGCTGGCCGCGTTGCAGGACGTCGGCGAACTGGCGCGGACGACGGTGGTGTTCACGTCGGACCACGGCGAGTTCCTCGGCGACCACGGCACCGGCAACAAGGTGTTCTTCCACGAGGCGTCGGCGGGCGTGCCGCTGATCGTGCGTCCGGCGGCGGGCCGGTCGTCCGTAGCGCCGGGCACGACGGTGCGGACGCCGGTGACGCTGGCCGACGTGCTGCCGACGCTGGTGGCGGCCGGGGGTGGGACGGTGGGCGACGACGTCGACGGCGTCGACCTCGTCGCGCTGGCCGCCGAGGGCGACCGGCCGCGCGTCGTCGTCGGCCTCGCCAGCGGGGACGCCGGACCGCCCGGCGTCCCGTACTACCTGGCCATGACCGACGGACGGCACAAGTACATCTGGTACCCGGAGGGGCCGGCCGAGCAGCTGTTCGACCTCGCCTCCGACCCGGACGAACGGCACGACCTCGCCCGCACCGCCACGGCCGCCGACCTCGCCGGCTGGCGCGACCGCCTCGTCGCCGCGCTCGCCGACGCCGGCGGGAAGCATCACCTGCGCGACGGTGCGCTGCCCGCCGTCCCGCCGCTGGGCGACACCGTCGCCGAGCAGCGGGCCACCGCCTGGCCCGGCTACCACACCGAGGCCTTCCACCTCGACGTCCGCCACTGAGGCCCCCGCTGGCCGCCTCCGGCCCCGGATTGATCACGTTCACTAGGAAATTCCGTGTCGTACTACGCCTGCAATCGTGGTGAGGCTCGGGTAATCGTGGTGATGTACGCGATCGCCGATGAGCACCACCGCCCACAGCCGGGCACACCGGGACGAACGGGCACCGGAACGTCTAGTCCTGCACAGACTCCACCCCGTCCCCTTGGTCGCTGCCCGTACGTCGCGGCACGAGCATGGGGCGGCCGGGCGACGGGGAGCCCCGGTGAACGAGCAGCCCGGCCAACCGCCCACTCCCGAAGTTGATCTTGGAGCAATGCCGCTATTGACGGGCGAAATGTCCGATTGATACCGGCGCTACTCCAAGATCAACTTCGGGAGTGAGTGGTTGGTGTAGGGGTGGGGGCGGGCGTGAGCCTCCGGCGACGTCAGGGCAATCGTTCCGGGAGGCCGAAGGCCGGGAACAGCTGCGGCCCGAACGTGGTGATCTCGGCGATCAGCCCGTCCTCGACCCGGAGCACGTCGAGCTTGAACGCGGAGAACGGAGCGTCCGGCTCGTCGCGCGGGCGCAGGTAGCAGGCGGCGGCCGGCAGCCGGTTGGCGGTGGTGGGGAGCAGCCGCCAGACGCCGTGGCCGTCCGGGCCGAAGGCCAGTGAGTGCAGCGGCGCCAGCGCGGCCCAGCCGTCGTAGCAGACCGGCTGCGGCGGCATCGTCACCCGGATGTCGTCGCGGACCAGCGCGGCCATGCGCTCGACGTCGGGCTGCTCGCTGAGCGCGACGTAACGGTCGAGCAGGTCGCGCTCCTCGGCGCTCAACGAGGTGCGCGGCGGGCCGGCGTCCGGCGACGGCCGCGTGCGCTGCAGCGTCGCGCGGGCCCGTTGCAGCGCACTGTTGACCGCCGGGACCGTCGTCTCGAGGATGGCCGCGGTCTCGGCCGCCGACCAGCCGATGGCATCGCGCATGACGAGCACGGCGCGCTGCAGCGCTGGCAGCGCCTGCATGGCGGCGATGAACGCCAGCTCGATGGTCTCGCGCCCGACGACGACGGCTTCCGGCTCGTCGGAGCTCGGCGCGACCTGGTCGAGCAGGTGGTCGGGGTAGGGCTGCAGCCACGGCACCTCGGCGAACGAGCGCACCTGCTCGGGCCGCCGCGACCGCTGCCGCAGCAGGTCGAGACACGCGTTGGTGGCGATGCGGTAGAGCCATGCCCGCAGGTTGCTGCCCGGCTCGAACGAGTCGCTGCTCCGCCACGCCCGCAGCAGCGCCTCCTGGACGACCTCCTCGGCGTCGTCGAACGAGCCGAGCATGCGGTAGCAATGCACGTGCAGCTCGCGCCGGTGCCGGTGGATCGCCGCCGTGAAGTCGTCCATCGGGACATTCTGCAAGTCGTTCGCCCGGACCGATGAGTCCGCGCCTGGGGTGTCGTTACACGGGCATGAACACACTCGTACTGGACATCAGCATCTCCCTCGACGGCTTCATCACGGCGGCCGGGCAGACCCCCGACCAGCCCCTCGGCCAGGGTGGCGAGCGCCTGCACGACTGGATCGGCACCGACGACGGCCGCGACGTGCTCAACGACGGCCTCGGGCGGCTCGGCGCCGTCATCACCGGCCGGTCGACCTACGACGGCTCCGTCCCGTGGTGGGGCGCCGACGGCCCGTCCGGCTCGATCCGGCGGCCGGTGTTCGTCGTGACGCACAAGGCGCCGGAGCAGTCGCCGGAGAACGGCGTCTACACCTTCGTCACCGGCGGCATCGAGGACGCGCTCGCGCAGGCCACGGCGGCGGCTGGCGACGGCGTGGTCTGCGTCATGGGCGGCGCCGACGTCGCCCGGCAGTATCTGGCCGCCGGCCTGGTCGACGAGATCTCGCTGCACGTGGTGCCGGTGCTGTTCGGGGACGGCACACCGCTGTTCGACCGGACCGGCACCGGCCACGTCGCCCTCGAGACGGTCAGCGTGGTCCGCACCGACGCGGCTACGCACCTGCTGTATCGCGTGCTCAGGTGAGGCCGGCGGCGCGCAGCGCGAGGTAGCGCTGTTCCGGGACGTTCGCCGTCCGCCGGGCCGCACGCAGGTAGGCCGCGCGGGCGCCGTCGGGGTCGCCGGCCAGCTCGAGCAGGTGCCCCCGGACGGCGTCCAGCCGGTGCGTCTGCGCCAGTTCCGGCGCGCCGGCGTCGAGCGTGCCCAGCAGCGCGAGCCCGGCTCGCGGCCCGTGCACCATCGCGACGGCGACGGCCCGGTTGAGCGTGACGACGGGGCCCGGCGCCACCCGCTCCAGCAGCTCGTAGAGCGCGAGGATCTCCGGCCAGTCGGTGGCGTCGGCCGACGGCGCCTCGTCGTGCACGGCAGCGATGGCGGCCTGCAGCTGGTAGGGGCCGACGGGGCCGCCGCCGAGCACGCCGGTGAGCAGCGCGAGACCCTCGGCGATCTGGCCGGCGTCCCAGCGGGACCGGTCCTGTTCGGCCAGCGGGACGGGGACGCCGTCGGACGTGGTGCGGGCCGCCCGGCGGGCGTCGGTGAGCAGCATCAGCGCCAGCAGGCCGGCCACCTCGCCGTCGCCGGGCACCAGCCGGTGCAGCAGCCGGGTCAGCCGGATGGCCTCGGCGGTGAGGTCGGTGCGCACCACCCGCGGACCGGAGCTCGCGGTGTAGCCCTCGTTGAAGATCAGGTAGAGCACGTGCAGGACGGCGCGCAGCCGGCCGGCCCGCTCCTCCGGCGGCGGCGGGCCGAACCGTGCGCCGCCGGCCCGCAGCTTCTGCTTGGCCCGGCTGATCCGCTGCGCCATCGTCGCCTCGGGCACCAGGAACGCCGAGGCGATCTCCGCCGTCGTCAGGCCGCCGACCGCTCGCAGGGTCAGCGCCAGCTGGGCGGGCAGCGGCAGCGCCGGGTGGCAGCACAGGAACAGCAGCGTGAGGGTGTCGTCGGACTGCTCCACGTCGCCCGGTTCGACGAGGTCCAGCGCGGCGACGGTCTCCTCACGGCGACGGCGGGCCTCCGCGCTGCGCACCTCGTCGACGAACCGGCGCGAGGCGACCGTCACCAGCCACGAGCGCGGGCTGTCCGGCACACCGTCGACCGGCCACTGCGTCGCGGCGGCCAGCAGTGCCTCCTGCACGGCGTCCTCGCAGGCGTCGAACTGCCCGTACTTGCGCACGAGCACCCCGAGGACCTGCGGCGCGGCCTCGCGCAGCAGGTCCTCGACGACGGGCTCGGTCACAGGTCCGGCGGGGCGTCCATCGCCGGGCGGACCTCCAGCCGGCCGGAGTACTTCACGATCTGCCCGGCCAGCTCGAGGACCCGTTCCTCGCTCTCGACGTCGACCACCCAGAAGCCGATGAGCGACTCCTTCGCCTCGGCGAAGGGTCCGTCGGTGGTGACCGGCAGGCCGTCCTGCAGCCGCACCGTCTTGGCCGTGCCGGGGTCGGCGAGGCCCTGCTGGAAGACCAGCTCGCCGGAGGCCTCGAGGTCCTTGTCGAGCTGGACCATGAAGCCGATCATCTCCTCGATCTGCTCCTTCGAGTGCGTGGCCAGCATGGTGCCGGTGTCGCCGAACATCATGAGCATGTACTTCATCGCGGGTCGCTCCCGTCTCGTGTGCGCCGCTCTGGGGCGCTCTCGGCAGTGGGTCGAAGCCGTGGCGCGGTTCTCGACAGCCCCGGCGGTTCAGCTCTCGTCGTTGCGGTCCGCGCACCGCTGCGCCTGCATCGCGTCGAGTGCGGCGCGCTGACCGGTGTCGACGGGGATCGCGGTGGGAATCGGGTCACCCTCGCCGAGGTCGATCCACGCGGTGAAGCCGTACGGCCGTTTGGCGTCGCCGATGGCGTGCCCGCCGCAGCGCTGGACGTCGGCGTGGATGCGCAGCTGTCCAGGCGGCAGTGCGGGGTCGGGGTGCGGCGCGACCTCGAAGAGCACGCTGCCCCGCGTGTCGGTGATGACCGGCGTGGCGCCGGGGTCGGCGGGCGTCACCGTCAGGATGCCGGTGAGCGTGCCGTCGGCGTTCGGCACCAGCGGCCCGAGCGTCAGCGAGACCGACTGCCGCAGCACCTGGGCGCCGCAGTCGGTGCGCAACAGCCGGTTCAGCGTGCCGTTGGGATGGGGCAGGTCGAGCACCAGTTCGTGGTCGGCGCCGCCCTCGGCCCGGGCGACCAGCGCCACGCGCGACGGCACGGCCTCGGAGTCGACGCCGTCGGGGCACTGCGCCGGGCCGTACTCGACCTGGAGGTCGCGCGGGGTCTCGCCGGGCGGGATGGTGGCGTCGAACGGCTGCGGCCCGGTGGCCTCGAAGGAGTCGCTGAGCAGCTCCGCGGACGTGACGGTGACCGGCTCGGCGCCGTGGTTGGTGACGGCGATGACGACCAGCCCGGGACGGTTGAACGAGCGGCGGATCTCCGCGGTGACGGAGAGGTCGGGCGCCGCGCCGCCGCCGGCCGCCGCCTCGTCGCCGTCATCGCCCGTGGTCAGCGCGACGATGGTCGCCACGATGCCGGCCAGCAGCACAGTCACCACGAGGGTCAGGACGAACCGCAGCCGGCGCATGGTCGATTATCTCCCGCGACGGCGTCAGCCGGGAGGCACCGGCAGCGGGCGTCCGTCCAGGGCGGCCAGCGCCAGCAGGACGGTCGCGCCGGTCAGTCCGAGCGGCGCCACGGCGGCCGGCCGGCCGTCGGCGGTGATCTTCTCGGGCAGCGCGCCGAGCGCGGTCCGGCGCAGGTCGAGCCAGCTGAGCAGCCGGTGGGCCAGCGCGGTGTCGCCGACCGACGCCGCCGTCAGCGCGTGCAGCGACACCTGCGGTGTCCACGCGGTGGCGAGGTCGGCCCACTCCTCGCCCGGACGGACGCCGCCGTTGCCGACGGTGGTCGCGTCGACGGCGGATCGCCACGCCGCCTCGACGCGCGCGGCGTCGTCGCCGGGCGGGGCGAACGGCGGCAGCAGGAACGCGACCGACGCGTCGCGGCCGCCGGCGCCGCTGATCCGCCGGGCGTAGCCGTGCGCGCCGAACCCGTCGGCGATCGCCGCCGCCAGCCGGTCGGC